>NZ_JBZFLK010000026.1:0-66171 GCF_058448985.1 Pseudonocardia sp. DxW | reverse complement strand
CATGTCTTCGCAAACACGATCATCGCAGGTCAGCGGGCACCTATCGTCATCTCCCCACCGGCAGGCCCGTCGCTACTCGCGGATTCGGGTCTGACAACGCGGACCACACAGACGGACGGGCCCGTCGATCCCGGTGAGGATCGACGGGCCCGTCCGTGTGCGGCGCCTACAGGTACTGGCCGGTGTTCGACGCGGTGTCGATCGCCCGGCCGGTGGCCTCGTTCTTGCCGGTGACCAGGGTGCGGATGTAGACGATCCGCTCGCCCTTCTTGCCCGAGATCCGGGCCCAGTCGTCCGGGTTGGTGGTGTTCGGGAGGTCCTCGTTCTCGGCGAACTCGTCGACGATCGCGTCCAGCAGGTGCTGGACCCGCAGGCCCGGCTGGCCGGACTCGAGCACCGACTTGATCGCGGACTTCTTCGCCCGGTCGACGATGTTCTGGATCATCGCGCCGGAGTTGAAGTCCTTGAAGTAGAGGGTCTCCTTGTCACCGTTGGCGTAGGTGACCTCCAGGAACCGGTTCTCCTCGGACTCGTCGTACATCCGCTCGGTGATCCGCTGGATCATCCCGTCCACGCAGGCCCTGCGGCTGCCGCCGAACTCGGCGACGTCGTCGGCGTGGATGGGCAGCGTCTCGGTGAGGTACTTGGAGAAGATGTCCTTCGCGCCCTCGGCGTCCGGACGCTCGATCTTGATCTTCACGTCGAGCCGGCCCGGCCGCAGGATCGCCGGGTCGATCATGTCCTCCCGGTTCGACGCGCCGATCACGATCACGTTCTCCAGGCCCTCGACGCCGTCGATCTCGGCGAGGAGCTGGGGGACGATGGTCGTCTCGACGTCGGAGGACACACCCGAGCCGCGGGTCCGGAAGATCGAGTCCATCTCGTCGAAGAACACGATCACCGGGGTGCCGGCACTGGCCTTCTCCCTGGCCCGCTGGAAGATCAGCCGGATGTGCCGCTCGGTCTCGCCGACGAACTTGTTGAGCAGCTCCGGGCCCTTGATGTTGAGGAAGAACGCACGCCCCTCGTCCGGGTTGTCGCCGCGCTGCTTGGCGATCTTCTTCGCCAGCGAGTTGGCGACCGCCTTCGCGATCAGCGTCTTCCCGCAGCCGGGCGGGCCGTAGAGCAGCACGCCCTTCGGCGGCCGCAGCTCGTACTCGGTGAACAGCTCGGTGTGCAGGAACGGTAGCTCGACCGCGTCCTGGATCTGCTCGATCTGCCGGGACAGGCCACCGATGTCGGAGTAGGAGATGTCCGGGACCTCCTCCAGCACGAGGTCCTCGACCTCGGCCTTGGCGACCCGCTCGTAGGCGTAGCCCGCCCGCGAGTCGACCATGAGGTGGTCCCCGGCCTTGAGCGGGCTGGTGCCCTCTTCCTGGCCGAGGTCGAACAGCGGCGCGGCGAGCCACACCACCCGCTCCTCGTCGGAGTGGCCGATCACCAGGCCGCGGCCCGCCGAACCGTCGGCACCGGGCTTCGAGACGATCTCGCGCAACGAGTACAGGTCACCGACCTGCTCGAAGCCCATCGCCTCGACCACCGTGAGCGCCTCGTTCAGCCGCAGCGACTGGCCGCTGCGCAGCTCGCTCGCCTCGACCGCAGGCGAGACCGGGACCCGCATCCGGCGACCGGAGGTGAACACGTCCACCGTGTCGTCGTCGTAGCGGGCCAGGAAGACGCCGTAGCCGGACGGTGGCTGGGCCAGCCGGTCGACCTCCTCGCGGAGCGCCACGAGTTGCCCCCGGGCCTCCTTGAGGGTCTCGGTGAGCTTCTCGTTCCGGGCGTTCAGTGCGGAGAGCCTGCTCGTGGTCTCGGCAAGGCGCTGTTCCAGCACTCGGGCGTGCCGGGGGGTCTCGCTCAGCCGCTGGCGCAGCGTTGCGATCTCGTTCTCGAGATGACGGATCTGCTCGGCGGCCTCGGCCGGGCCGAGGTCGCGGCCAGCGTGGAAATCATGCCTGCCGGGACCGTCGTCGTAGGGGTGGTTCACGGCAGCCTCCCTCCGTGTTCCGTTCAACCACGGTACCCGGGCGGGGGTACCGCGGCGGTGCGTCGAACCGGTGATCCGGGCCTCAGCCGGTCGGCACCATGACGTCACTCTGCGGCTTCCCGCTCGTCACCGCCACGTCCACACGGATGGGACTTTGTGAAGTTCTTGTTCCACGCCGGGCGTGCCGCATCGGAGCGGTGCCCCCTGACGGTCTAACCGGCTGCCCCGGACGAAGGTGTCAGCGACCCGTCGGACGGCGCTGCTGACGGGGCGGTGTGACACCGTCCGCGAGCCGGCGCGAGGTCACCAGGAACGCGGTGTGGGCGATCATCCGGTGCTCCGGCCGGACCGCCAGACCGACCACGTGCCACGGCCGGACCATCGCCTCCCACGCCTCCGGCTCGGTCCAGCACTGCATGTCGCGCAAGCGTTCCGTCAGCACGGACAGCTGCGTGGTGGTCGCCACGTAGCCGACCAGGATGCCGCCGGGGACGAGGCTGTCGCGGACCGTGTCGAGCACCTCCCACGGCGAGAGCATGTCCAGCACGACGCGGTCCACCTCGCCCCGGTGCTCACGGATGTCACCCACCGTGAGGTCCCAGTGCGGCGGGCGGTGCCCGAAGAACGTCTCGACGTTCTGCACGGCGTGCGGCGCGTGGTCGTCGCGCACCTCGTAGGAGATCACCCGCCCGGTCGGGCCGACCGCCTGCAGCAGCGAGCAGGTGAGCGCGCCGGACCCGGCGCCGGCCTCCAGCACCCGCGCGCCGGGGAACACGTCACCCCACATCAGGATCTGCGCGGAGTCCTTCGGGTAGATCACCTGGGCGCCGCGCGGCATCGACAGCACGTAGTCGGCCAGTCGCGGCCGCAGCGCCAGGTACGGGGTGTTCGCCGCGGAGTGGACCAGGCTGCCCTCGGGGGCGCCGATCAGGTCGTCGTGCGCGATCTGGCCGCGGTGCGTGTGGTACGCGCCGCCCTCCTCCAGCACCAGCGTGTAGTGCCTGCCCTTGGGGTCGGTGAGCTGGACCCGGTCGCCCGCGACGAACGGGCCGCCCCGGCGGCGGGGCTGGGACTCGGCCTGGGACTCGGGCCCGGCGGAGGGGGTGCTGGGGGCGGTGGCGGTCGGAACGGGGTCGGGCACGGGCGACGACGCTATCCACGCCGGGCCGCCGCCCCGGAGCCGGGGTCGGCCCGGGCCGCCGGAACCGTCGGTGGGCCGGGTTAGCCTGCGCCGGTGACCGTCCCGCCGCCCGCTCCCCCGCCGCCGGATGGCGCGGGCCCGGGCAGCACCGCCTCGGGGCTAGGCAGCACCTCCACCTCCAGTCCCACCTTCAGCACCGGCCCCGGCCCGACCGTCACCGCCCGTCGCCCGCCGGCGCTCTCGCCGTCCCGCGCGGCGGACTTCCGCCGCTGCCCGCTGCTGTACCGGTTCCGTGCGGTGGACCGGCTGCCCGAGCCGCCGTCCCGGGCGCAGGTGCGTGGCACGCTGGTGCACGCGGTGCTGGAGGCGCTGTTCGCCCGGCCCGCCGCGCAGCGCACCCCGGGCGTCGCGCGGGAGCTGCTCGGCCCCTGCTGGGACGAGCTGGCCGCGGCCTGGCCGGAGACGGCCACCCTGTTCGAGGAGCCGCAGGAGCAGGCGCGGTGGCTGGACTCGGCGGCCGCGCTGCTGGACGCCTACTTCACCCTGGAGGATCCGGCGGCGGTCCCGGTCACCGCGGTCGAGAACCGGATCGAGACCGAGCTGGCAGGCCCCGGCGGGCCGGTCCCGCTGCGCGGCATCCTCGACCGGCTCGACGAGGGACCGGACGGTTCGCTGCGGGTGATCGACTACAAGACCGGCTCGACGCCCGGCGACGGCTTCGAGGGTGCCGTGCTGTTCCAGCTGAAGTTCTACGCGCTCGCGGTGCTGCTGGCCCGCGGCCGGATGCCGGACGAGCTGCGGATGCTGTACCTGGCCGACCGCACCGTGCTGACCTACCGGCCCGACGAGGCCGAGCTGCACCGGTTCGGCCGGCTGCTCGACGCCCTGTGGACGGCCATCGGGCGGGCCGCACCCGGTGGGGACTTCCGGCCGAACCGGGGACCGGCCTGCCGGACCTGCGACCACCGGGAACGCTGCCCGGCCTGAGGCGGGGTCCCGCCGCCCTACCCGGGCTGGCCCGGCGACGCGGCGGCGCCGACCGGCGAGGCATGATCAGCGTCGTGGACGCCTTCTACCGCCGGACCGACGACCCGCCCGGCCCGACCGGCCCGACCGGAGCCGGCGCCGGGGCCGGGTTCGATGCCACGCGGTCGACCACCGGCCCCTGGTTCGCCGACGCCCAGCACATGGGCCCGCCGTCGGCGCTGCTCACCCGGGCCATGCGCCGGCTGCCGGCCCGCGACGACGCACCCCGCCGGATCGCCCGGGTCACCGTCGAGGTGCTCGGCACGGTGCCCGCCGGGCCGGTCACGGTGACCGCTCAGGTGGAGCGGCCCGGGCGCACCATCGAGCTGCTGTCGGCGACGATGCAGGCCGGCGACCGGGACGTCCTGCGCGCCAGGGCGTGGCGGCTCGCGGCGGGCGACACCGCCGCCGTCGAGCAGGGCGCCGTCGAGCCGATGCCCGGTCCGGACACCGGCTCGATCGGGCTGGACCGGCCGGACGGCTGGCTGCCCGGCTTCCTGGACGCCGTCGAGTGGTCGTGGCTGGACGGCAGCCGGCTCGGCGATCCCGGCCCGGGCCGCGGCTGGGTCCGGATGCGGGTGCCGCTGGTCGACGGCGAGCAGCCGGACCCGCTGGAGCGGCTGATGGTCGCCGCGGACTGCGCGAACGGCTTCGCGGCCCCGCTGGACGTGCGCGAGTGGCTGTTCGTCAACACCGAGCTGACCGTGCACCTGCACCGCGCCCCGGCCGGCGAGTGGATCGGCGTCGACGCGGCGACCGTCGTCGGGCCGGACGGGCTGGGCACCTGCTCGGCGACCCTGTTCGACGGGCGCGGCCAGGTGGGCCGGATCGCGCAGGCGCTCACCGTCCGGGCGCGCTGAGCCGCCCGGCGGCCGGGCGGCCCGGCGCGGCCCGGCCGTCCGGCGGCTCAGCCGTGGCCGTGCCCGTTCACCGACATCGCGCGGCAGCTGCGGATCTCCGAGGTCAGGATCGCGGTGGCGCCGATCCGGGCGAGCGTGTCCATCACCCGGTTGGTGTCCTTCGCCGGGACCATGGTGCGGACCGCGACCCAGCCGGCCTTGCGCAGCGGGGACACGGTCGGAGCCTGCAGCCCGGGCGCGACCTTCTCCACGTCGGGCAGGAGCGACTCGGGGCAGTCGAAGTCCATCATCAGGTACTCGCGGGCCAGCACGACGCCCTGCAGCCGGTCGGCGAACACCCGCTTGACCGCGGTGGTCTCGCTGTTCTCGACCCGGTCCGGGCGCTTCTCGCGCTCGATCAGGGTGGCCTGCGACGTCGCGATCGGCTCCCCGATGACCTGCAGCCCGTGCTGGCGCAGCGTCCGGCCGGACGAGACGACGTCGGCGATCGCATCGGCCAGGCCGAGCTGGATGGAGATCTCGACGGCACCGTCGAGCTTCACGATCTCGGCGCCGATCCGCTTGCCGGACAGGAACGAGCGGACCAGCCGCGGGTACGACGTGGCGATCTTGCGCCCGTCCAGGTCCTCCAGCTTCCAGTCGCTGTCGGCCGGTCCGGCGAACTGGAAGCGGGAGCGGCCGAAGCCCAGGGCGAGCAACTCCTGGGTCTGACTGCCGGACTCCTCCATCAGGTCGAACCCGGTGACGCCCAGGTGCAGGTCGCCCTTGCCGACGTAGGTCGCGATGTCCTTGGGCCGCAGGTAGAAGAACTCGATCTCGTTCTCCTCGTCGACCACGCTGAGGTCACGCGAGTCGGTCCGCTGGCGGTAGCCGGCCTCGCGCATCATCGTGGCGGCGGGCTCGGCCAGGGTGCCCTTGTTCGGCAGTGCCACGCGGAGCATGACGCTCTCCTGAGAATCGTCGGTGCGGGAAGTGCTGGTGGTGCCGGGCCCTCGTGGCGCTACAGATGCTTGTAGACGTCCTCGAGGGTGAGCCCGCGCTGGATCATGATCACTTGCAGTCGGTACAGGAGCTGTGAGATCTCCTCGGCGAGCTCGGCGTCGCCCTGGTACTCGGCGGCGAGCCACACCTCGCCCGCCTCTTCGAGCACCTTCTTGCCCTGGGCGTGTACCCCGGCGTCCAGCGCCGCGACGGTGCCCGACCCGGACGGCCGCTCCCGGGCTCTGGTCTGCAGCTCGGCGAACAGCTCGTCGAATGTCTTCACGTGCATCGACCCCTTTCCGCACCAGTGTGAAGGGTGCGTCCGGCGGTACCGGCGGGTACCCGGGTTCCGGAGCCATGCGGGCAACGCACGGCGCCGGGTGGTTCACCCGGTGTGACCAACCGGCGCAGGACGGGCCGTTCGTCGACGGAAGCGAACCGCTCGCGAGCCGCCCGGGCGGGTTCGGCGCACCACCCCGGCCGTCCCGGACGGGGCCCCCGGCGGCGCCGTGGCCACCGGAGGCCGTGCGGTCAGGTCCGGGCGCGGACCTCGCGCAGGATCGCGCCGAGCTCGGCGGGGGTCACCCCGGCGAGGGTGCTGCGCTGCACCCGCCGATCGCCGGGCGGCACGTCCAGCTCGCACGGCACCACCAGCACCGCGCAGCCGGCCCGCTCGGCGGAGAGCGCGCCGGTCGGCGAGTCCTCCACCGCGACGCAGTCCGCCGAGTCGAGGCCGAGCAGCTCGGCGCCGCGCAGGTAGGGCTCCGGCCCCGGCTTGGGCGCGGCCACCTCGTCGCCCGGGACGATCGCGGTGAAGTGCTCCCGGCCGAGGGTGTCCAGCGCGCGGGTCACCAGCACCCGGATGGTGTTGGTGACCAGCGCGGCCGGGATGCCCTCGGCGCGCAGCGCGACCAGCAGCTCGCGGGCACCCGGCCGCCACGGCACGCCGTGCGCGAACAGCTCCCCGGCCCGGTCGTAGAGCCACTCCCCGGTCTCCCGGTACTCGTCGGGCGGCACCGTGTCCGGGTCCCGCCCGGCCTCGCGGAAGCAGATCCGCAGCGACGAGTCCAGCGACCCACCGACCGACTCCCGCCGGGCCTCGACCGGCAGCGGATCGGACCCGAGGTGCTTCATGAGGTCGTTGAGCGCGACCTCCCACACCTTCTCGGAGTCGATCAGCGTGCCGTCCATGTCGAGCAGGACACCCCTGAGCTCAGGCATCGGGTCAGGCATCCGGGTTGTACCCCAGGTTCGGCCGGAGCCACTTCTCGACCTCGACGACGTCCATGCCGAGCCGCTGCGCGTAGTCGGTGATCTGGTCCTTGCCGACCCGCCCGACGGTGAAGTATCGGGAGCCCGGGTTCTGGAAGATCATCCCGCTGACCGCGGCCGCCGGCGTCATCGCGTAGGACTCGGTCAGCCCGATCCCCAGCTCCTCGGCGCCCAGCAGGTCGAACAGCGGCCGCTTCTGGGTGTGGTCCGGGCAGGCCGGGTACCCGAAGGCGGGGCGGATGCCGCGGAACTTCTCCGCGAGCAGCTCCTCGACCGGCTGGTCGGCGTCGGGCTCGAACCACTCGCGCCGCGCCTGCCGGTGCGCGTACTCGGCGAACGCCTCGGCGAGCCGGTCGGCGAGCGCCTTCACCATGATCGACTTGTAGTCGTCGAGGGCTTCCTCGAACTCCTTCGCCATCACCTCGGCGCCCTGGATGGACACCGCGAACGCACCCAGGTGGTCGCCCTCGGGCGCGACGAAGTCGGACAGGCAGCGGTTCGCCCGGCCCAGCGGCTTCTTCGTCTGCTGGCGCAACATCGGGATGCGCACCGCACCGGAGTCCGGGTGGATGACGACGTCGTCGCCCTCGGCGTGCGCCGGCCAGAAGCCGTAGACGCCCTTCGCGGTGAACCGGTCGTTGGCGACGATGTCGTCGAGCATCGCGTTGGCGTCGTCGTAGAGCTCCCGGGCGACCGGCTCGTCCAGGATCTGCGGGAACTTGCCCTTCATCTCCCAGGCCAGGAACAGGAACTGCCAGTCGATCAGCTCGCGCAGCTCGGCGATCGACGGGGCGCACTCCCGGGTGCCGGTGAACGCCGGCACCGGCAGCTCGTCGAAGGCGACCTTCTCCGGGTTGGCGCGGGCCTCCTCGATGCCGAGCAGCGGCTTCTGCTCGCGCCCGGCGTGCTGCTCGCGCAGCCGCTCCTGGTCCTCGGTATTGGTCCTCGACAGCACCTCGGACCGGTCGTCGTCGAGCAGGTCGGAGACCACGCCGACGACCCGGGACGCGTCGAGCACGTGCAGCACGTCGCCGTCGTAGGCGGGCGCGATCTTCACCGCGGTGTGCTGCTTGGAGGTGGTCGCGCCGCCGATCAGCAGCGGCAGCTTCAGCCCGCGCCGCTCCATCTCCGCGGCCACGCCGACCATCTCGTCCAGCGACGGGGTGATCAGCCCGGACAGCCCGACGACGTCGGCGCCCTCGGCCACCGCGGTGTCCAGGATCGTCTGGGCGGGGACCATGACGCCGAGGTCGATCACCTCGTAGCTGTTGCAGCCCAGCACCACGCCGACGATGTTCTTGCCGATGTCGTGCACGTCGCCCTTGACCGTGGCCATGACGACCTTGCCGTTGCCGCGGTCGGACTGGACCTCGCCGCGGGCCCTGGCCTCCTCCTTCTCCTTCTCCATGAAGGGCTCCAGGTAGGCGACCGCGCGCTTCATCACCCGCGCGCTCTTGACGACCTGCGGCAGGAACATCTTGCCGTCGCCGAACAGGTCGCCGACGATCTTCATGCCGTCCATCAGCGGGCCCTCGATGACGTCGAGCGGCCGGGCGGCCTGCGCGCGGGCCTCCTCGGTGTCCTCCTCGACGTAGTCGACGATGCCGTGCACCAGCGCGTGCGAGATCCGGTCGCGGACGTCGTTCTCCCGCCAGGTCAGGTCGACCTTGCGCTGGGTGCCCTCGCCCTTGAACCGGTCGGCCGACTCGACCAGCCGGTCGGTGGCGTCCGGCCTGCGGTTGAACAGGACGTCCTCGACCATCTCCAGCAGGTCGGCCGGGATGTCCTGGTAGACGGCGAGCTGGCCGGCGTTGACGATGCCCATGTCCAGGCCGGCCTTGATGGCGTGGAACAGGAACGCGGAGTCCATCGCCTCTCGGACGACGCTGTTGCCGCGGAAGGCGAACGACAGGTTCGACACGCCGCCGGAGATGTGCGCCCCCGGGCAGCGCTCCTTGATCCGCGGCAGCGCCTCGATGAAGTTGCGCGCGTAGTCGTTGTGCTCCTCCATGCCGGTGGCGACGGCGAGGATGTTCGGGTCGAAGATGATGTCCTCGGGCGGGAACCCGGCCTGCTCGACCAGCAGGTCGTAGGCACGCCCGCAGATCTCGACCTTGCGGTCGGCGGTGTCGGCCTGGCCGGTCTCGTCGAACGCCATCACCACGACGCCCGCACCGAACGAGCGGACGATCCTGGCCTGCTCCAGGAACGGCTCCTCGCCCTCCTTGAGGCTGATCGAGTTGACCACGCCCTTGCCCTGCACGCACCGCAGGCCGGCCTCGATCACCCGCCACCGGGAGCTGTCGATCATGATCGGCAGCCGGGCGATCTCCGGCTCGGTGGCCAGCAGGTTCAGGAAGGTCGTCATCTCCTCGTCGGACTCGAGGAGGTCGGCGTCCATGTTGACGTCCAACATGTTCGCGCCGCCGCGGACCATGTCCAGCGCCACGTCCAGCGCGCCGTTGTAGTCCTTGGACTCGATCAGCCTGCGGAACCGCTTGGAGCCGGTGACGTTGGTCCGCTCACCGATCATCACGAAGCCGGTGTCCGGGCCGATCTCGAAGCGCTCCAGGCCGGAGAACCGGGTGCTCGTCGGCGCCTCGACCGGGACCCGCGGGGGCAGGTCCTTGACCGCCTCGGCGATCGCCCGGATGTGGTCGTGCCCGGTGCCGCAGCAGCCGCCGACGATGTTGACCAGGCCGGCCTCGCCGAACTCGCGCAGCAGCGCGGCGGTCTGGTCCGGCGTCTCGTCGTAGCCGCCGAACGCGTTCGGCAGCCCGGCGTTCGGGTAGGTCGCGATGAAGGTGTCGGCGATCTCGGACAGCGCCGCGGCGTGCGGGCGCATCTCGTCCGCACCCAGCGCGCAGTTCAGGCCGACGACCAGCGGCTCGGCGTGCCGCACCGAGGTCCAGAACGCGTCCACCGTCTGCCCGGACAGCGTCCGGCCGGAGCGGTCGACGATCGTCACCGAGATCCACACCGGCAGGTGCGGCGCGGTGTCGCGGGCGGCCTGCAGCGCCGCCTTGGAGTTCAGCGTGTCGAAGATGGTCTCGATCAGCAGGATGTCCACGCCGCCCGCGTCCAGTGCGGCGATCTGCGCGGCGTAGGAGTCGTAGACCTGCTGGTAGCTGACGGCGCGGTAGGCCGGGTCCTCCACCTTCGGCGACAGCGACAGGGTGACGTTGAGCGGCCCGATCGACCCGGCCACCCACTTCGGCTCGCCGGTGGCCGCCTCGGCCTCGTCGGCGGCCTGCCGGGCCAGCCGCGCGGCCTCGGTGTTCATCCGGCCGGCTTGGTCCTCCAGCGCGTAGTCGGCCTGGCCGATCGTGGTCGCGGTGAAGGTGTTGGTGGTGGTCAGGTCCGCGCCGGACTCGAAGTACCGGCGGTGCACGTCGAGGATGACGTCCGGACGGGTCAGGTTCAGCAGGTCCGGGTCGCCGTTGGTGTCCTTGGGGTGGCCGTCCAGGAAGTCCGCCGTGTAGTCCTCGGGGGACAGCCCCAGCCCCTGGATGACGGTGCCCCACGCGCCGTCGATGACCCCGATCCGCCGGCCCAGCAGCTCCCTGAGCTGTTGGGTCTTCCGCTCCACCCGTTGGACCCGTTCAGGGTCCGGTTGAGCTGCCGTGTTCTCGCCGCCCGAAGAGTTGCTCACCGAGTGATCCGCTCCCGTCGTAGATGACACGATCAGTCAGGCTACCCGCCGGCCGGGTCTCACCCGGGTTCTGAGCGTCCGGGGTCGTAGGCTGGTCCGATGACCGACCGAGAGCCGAGCACCACGGGTGGCGGAGAGACCCCCGACCTGGTCGAGCCGGTCCTCATCGCCGCGTTCGAGGGCTGGAACGACGCCGGGGAGGCCGCGAGCACCGCTCTGGAGCACCTGGAGCTCAGCTGGGATGCCGAGCCGCTGACCTCGATCGATCCCGAGGAGTACTACGACTTCCAGGTCACGCGGCCGCACGTGAAGCTGGCCGGCGGGGTGACCCGGCGGATCGAGTGGCAGACCACCCGGCTGTCCTGGGCGACGCTGCCCGGCACCGGACGGCACGTCGTGCTGGTCAACGGGATCGAGCCCAACCTGCGCTGGCGCTCGTTCTGTGCCGAGCTGATCGGTCAGGCCGAACGGCTGGGAGTGACGAAGGTCATCACACTGGGCGCGCTGCTCACCGAGGTCCCGCACACCCGCCCCACCCCGGTGAACGGGACGTCCTGGGACGCGGAGTCGCTCGCCGAGATGGGCACCGAGCCGTCGAACTACGAGGGCCCGACCGGCATCGTCGCGGTGTTCCAGCAGGCCTGCGTGCAGGCCGGGATCCCGGCCGTCTCGTACTGGGCCGAGGTGCCGCACTACGTCTCCCAGGCCCAGGTGCCGAAGGCGGCGGTGGCGCTGCTGCACCGGATCGAGGAGGCACTCGACGTCGAGGTGCCGCTCGGCTCGCTCCCGGAGAAGGCCGAGGAGTGGGAGCGGACGGTCTCCGAGATGGCCGACGCCGACGACGAGGTCCGCGAGTACGTCCGCCAGCTCGAGGAGCAGGCCAACGAGTCGGACGAGGAGGAGGCGCGGACCGAGATGCGGGAGACCTCCGGCGACGCGATCGCCGCCGACTTCGAACGCTACCTGCGCCGCCGCGGCCCGAACTCCTGATCCGCCGGGTCGCGCTGTTCGCGGGCGCCTTCCTGGGCCCGTTCGGCGGTGGCCTGACCGCGGCGATCCTGCCGGAGCTGGGTGCCGAGTTCGGTGTCCCGACGGCGGCCGCGTCGGCGTCCATCACCGCCTACCTGCTGCCGTTCGCCGCCGCGCTGCTCGTCTCCGGCACGCTCGGCGAGCGGTGGGGCCGGTCCCGGACCGTGGTCGCCGGGTACGCGCTGTACGTCGTCGCCTCGCTGGCCTGCATGCTCGCGGCGACCTGGACGGTGTTCCTGGCCGCCCGGGCGTTGCAGGGCGTCGCGAACGCCTTCACCACGCCGCTGCTGCTGGCCGCGCTGGCCGGGACGGTGGAGCCCGACCGGCTCGGCCGGGCGCTGGGCTGGTTCAGCTCGCTGCAGGCCGCAGGCCAGACGTTCGCCCCGCTGGTCGGCGGCCTGGCCGCGGAGGTCGACTGGCGGCTGGCGTTCGGCGGCGCCGCCGCGGTCGCGCTGCCGCTCGGGCTGGTCGGGCTCCCCGGCGGCGCGGCTCCGGGGCCGTCACCGGCCGGGCGGCCGCGGCTTCGCTCGGTGTGGACCGGCCCGATCCTGCGGCTCGGGCTGGCCGCCGGGCTGGGCTGGGGGCTGCTGGCCGGACTGAACTTCCTGCTCGCGCTGCGCCTGGAGGAGGTCTTCGGGCTCGGCTCGGGCGCCCGCGGGCTGGTGCTGACCGCGCTCGGTGTCGCCGGGATCCTGTCCGCGCGGGCGGTCGGCGGCGCGATCGACCGGATCGGCGCGCGCCGGTGCGTCGCGCTCGGCGCCGTCGGCGGGGCGCTGACGGTCGCCGGGATCGGCACGGCCCCGGTGCTCGCCGCGGTCGTGGCCTGCTGGGCGCTGGCCGGGGTGTGCGGCCAGTTCGTCCTGGTCGGGGTGAACACGCTCGCGCTCGGCCCGGGCGGGGCGAACGGCGGCGGGGCGGTGTCGGTCGTGCAGGCGGGCCGGTTCGCCGGGACGGCGGCGTCGCCGATGGTCATCACCCCGCTGCACCACGCCGATCCGCTGGCCGCCTTCCTGGTGCCGGCCGGGCTGCTGGCGTCGGCGGTGCCCGCGGTGCTGGCCGTGGACCGGCGCCGGGCCTGAACCGGGCGGCGGCCGGTCCCGGGTGCGTCCCGGTCGGCCGGGACGGACCGGCCCTGCCGGCCGGGACACCGGCGGCGGCACCGTGGTTCCCGACCGACATCCCGTCCGGAGAGGATCCCGCCGTGCACGCCGTCCCGCCACCCCTCCCCCGCACCGCACCCACCCGGCTCGTCGCCGGCCCGCCCGGCACCGGCTGGGCCTGGTGCGGCGCCGCCGCCGGGCTCGCCGGCGCGGCCGGTCTGCTCGGCACCGCGGGCATCTACACCCAGGACGCCTGGGACGCCGGCGACAGCAGCCGGATGGCCGCGTCGGTGGCCGAGCACAGCAGCATCGTCTGGGCGCACCAGGCGCTGTCCGCGCTGGTCGTCACGCTGCTTATGGTGTTCGCCGCCGGCCTGTACCGGCATCTCGCGCTGCGCGAGCCGCCCGGCGGCCTGGTGCCCGCGGTGGCCGCGGGCGGGGTGGCGCTGACCGCCGTCGCGGTGTTCCTCGGCGCCGGGCTGGACACCGAGCTGTGGTGGTCGGTCGGCGACGGCGCGATCGCCGATCCGGACACCGTCGGCTCGATGGTGGTCCACTACGGGGCTGTGCCGTGGCTGTGGGGCGGTCTCGGCCTCAGCGCCGCCGCCGTCGCCCGCGCCGGGTTCGCCCGGCGTTCGGTGGGCCGCGGGCTCGCGGTCGCCGGCGCGGTCGCCGCCGTGCTGCTGCTCGCCACCCAGCTGGCGCCGGTGCAGTACATCGCGCTGCTGCCCGGTGCGCTGTGGTTGATCGTGTCCGGGCCGCTGCTCGCCCGCAGCGCGGCCCGCGCGGCGGCAGACTGAGCCGGTGACCTCCCGTTCCGGTGCCGCGGGCGCCGTCCTGCTGGTGTGCGCCGTCGCCGCGGCGCTCGCCCTGGACACCGGCGAACCGCTGACCCAGCTCTGGGTGCTGCCGTTCGTCGCGGCCTGCGCGGTGACCGGCGGGCTGGTGCTCGAGCACCGCCCCGGGCACCGGGTCGGCCTGCTCCTGCTCGGCTCCGCGGCCTGCTTCGCACTGCCCGAGGCCGCCGGGCGGCTGGCCCTGCGGCTGCCGGAGGGCTCGGTCGCTGCGGCCGCGCTCGGCTGGCCGCAGACCTGGCTGTGGGTGCCGGCGAACCTGATGCTGGTGCTGGTGCCGCTGGTGTTCCCGGACGGGACGGTGCCCCGCCGGGGCCGGCCCGCCGTGCTCGGGCTGGCCGCACTGGCCGTGCCGGCCGCGCTGCTCGCCGCGGTGCGTCCCGGCCCGGACACCCAGCTCGGCGTCGGGACCCGGCCCAACCCGCTCGGCGTCCCGGCGCTGGCCGGCCTCGCCGAACCGGTGACGACGCTGTTCACCCTGGCCTGCGGGCTGGTGATGGTGGCCGGGGTGGTGCTGCTCGTCGTCCGGTTCGGCCGGGCCGCCCCGGGCAGCACCGACCGGCGCAGGCTCGCCTGGCCGGTCTGGGCGCTCGGGATGGCGGCGCTGGTCGTGCTCGCCCGGCTCGTCGCCGGACTCACCGACGACGAGCCGGGGCCGTGGCCGTCGGCGGTGCCGTTCTGGGAGCTGCTCGGCTCCACCGCGGCGCTGCTGGTGCCGGTGTCCATCGGGATCGCGGTGGCCCGGCACCGGCTGCTCGACATCGAGCTGGTGATCGGCCGGACCGTGGTGCTGGTCGTGCTGTCCGGCAGCGTCGTCGGCATCTACCTGGGCGCCGTCGCGCTCGGCGGGCGGATGCTGGAACCGCTGCTCGGCAGCCGCGGGGACCTGCCGGCGGCGCTGCTCGGCGTCGCGGTGGCGGCGGTGCTGTTCGCACCGCTGCGCAGCCGGTTGCAGCGCCGGGTCGACCGGTTCCTCTACGGCGAGCGCGGCGACCCCTACGCGGTGCTCGCCGGCCTCGGCCACCGGCTGGAGGCGGTCGCCGATCCGTCGTCGCTGCCCGGGATCGCCGGCACCGTCCGGGACGCGCTGCAGCTGTCGTCGGTGCGGATCGAGGTCGACGGGGGCGCCGGGCGCCCGATCCGCGCCGCCGCCGCCGGGCCGGATCCGGCGCCCGCCGGCGAGGAGATCGTCGAGCTGACCGCGGGTGCCGAGCACGTCGGGCGGCTGGTGCTGGGGCCGCGGCCCGGCGAGCGGAGCCTGTCGGCGCGCGACCGCCGGTTGCTGCGCGACCTGTCCGGGCCGATCGCGAGCACCGTCCGCGCCGTGCGGGCGACCGACCGGGCCCGGCTGCTCGCCGAGGACCTGCAGCGGTCCCGGGAGCACCTGGTGCGGGCCCGCGAGGAGGAGCGCAGGCGGATGCGGCGCGACCTGCACGACGGCCTCGGCCCGACGCTGGCCGGGCTGGTCATGCGGGCCGACGCGGCCCGGGAGACCGGCGGCGGGCCGGACGAGCTCACCGAGATCGCGGTGCAGGCCAGGACCGCGCTCGACGACGTCCGGCGGCTCGTCGACGGTCTGCGGCCGCCCGCGCTGGACACGCTCGGGCTCGCCGGGACGGTCCGGGCCCAGCTGCAGGGCAGGCCGCGCGGCGTGCCCGCCGCCGAGCTCGACCTGCCGGCGCCGCTGCCGCAGCTGCCGGCCGCCGCCGAGGTGGCGGCGCTGCGGATCGTCACCGAGGCCGTCGCCAACGCCGACCGGCACGCCCGGGCCACCCGGATCGGGGTGGCGCTGCGGATGTGCGGCGACGACCTGCACGTCACGGTCACCGACGACGGGATCGGCCCGCCGGACGGGCCCGGGACCGGCGTCGGGCTGCGGTCGATGGCCGAGCGGGCCGCGGAGCTGGGCGGCCGCGCTACGGTCGGCCCGGCCGACGGCGGCGGGACCCGGGTGCACGCCGTGCTCCCGGCCGGGAACGGAGCGGGAGGTGCGGATGGACCGGATCCGGACGCTGATCGTCGATGACCATGCCCCGTTCCGGGCCGGGCTGCGGACACTGCTCGGCACCGCCGCCGACGTCGAGGTGTGCGGCGAGGCCGGGACCGGCGAGGAGGCGCTCGCCGCGGTCGTCGCGCACCATCCGGACGTCGTGCTGCTCGACCTGACCATGCCCGGGATGGGCGGGATCACCGCGACCGAGCGGATCGTCACCGCCAGCCCGCACGCCCGGGTGCTGGTGCTCAGCATGTCCGGCGACGACGACTCGGTGCTGGCCGCGCTGCGCGCAGGCGCCCGCGGCTACCTGCTCAAGGGCGCGGCCCGGGCGGAGATCCTGCGGGCGGTGCGCACCGTCGCCGGCGGCGAGGCGATCCTCGGCCCGTCCGTGGCCGGGCGGCTGCCCGCGCTGCTGGCCCCGGCGGCCCCGGCGCCGCTGCCGTTCCCGCAGCTCAGCGCCCGGGAGCGGGAGGTGCTGACCGGGCTCGCCGCCGGTCTGACCAACCCGCGGATCGCGGGCCGGCTGGGGTTGAGCGAGAAGACCGTCCGCAACCTGGTGTCGTCGGTGCTCGCGAAGCTCGGCGTGGCCGACCGGGCCGACGCCGCCGACCGGGCCCGGGCGGCCGGGCTCGGGCCGTGAACCGCGCCACCACGCCCTGGACCTGAAGCGGGGTTCAGGGAGAACGCTCGGTCCCGGGACGCGGGAGGAGCGGGCGATGGACGGGGAACCGGGCCGGGGCGAGGTGACGGTGTGCGTGGCGGCGTGCGTGGCGGTGCCCGGGCCGGTGGACGCTGCGGCGGGCACCGGGTCCGGGCGGCACGGGCCGGGCCGCACGGTGGCCGGGACGGTCACCGCGCTCGGCCCCGGCGTGCCGGCGTGCCTGCGCGGGCGGCCGGTGCTGACCCGGGCCGAGGACGGCGTGGCGGACCGGAGGCTCGTCGTCCCGGCCGACGACGTCGTCGTCCTGCCCGGGCGGCCCGGCCCGGAGCCCGCCGCCGGCCTCGCCGACGACGCCGGGACCGCGCTGCGGGCGCTGGCGCTGACCCCGGTCCGGGCCGGGCAGGACGTCCTGGTGCTGCCCGCCGCGACCGGGTCGGGCGCGCTGCTCGTGCGGCTGCTGACCGACGCCGGCGCGCGGGTCGTCGGCGTCGTCCGCGGGGCACGGGCGGCACGGTCGGCGCTCGGTCTCGGGGCGGTGCACGCCGTCGACCACGGCCGCCGGGGATGGGTCGCCGGGGTGTACGCGCTGCTCCCGGCCGGGCCGGCGGCGGTGTTCGACGGGGCGGGCGGCACCGTCGGCCGGGCCGCCGCCTGGCTGGTCACCGACGGCGGCCGCTACACCTCCTTCGGCACCGCCCTCGGTCCGGCACCGGACTTCGGGCCGTGCGAGCCGCGGGCCCGCCGGATCACCGTCGCGACGACCACGTGACCGCGGGACGCCCCGGGGAGCTCAGAGGCGGACGCCCAGCAGCGCGTCCAGCGCGGTCCGGACGGTCCCGGGGGCGGCCCGGTCCGTCCCGCGGCGGGTGAGCGCCTCCTCGGCCCAGGCGTCGACCGCGGCGAGCGCGCCGGGGGTGTCCAGGTCGTCGGCGAGGTGGGTGCGCAGCTTCGTCACCAGCTCGGCGGCGTCCGGCCCGGCGTCGAGCCGGACGGCCTCCCGCCAGCGGGCGACCCGCCGCTCCCCGAGCGCGTGCACCTCGTCGGTCCAGGAGCGGTCGGTGCGATAGTGGCCGGCAAGCAGCGCGACCCGGATGACGTTCGGGTCGACCCCGGAGTTGCGCAGCTTGGACACGAAGACCAGGTTGCCCTTGGACTTCGACATCTTCTCGCCGTCCAGCCCGATCATGCCGGTGTGCGTGTAGTGCCGGGCGAACGGATGCTGCCCGGTGATCGACTCGGTGTGCAGGGCGCCGCACTCGTGGTGCGGGAAGATCAGGTCCGAGCCGCCGCCGTTGAGGTCGATCTGCGGGCCGAGCCGGTTCAGCCCGATCGCCGCGCACTCCACGTGCCAGCCGGGGCGGCCGCGGCCGAGATCGGTGGACGGCCAGGACGGCTCGCCGGGGCGCTCCATCCGCCAGAGCAGCGGATCGAGCGGGTTCCGCTTGCCGGGCCGGTCCGGGTCGCCGCCGCGCTCGCGGGAGAAGCGCAGCATGGTCTCCTGGTCGTAGTTCGACTCGTAGCCGAACCGGCCGGTGGCGGACACGTCGTGGTAGACGTCCGGGTACTCCGGGTCGTCGATCCGGTAGGCGGCGCCGGACGCGAGCAGCTTCGCGACCAGCTCGGCGATCTCCGGGATGGCCTCGACCGCGCCGACGAACTGGCGCGGCGGGAGCACCCGCAGCGCCTCCATGTCCTCGCGGAACAGCGCCGTCTCGCGCAGCCCGAGGACGACCCAGTCGTCCTGGTCGCGCTCGGCCCGCTCGAGCAGCGGCTCGTCGATGTCGGTGACGTTCTGGACGTAGTGCACGTCGTGCCCGAGATCGCGCCACAGCCGGTGCACCAGGTCGAACGCCAGGTAGGTGGCGGCGTGCCCGAGGTGGGTGGCGTCGTAGGGGGTGATCCCGCAGACGTACATCGTGGCGACCGCGCCGGGTGCGGTCGGCCGGACCCGCCCGGTCGCGGTGTCGTGCAGCCGCAGCGGCGGACCGCTGCCCTCCAGTGCCGGGACGTCGGTCGGGGCCCAGGTGTCCATACGGTCAAACCTACCTAGCTGCTCGGGTGCACTCACGCTGCCGAACGCGCGGTGCCGCCCACGGATTCCGGACGGGTGATCATCTCACCGGCCGCCCGGGCGGGCTCACCACCACTCGGCGTCGAGCTTGGACTCGATGTCGCGGACGTGCCGGCGGGCGCAGGGCGGGCAGAGCCAGCCCTCGCGGCCGCGGCCGTCGCGGTCGGGCACCCAGCCCGCCACCGCCGCGGCACCGGGTTCCCCGGGCCGGAGGGTGCCGCAGATCCGGCAGGACGGCGTCGGTCGGCTCACGCCCGCGATGGTGCCCCGGCGGGTGCGTCGTCGTCGAGGTGCGCACGACGGCGCCCGAGCCGGTTCGCGATCATCGCGCAGACGATGAGCTGGAGCTGGTGGAACACCATCAGCGGCACCACGACCAGCGCCGCGGCCGGGCCGCCGAACAGCACCCCGGCGATCGGCAGGCCGCTGGCCAGGGACTTCTTCGAGCCGCAGAAGACGATCGTGATCCGGTCGGCGGCGTCGAACCCGAGCAGCCGGGCGCCGAGCGCGGTCGCGCCCAGCACCAGCCCCAGCAGCAGCACGCAGATGCCGAACAGGACGCCGAGCGACAGCGGGGTGATCTGCTCCCAGATCCCGGCGACCATGCCCTCGCTGAACGCGGCGTAGACGACCAGCAGGATCGCGCCCCGGTCGAGCAGGGTCAGGCGCTTCTTGTGCCGGGTGACGAAGGCGCCGATCAACGGCCGGGCGGCCTGCCCGGCCAGGAACGGCACCAGCAGGCGCAGCGCGATGTCCCCGAACGACGACGGATCGAAGCCGCCGCTGGTCGCCAGCAGCAGCGCCGCGAGCAGCGGGGTGAGGAACACGCCGAGCACGTTCGACACCGAGGCCGCGACGATCGCGCCGGGCACGTTCCCGCGGGCGATCCCGGTGAACGCGATCGACGACTGGACGGTCGAGGGCAGGCAGCACAGGAAGACGACGCCGATCGCCAGCGGCGCCGGGAGCAGCCACTCGGGCAGCAGCAGCACCGAGAGCCCGAGCAGCGGGAACAGCACGAACGTGATCGCGAGCACGGTGCCGTGCAGCTGCCAGTTCCGGAGCCCGCCGAGCGCCTGGGCCGCCGACAGCCGGGCGCCGTAGAGGAAGAACAGCAGGGCGATGGCGACCGTCACCGCGACGTCGACGACCTGCACCATCGCACCGCGGGCCGGCGCGAGCGCCGCGATCCCGACGGTGAGCAACAGCAGGACCAGATAGGGGTCGGGACGCACGCGCATGGTGATCGATTCTGGATCGCCGCCCGTCATTCGGAAACCCGCTGGACCCATTGACTGTCATCACACGACGCGATGACTGCGCTAGCCTCGCGGGCGTGCTGGACCCGGTGCTGCTCCGCTCCTTCACCGCCGTCGCGCGGGCCCGCAGCTTCACCAGGGCCGCCGCGCAGCTCGGGCTCGGCCAGTCCACCGTCAGCCAGCACGTCCGGCGGCTGGAGGACGTCGTCGGCAGGCCACTGCTCGACCGGGACACGCACTCGGTGGCGCTGACCGCCGACGGCGAGGCGATGGAGGAGTTCGCCGCCACCATCCTCGACGCCGGCGAGCGGGCGCTGGCGCACTTCCAGGCGTCCCGGGTGCACGGCCGGCTCCGGTTCGGGGTGTCCGAGGACCTGGTGATGACCCGGCTGCCGGCCATCCTCGCCGACTTCCGGCACCGGCACCCGCAGGTCGACCTGGAGCTGACCGTCGGGCTGGCCGACGACCTGGAACGACGCCTGGAGGCCGGCGAGCTCGACCTGATGGTCGCCAAACGCCTCCCCGGGCCCGACGACGGCCGCTCCGTCATCCGCCGGGACCGGTTCGTCTGGGTCGGCGCGCCCGGCCTCCGGCTCGGCCCCGGCGATCCGGTGCCGCTGCTCGCCTATCCGCCGCCGAGCCTGTCCCGCTCCGCCGCGATCGGCGCGCTGGAGGCCGTCGGGCGGCCCTGGCGGATGGCCTGCACCAGCGGCAGCCTCTCCGGGCTGCGCGCCGCCGCGCTCGCCGGGCTGGGGGTGATCGCACACGCCGCGACGCTCGTCCCGGACGGGCTGGTCGAGATCCCGGGCCGCGCCGGGCTGCCTCCGCTCGGGCCGGTGGAGGTGGTGCTGGCCCACGGGCGGCGGCGGACCGACCAGGCCGGGGAGCTGGCCCGCAGCATTCGTACCGGGGCGAGCGACCTGCGCACCGAATCCTGATCCCGGGCCTCCCCCAGCTCCCCGCAGGACCACGGCAAGCGCGTGGGCCCAGATCCGCACGGGATCGCAATGCCCGCACGGGATCACAGCGTTCGCACGGGATCCGATCCCGTGCGAACGCGACGAACCCGTGCGAACTCCGGCGCGGTAGCTGTATCCCGGCGGGACCGCCTCGCAACGCCCGGTCAGCCGGTGCGTCGCCGCAGGTAGTCCGAGACCACCTCCGCGCCGAGGCCGTCCAGGTCCGGATGCACGACCCGGCCACCGGCGCGCCGGGCCAGCCGGTCGGTGAAGGCGGCGAGACCGGGATCGTCGCCGAGCACGAAGAAGGTGAACCGGGCGTCCATCCCGATCAGGCGGTCCAGACCGTCGACGGTCGCGCGCAGCGTGTACGGGCTCGGCGGGTAGTCGAAGAACGCCTCGCCGTCGGACTCCAGGTGCGCGGTCGGCCCGCCGTCGGTGACGACGAGCACCACCGGCGTGGCATCCGGTTGCCGGGCCAGCCGCTCCCGGGCGAGCAGCAGCGCGTGGTGCAGGTTGGTGCCCTGCCGGTACACGCCCTCCATCCCGACCAGCTCGGCCAGGTCGACGGTCCGTGCGTGCCTGCCGAACGTGATCAGCGTCAGGTCGTCGCCCCGGAACCGGGTGGAGATCAGCTGGTGCAGGGCCAGCGCGGTGCGCTTCATCGGCACCCACCGGCCCTCGGCGACCATCGACCACGACGTGTCGACCAGCAGGGTGACCGCGGCCCGGGTGCGCTGCTCGGTCTCGACGATCTCGACGTCGGACACGTCGAGCCGCCGGTCGTCGCCGCCGGCGCGGCGCAGCTGGGCGTTGAGCAGGGTGCGCGGCACCGACCACGCCTCGGTGTCGCCGAACGCCCACGGCCGGGTCGCGCCGGTGGCCTCCCCCGCGGCGCCGGCCCGGCGGGTCTCCCGGGCACCCTGCCGGCCGGAGATCCGGTCCGCGACGTCGCGCAGCACGGACTGGCCGAGTGTGCGCAGCGCCTTCGGCGAGAGCATCAGCGAGCCGTCGGCGGCCCGGCGGAACAGGTCCTGGCGCTGCAGCTCGCGTTCCAGCTCGGCGAGCGTGCGGGCGTCGGCGGCCGCCTCCGGGCCGAGCATCTCGGTGAGCGCGTCGAGATCGATGTCCTCCATCCGCGCGCCCGGGTAGCTCTGCGCCAGCTGCTCGGCCAGCGCGTCGAGCTTCCCCAGCTCCTCCAGCGCCCGGGTGGCCTCGCCCATCCCCATCGGGTTGTCGCCGCGGAACTCGCCGCGCCCGGTCCAGTCCTCGCCGGGGCGCAGGCCCTGCAGCTGGGCGTCGAGCCGGGACAGCGACTGCGCGAGCCGCGGATCGCCGAACGCCTGCTGGGCGAGCTCGGCGAGCTCGGCGCGCTGCTCGGCGGACATCGAGTTCAGCATCCGCTGGGCGGCCGCCGACCGGGCGGCGAGCGCGTCGATCAGCTCCTCGGTGTTGCGCGGGTTCTCCGGGAAGTGCTGCCCGTGCTCGCGCATGAACTCGGCGAACCGCTCGGTGGTGTCCTCGCCGCGGGCATGCTGCTCCAGCAGCCCGTTGAGGTCGTCGAGCATCGCGTTGATCCGCTCGACGTCCTCCGGCGTCGCACTCTGCATGGCCTGCTTCATGCCCTCGAACCGCTGGTCGAGCAGCTCCCGGCCGAGCAGGTCGCGGATCTCCTGGTACGCCTCGCGGGCGTCGGCGGAGCGCCAGTCGTACCCGGAGAGCTCCCGGACCGCACCGCCGGTGTCCGACGGCAGCGCGTCGAGCTGCATCTCGCGGAACCGGGCGTCGTCGGAGTCCTCGTTGCGCAGCGACTCCTGCTCGGCGCCCAGCGCGCGGTCCAGCAGCTCGCGCACCTCCGCCAGGGTGCCGTCGACCCGGTTGTCGCGCTGCAGCTCGCGGCGCCGCTCCCAGACCCGGCGGGACAGCTCGTCCAGGCCGCGGTTGCCGTCCAGGCCGCGCCGCAGCAGCTCCTGCAGCGCCTGCCGCGGGGACGAGCCCTCCATCACGTCGCGGCCGATCCGGTCCATCGCGGACCGGATGTCGTACGGCGGGGCGAGCGGGTCCGGGCCGCCGGTGTACGGCCCGTACGCCCAGCGCCGCCGGGACCGCCGCGGATCAGCCATAGGACACCGTGTCCCCGTCGTCGGTGGTGTCCTTCGCCAGCTTGCGGGTCAGGAACAGGTGTTCCAGCGCCAGCTCGGCCGCGGACGCCATCGGGCCCGGGTCCTCGGTGCCTGCGGCGCCGAGCCGGGCCGCGATCTCGGTGAGCGCCTCGACCTGCGGGAGCGCGGCGACGACGTCGCGGGCCGGGACCCGCTCGCCGGTGCGCACCGGCCGGGTGGAGACCTCGACCGCCAGCTCGTCGAGATCGACGCCGCGCAGCGCGAACCGGGCGGTGTCGGCCGTCGCCCGGCGCAGCAGGTGCTCCAGCACGTCGTCCTCGCGGCCCTCCTCGCCGGCCGCGAACTCCAGCTTGCCGCGCAGCACCGCGGGCACCGACTCCAGGTCGACCGGACGGGCGTAGGCCCGCTCCTCGCCGACCAGCGCGGCCCGGCGCAGCGCCGCGGCGCCGACGGTCTCCGCGGCGGCCACCGCGAACCGGGCGGACACCCCGGAGCCCTGGTCGATCGCCGACGAGTCGCGCAGCAGCCGGGTGAACCGGGCGACGACCTCGACGAGGTGCCGCGGCACCTCGGCGGCGAGCACCGCCTCCTGCAGGACCAGGTCGATCTCCGGGGCCAGCTCGAGCGGGTAGTGGGTGCGGACCTCGGCGCCGAACCGGTCCTTGAGCGGGGTGATGATCCGCCCGCGGTTGGTGTAGTCCTCCGGATTGGCGCTCGCGACGAGCAGCACGTCCAGCGGCAGCCGCAGCGTGTAGCCGCGGACCTGGATGTCGCGCTCCTCCATCACGTTGAGCAGCGCGACCTGGATGCGTTCGGCCAGGTCGGGCAGCTCGTTGATGGCCACGATGCCGCGGTGGGCCCGCGGGACGAGCCCGAAGTGGATGGTCTCCGGGTCCCCGAGCGAGCGGCCCTCGGCGACCTTGACCGGATCGACGTCGCCGATCAGGTCGGCGACCGCGGTGTCCGGGGTGGCCAGCTTCTCGGTGTAGCGGTGGCTGCGGTGCACCCAGCCGACCGGCAGCTCGTCGCCGAGCTCGGCGGCGCGCCGGATCGACGCCGGGGTGATCGGCTCGTAGGGATGCTCGCCGATCTCGGAGCCGTCGATCACCGGCGTCCACGCGTCGAGCAGGTTGCCGATCGCGCGCAGCAGGCGGGTCTTGCCCTGGCCGCGCTCGCCCAGCAGGACGAGGTCGTGACCGGCGATCAGGGCCCGCTCCAGCTGCGGGACGACGGTGTCGCCGAACCCGACGATGCCGGGCCAGGGATCGCGGCCCGCGCGCAGGGCCGCCAGGAGGTTGTCTCGGATCTCGTGCTTCACGGCCCGCAGTTCGTGGCCGGACGCGCGCAGCGCGCCGGCGGTGCGGGGAAGGTCAGGTGGTGTGACGGGCACGGATTCCACGCTACGCCCGGTTGCGACCCGCAGCGCGCCATCGACCGGCTCCGGGGGCGCCACCGCGATCGGCAGGTGACCGGGGTCACCGAGGTGCCGGCCTCAGCGCGGTGTCCGGGGGCCCCGCGGGGTGCCGTTGTCCCACCACTCCACCTCCAGGCCGGCCGCCCGGACCGCGACGCCCGCGGTCTCCCGGTGCCCGGCCGCGGTGACCAGCACCAGTCCCCCGGTGTGCCGCCGTTCCCGGGCCAGCGCCGCCGCGACCCGGGGCAGCGGCTGCCGGTGCCGGCCGCTCTCGCCCAGCTGCGGGTAGCTGTCGGCGACGGCCAGCAGCGTCCCGCCGGGGCCGTCCTCCCGGCCGTAGAGCACCACGAAGTGCCCGGCCGACCAGTCCGCGCCCGGCAGCGCGTCGTCCTCACCGGTCGCGAGGCAGGCGTCGAGGACCTCCGGGGGGACGTGCGACGAGGCGAGCCGCGCGGTGTCGAGGTTCGCCACCGGCAGCACCGGCACCCCGGTGAGCCCGTCGAGCAGCACGCGCAGCCGGTCCGGTGTCCAGGTGCCGGCCGCCGGGACCGCGGCGAGCGCGCCGCCGGACAGCTCCTCGACGGCCTTGCCGACGCCGGCCGCCGAGGTGCCCGCGGACCGCTCGTCGGCGGCGCGGTCGAGCCCGGACCACAGGTCCGTGCGCGGCGGCGCCCCCGGCGGCCGCGCGCCGGGCACCTCGTGCGGCCAGATCGCCGATCCGGCGACGCGCGCGAACTCCGTGACGTCCGGGACCGGCGCCGCGGTGCGGGACCGGCCGGTCAGCGCGACGACGGCCAGCCGGGCCGCGAACGGCCCGCACAGCTGGTCGGGCTGGGGCAGGGCGGCGGCGTGCTCGGCGAGCAGCGCGTCGACGCCGGTGAAGGGGACGAACGCCATCGTCGCCGTCAGTACCGGTACCGGAAGGCGGCCAGCACGTCCTCGACGGACCTGCCGTCGGCGAACGCGGCGTCCGAGGCCCGCACCGTCCGGAACGCGGCGCCCACGTGCTCGCCCAGCACCGCGGAGATCCGCGGGTTCGCGCGCAGCGCCTCGGCCTGCGCGGCCGGGGTGGTGGGCAGCGCGGTCACGCCGCGCGCGGCGCGCTGCTCGGCGGTCCAGGTGCCCGGATCCTCCTGGATCGGCTCCGGCAGCTCCGGGCGGTCCGCGATCCCCGCCAGTCCGGCGCCGATCACCACGGCCAGCGCCAGGTAGGGGTTGGCGGCGGCGTCCGACGGCTTCAGCTCGACGTTCGCGTGCCCGGCCCCGAGCAGGCCGGTGGCCGGCACCATGCGCAGCGCCGCCTCCCGGTTCTCGATGCCCCAGAACCCGTAGGCGGCCGCGAAGTGCCCGGGCCTGCGCCGCAACACCGACGGGACGCCCGGCGCGGTCACCGCGGCCACCGCGTCGATGTCGCGCAGCAGCCCGGCCAGCCAGGCCGCACCGTCCGCGGTCGATCCGGCAGGCCCGTCGCCGCCGGAGAGCAGGTTGACGCCGTCGCGGGCGACCGAGGTGTGCAGGTGCCAGCCGTTGCCGGCGGAGCCGGTCGAGGGCAGCGGCGCGAAGCTCGCCCGGTAGCCGTGCGCGAGCGCGGCGGCGTGGATGGTCTGGCGGGCCAGCAGCTGCCGGTCGGCCGCGGTCAGCGGATCGGCGGCGGCGATGCTCAGCTCCAGCTGGGCGGGACCGTACTCGGCGTGCAGCTGGCCGACCGGGACGCCGTTGTCGCGCAGGTCGGCGAGCAGCCGGGTGACGAAGCCGTCCAGCCCGATCAGCACGTCCGGCCCGTAGGCCGGACCGGTGACGGCCGGGACCGGCGGCTCGTGGTCGTCGTCGCGGTAGAGGGCGAACTCGATCTCGTACCCGGCGAGCACCGACAGGCCGGCCTCGCCGGCCGCGGCGACCTTCCGTTCCAGGACGCCGCGCTGGTCGTACGGCCAGGGACCGCCGTCGGCGGTGACGACGCGGCCGGGGCTCCAGGCCAGGCCGGGCCGCCCGGCCAGCGGGACGACGCCCTCGGGGCCCGCGGCCGGGACCAGCCGCACGTCACCGGCGGGGGTCTCCAGGCCGGGCGGGCCGAACACGATGCCGTCGCGGGTGTCGAACACCGCGAACAGGGTGGTGACCCCGATCCCGCGGGTGGCCGCGTCGGGCAGTGCCTCGACCGGCACCGTCCGGGAGCGCAGCACGCCGTTGTTGTCCGGCCAGCCGATGGTCACGCCGACCACGCCCAGATCGGCCAGCGCGCGGGCGCGGGCCTCGAACCCGGCCGTGTCCGGCCCCGCGGTGTCCGAAGTGTCCCCGGTGCTCATGGCGGTCAGCGTACGGCCGGAACGCACCGCCGTCAGGGGACGAGCAGGGCCCAGAGGGGCAGCGCCACGAGCGCGACGGCGACCACGCGGACCAGCCAGTGCACGGCGGCGGGCAGCGGCGCGGGTGGCGCGGTGATCCGCTCGATCCGCGCCTCCAGCGCGTCGGTGAACGACGACAGCGCGGCGGCCGGGGCCGATCCGCCGACCGCCTTCAGCGCGGTGGCCAGCTCGGTCGGGTCGCACAGCCGGCGGGCGACGTCGTCGGCCCGCATCTCGATCAGCCGGGCGACGGCCAGCTGCGCGGCGACCATCCCGCGGACGAACGGCGCCGTGGCCCCCCAGGCGACGAACGGGAGGACCACCAGGTCGTGCCGTTCCCGCAGGTGGGCCCGCTCGTGGGCGAGGACGGCGACCACCCCGGCGGTGTCCAGGGCGTCCAGCACGCCCGCCGACACGACCAGCCGGGAGCTGCGGCCCGGCAGGCAGTACGCCACCGGGACGGGATGGTCGAGCACCCGGGTACCGGACGCGAACGGCCACGGCGTGGCGAGCACGTCGAGCAGGTCGCGGTGCCTGCGGCGGGCCCGCAGGGTGCGCACGGTGGTGATCACCAGGACCGACAGCAGCCGGGCGAGCACGCCGAGCGCGATCAGCAGGGCACCGACGTGCAGCGGATCGAGCGCCGCCGGGAAGTCGCCGGCGGCGAGATCGCCGGCCAGCACCGAGACCGCGGCGGGCAGGCTGTCGCCGAGCGGCGCGAGGCCGTAGGCCAGTCCGGCGCCGAACAGCGAGATGCCGCCGCCGAGGCCGACCGCCTGCCACAGCAGCAGCGCCCCGACCGGGTCGCGCGCGGGCCAGCGGGCGCACGCGAGCATGCGGCTGGCCGGCTCGGCGAGTGCCAGGCCGAGCAGGCCGAGTCCCAGCGCGGTCAGCTCCATCGCGTCACATCGTGGCCGAGGGGGCGCGATCTCGCTGAACGACCCCCCCGTTTCACGAGGTCACAGCCCCTGACCGGGTCAGTCCAGCAGGTCCCTGAGCCGGGACCGCTCCTCCTCGGACATCGAACCGAGGAAGCGGGCGAGGGCCGCCCCGCGGTCGGAGGCGTCGTCCAGCGCGTCGCTCATCAGCTCGGCCACGTGGTCCTCGCGGCTGGCGACGGGGCGGTAGTGGTGCGCCCGGCCGTCCCGGATGCGGTGCACGAGCTGCTTGCGCTCCAGCCGCCCCAGCACGGTCAGCACCGTGGTCGTCGCCAGGTCGCGATCCGCGAGCTGATCCTGCACCTCACGTGCCGTCATGTCCCTGTCCGCCGCCCACAGGACGTTCATGACCGCCCGCTCCAGCTCCCCCAGACTCGTCACGACGACCATCGTACGCGATCCGTTCTACCGTGCGTAGAACGGCTCCTCGATGATCGTCACATCCGGGTCACATGGCGCTCACCCAGCGCGAGGCGGTAGGCGGCCCGGCCCAGCACCGCCCGCACGACGGTCGGATGCAGCAGGCGGACGAGCGCGAAGTAGGTGCGTCCGCGGGCGCCGTGCAGGGTGACGACGGTCGTGACCACCACCCGGCCGTCCTCGCGCAGCACCGACGCCCGGAAGTCCAGGTGCCGCTCGTCGGTGCCCAGCAGCACCTCGTCCCCGGTGCGCGCGACGGTGTCGAACGACCCGGCGCCACCGCGCGCGATGCCGACCAGACCGACCAGGCTCTCGCGCAGGCCCCAGCAGTCCGGTGCCCCAGACCGGCGGGTCCCGGACAGCGCGTCCGCCCAGACCTGGGGATCGACCGGCAGCCCCGGGCGGGCCGGGACGGCGTGGGCATCGGCGAAGTCGACCCGGGGCAGTGCCGCGGCAAGCGGCGGGGTGTCCGGCACCGGGGCCGGACGGGCCCGCCCGTGTCCCGGTGAGCAGCCGTCAGTGCACCTGCACCTGGTCTCCGACCTGCAGGGTGTCGAAGTAGTGCCGGGCGTTCGCCTCGTCGAGCTTGACGCAGCCCGCCGACGGCGTGTCCATCGCGCCCTGGTGGAACGCCACCCCGCCCTCGGCGAAGAACACCGAGTACGGCATCTGCGTGAGGTGCTCGCGGCTGGTCCACTTCTCGGCCTTCCACTGCACGCCGAAGGTGCCGCGGGGGGTGGGGTCCCGGGCGTCGCCCGGGCGCATCGGGACCGGCCCGAAGGCGATCCGGCCGTTCTCGATCAGCCAGGTCTGCCGGGTGGAGAGCTGCACGCAGGCCCGTGCGGACGACGTGCACGGGGTCCCGGCGACCAGCGGGCCGGTCGCGGTCTGCGCCCTGGCCTCCGCCTGCGGGTCCGGTTCGGCGACGGCGACGCCGGTGGTCACCGCGCCGACCAGCGCGAGCAGCGCGAGCACGGCGGCGGGCGCTCCGGTCCACCGGATACGCCGGGTGCCTCGCTGCATTCCTCGGATCCTCCTGTCGGGACCGCCGGACCCCGCCGCCCAGCGCAGTCAACTGACCCCGGAGAGTAGTCGAAGCTGATCTTGGAGTGGCCGAGCCGGTCTGGCTGGTCCGTTCGGCGGTACCGGGAGGGCGACGGACGGTCGTTCACTCGGCAACATTCGGCCGAGCGGCAGTCACCCGGCACCGGGCGGCCGGATCAGCGTCCCTGGAACACCGGGGCGCGCTTCTCCAGCCGCGCCGCCCGGCCCTCGGCGATGTCGGCGGCCGACCAGCAGGCGTCGAACTCGGCCTGCAGATCGGCGACGACGTCGCCGGAGGTCTGGCCGCCCCGGCCGAAGGCGTTCGCGGTGCGCTTGTTGTACGCCAGCGTCAGCGGGGCCATCGTCGCGATGTCGGCGGCCAGCGCGAGCGCGGCGTCCCGGTCGCCGAGGGTGTCGGCGAGCCCGCGGGCGTGCGCCGTCGCCGCGTCCACGGTCGCGCAGGCCAGCAGCAGGCTGCGCGCGGTGCCGCCGCCGGCGATCTGCACCAGCCGCTCGATCGTCCACGGATCGACGGCCAGCCCGAGCCGCGCCGTGGGCAGCGCGAACACCGCCCCGGGCGCCGCCACCCGCAGGTCGCAGGCGAGCGCGAGCTGCAGGCCGGCGCCGATCGCCGGACCGGTCACGGCGGCGACCACCGGCACCGGGAGATCGGCGACGGCGTGCAGCGCGCCGTAGAGCGCCTCCAGGAACTCCTCGCCGTAGACCTCGCCGAAGTCGGCGCCGGAGCAGAACGCGGGCCCCTCCCCCGCGACGACGACCGCGCGGGCGCCGTCCGCCCGGACCCGCTCGGTCGCCTCCACCAGCTGCCGGCAGGTCGCGATGTCGAGGGCGTTGCGGCGGTCGGGACGGTGCAGCTCGATCAGTCCGACGCCGTCGGCGGTGTTCACGGTGATCACGGCCGGAGCCTAACCCGGGCCGGGGCGGGCTCGGACCACTCGCCGCCGCACAGCTCCCGGGCCAGCCCGACGGCGAGCTGGTCGATCCGGCGGAGCAGCCGGGCCGCGGCGAGCCGGCGGCGCCGGTCCCCCGGCGAGGCGCCGTCGGTGTCCCAGCCCGCGGTGTCCGCGGGGCCGGCGAGCCCGGGCAGGGCCGAGCCGCCGGCGGGCGCGGGTACCGCGGCGGCACCGGGGCCGGAAGCAGCGCTCGACGCCGCGTCGGCCTCGGCGGCGTCGATCAGGTCCTCCGCCGAGTGCACGCCATAGTCGTCGGGCCCGGCGCCCGGGCCGAGCTCGCGGCGGTCCGTCGGGCCCCAGCCGTCGTTCAGGATCCGGCGCAGCCCGTCCAGGTTGTCCAGCACCCGCGCGGTCGCCGGCTCCAGGGTGGCCGCCCAGCCCGGCACGTGTGCGGTGGCGGCCTGCGCGGCGAGCAGCCGGGTGTAGTGGTCCAGCGCGCCGATCACCCGCACCGTGTGGTGCACCCCGCGGCGCAGCGGCCGGCGGGAGATCGGGTGCTCCAGCGGCCGGGCCCGCTCGCGGACGTCGGCCACCGCGGTGTCCACCGCGCGGGCCTTCTCCAGCGGGTCCCCGGCGCCGGGCCGGCCCAGCGCCCGGTCCACCGAGACCCGCAGCGACTCCGCCACCGCGGTCAGCGCGGCGTCCAGGGCCTCGGCGAACGCCGTCCGGGACCGGGTCGGCAGCACCAGGTAGGCGGCGAGCATCCCGAGCGCGCCGCCGACGACGGTCTCCTCGACCCGCAGCACCATCGTCTGCACGCTGAACTGGCCGATCAGGCCGTAGAGCAGGGCGAGCACCGCGGTGATCCAGAACGCCATCATCACCTGGGACACCCGCACCAGGTACAGCGCGAGGAACACGCAGACGAACAGCAGGACCAGGCTGACGGCCACGTTCCCGCCGACCAGCAGCGCGAGCAGCATCCCGGCGACCACGCCGCCGGTGGTCCCGACCGCGCGGGCCCAGCCCCGGCTGAGCACGTCGCCGCGGCTGACCGCGCCGACGAACACGATGAACGCCGCGATCACCGCCCAGTACCAGCGGTCCGGCGAGATCGCCTCGCCGACGACGATCGCCAGGCTGGTCGCCACGCCGACCTGCAGTGCCTGCCGGGTGTAGAGCCCGGGCCCGCCGCCCCGGGCCGCACCGTCCGGCCCGGCCACGTCGTCCCGCGCATCCGCCCCGTCCGGAACATCCTGAACCTCCGGAACGTCCTGGTCGTCCGGTGCCGCCGCGCCGGCCCGGTCCCCGTCCCCCCGGCGCTCGGCGATCCGGCGCTGCGTCTGCTCGACGGTGGTCTGCATCGCGTCCGCCAGCCGGCCCACCGCGAACGCGATCCGCTGCTCGCGGGCGGCCCCACCGGTCCCGGCCGGGCGCTGCGCGATCGCGGCGACCGCGTCCCGCGCGGTGCGGTAGAGGCTCGCCACCATCGGCCGCGGCGTCCCGACGGCGGTCGCCGCGGCCAGCCCGCGGACGCCGGTGACCAGCGCCTCCCGGTCGTCCTCCGAGATCGGGTCGTGGTGCTCGACGGAGCGCCGCACCGACATCGCGACCCGCTCGGCGGCCAGCTCCGAGTCCACGATCCACTGGCGCAGCGCGGCCAGCTCGGTCTCGGCGCCCTCCGGGCCACCGGGGCGGGCGCCGCCGGGCAGCCGTCCCGGCGGGTGCGCCATCGGGTCGTCGTCGGCCTCGTCGAGCCGGTCCGCGACCAGCAGCGCGGTCTCGTTGAGCCGGGCCTGGGCGCGCAGCAGCGGCCGCAGGTCGGCCTCGGCGGGCGCCGCCCGGAGCACCTCCGCCGCGGCGAGCAGCAGGGCGTGCAGCCGGGCCTCGAAGGCGCGCACCAGCGCGTCGATCACGTTCTCCACCCGCCGGGTGAACAGCACGCAGCGCAGCAGGAACGTGCTGCCGATCCCGATCACCACACCGGAGAGCAGGAACGGCAGGTCGGCCGGGACCGCCTGCAGGAACAGCACGAAGAAGTACGGCATGAACGCGGCCATGCCGAGCACGGTGCCGCGCGGCCCGTACCGGCGCACCGCGACGGCGACGACCATCACGAGCACGAACACCACGTCGCCGATCACCGGCAACGGGCTGAGCAGCACCGCCAGCGTCGCCGATCCGGCGGCCGGCAGGGCCATCAGGGCGGTGGTGACCCGGCGCCGGGCCAGGGTCGGCTCGTTGACCGCCAGGTTGCTGACCATCGCCAGCACGACGGCGAACAGCAGGGTCGTCACCGGGCGGCCGGTGAACGCGCGCAGCACCTCCGCGGCGAGCGCGGCGACGATCATCGCGGCGGTCGCGACCGCCGCCATGTGCAACCGGGTCCGCCCCGGATCGACGGCGGCCGCCCACGACCTCAGCTCACCCCACCACGTCCTCACGCGGCGAGTCTGGCACGCACCCCGACGGCACGGCGCCGGGGTGAAACGATCACCCGTTCGTGGTCGCCGCGGCCTCCGCAGGCACCGGCTCGGCCACCGGCTCGGCCACCGGAACGCCGATCACGGCGCCGGTCGCCGCGGCCATCGCCCGCATGCCCTGCGAGTTCGGGTGCACCGGTGCGGCCGGCGAGGTCGGGACCAGGCCCTCCACCCACTTCACACCCGGCAGCTGGCAGATGTCGTGCCCGATGGTCGGCGTGTAGGTGTCGACGTAGTCGACGCCGGCGTCCGCGGCCTGCTCGGCCAGCATCGCGTTCAGCGCCTTCTGGGTGTCCCGCAGGTATGCGGTGTCGCCCGCGCTGAACGGCGCGACCGGATAGCAGCCGGGACCGGTGTCCGGCAGGATCGACGGGTACCCGACCAGCGCGACCCGCGCCGCGGGGGACCGCTCCCGGATCTCGGCGAGGACGTCCTCCACCTTGCCCGCGGCGTCGTCGATCCGCTCCGCCAGCTCGTCCTCGCCGCCCGCGGTGAAGAAGTCCTTGCAGGCGGCGCCGAGCAGGTTCGCCGACGACCGGGTCGTGCACTCGGTGATGATCGAGGCGAAGCCGATGTCGTTGCCGCCGATGGTCAGCGTGACCAGCGACTCGGTGCCGTCCAGCGCGTCGAGCTGCGGCGGGTTCGGGCCGGGCCGGACGGCCTGCGGGCCGGTCATGTCCTCGGTCGTCGCACCGCTGCAGGAGACGTCGGTGAAGTTCGTGAAGCCCGCCGAACGGGCCAGCACCGCCGGGTAGTTCCGGCTGGAGCGCAGGCAGCCGGCCGGCTGCCCGGACTGCACCGGCACCAGCGGCCCCGCCGCGTAGGAGTCGCCCAGCGCGACGTAGCGGCCGATCGGCGCGCTGTCGAGGTTGCGCGCGGACAGCGTCGTCTCGGCGAACGTCGTCGGCGCGTCGGCCTGGGCCGGAGCGAGGGCGCTCATGCCCGCCGTGGTCAGCAGGGTCATGCTCGCGACGGCGAGCCACCGGGCGGGACGGGGACGGCGCACGGGCTCTGGGACCTCCGGTCGGGCGGCGACCGGCGACGATCACCGGTCCTGACCCGACCAACGACCCCGGCCACCGGCGGTTACGACCCGATCGGCGGTGCGTGACGGGCGGTGCGACCCAGCACCGTCACGCACCGTCACCGGGGTTTCAGCCGGTGGCCCGGCGCAGCGCGAGCGGTGCGACCAGCCGGTGCCGCAGCGACACCTCGTCCCACAGCTCGGGACGGGCCGGCAGCTGCGCCAGCCGGGCCGCGGCGGTCCCGCCCGGATCGGCCATCGGCTCCCGGACCCCGGCCAGGAACGCCCACTCGTGCTCCTCGCAGCCGATGTAGACGCCGCGGCCGCCGGTCGCCCCGAACACCGCGTGGAAGCGCTGCCAGGCCGACCGCAGGGTCGCGTCCCGCCACACCGCCGGGCTGCCCGCCTGGAACACCAGCACGCCGCCCTCGGCGAGCCGGTCCGCGCAGGCCTGCACGAACGACTCCTCGTAGAGCCGGTTGATCTGCGCGTCCGGCTCGTCGGGCCGCTCGTCGGGCAGGTCGACCAGGATCAGGTCCCACTGCTCGGTGGAGTCGAGGACGAACCGGCGGCCGTCACCGTAGGTCAGGTGCACCGGGCCGTCCCCGCGCTCGGCCGCGGCCAGGCTCTCCGGGGTATAGCCGTAGGGCAGGTGCTCGGCGCAGATCCGGACCGCCTCGGTGTCGATGTCGACGTGATCGACCCGGGTCGCGCCTGCGGCGACCGCGAGCTCGGAGGCGACCCCCTCCGAGGAGCCGACGACCAGCACCCGCTCCAGCTTCCGGGCGAGCAGCGCACCCGGCCAGAACAGCGCCTCGTGGTAGGTGAGCTGGGTGTGCTCGGTGGACTGCCGCTCGTCGTCGCAGAACAGGGTGACGCCCTGCGCCGTCTGGGCGACCACGACCTTCTGGAACCCGGTGTCCGCGACGTGGTGCACCCGGCCGAGCTCCCAGCGCCGGGTCAGGCCCTCGGCGATCGGCTCGGTGACGGTGCGCGGCGCCCCGCCCCGGTCGACGACCTGCAGCGCGGTGTCCCCGGCGCCGACCCGCTCGGCCAGCCGCTGCACGGCCGCGACCGGATCGGCGCTCTCGCCGCAGGTGAACACGTCGACGTGCATGCCGCCGTGCTCCGGCCAGGTGTGGATGGAGGCGTGCGACTCGGCCAGCACCGCGACCACGGTCGCGCCCTGCGGCTCGAACCGCTCGGTGACGATCTGCCGGACCTGGGCGCCGGACTCGGTCAGCGCGGCGGCCAGGTCGGTGCGGAGCCGGTCGACGTCGTCGAGCACGGACGGGTCGATCCCGCCCAGCTCGGCCAGCACGTGCCTGCCCACCGGGGAGGCCGTGCTCGGCAGCGCGGGATCGCCGGAGCCGTCGAGGACGGCGCTCGGATGGAGCTCCCCGGCCGGGATGGACGGCACGGGCGGGGTCAGCGAGGTGGAGAGTGACACGTCCGGACACGCTAACCGCCATGCCCGGCCGATGCCCCCTCCGCGCGCCGGGTGGTGGCGTGCCTCATGGCGTGCCGGGCTCCCGGCCGGCCACGACCACCCGGAGCGGGCCGAACCCGTTGAACCCGACGGAGGCGTAGCTGGAGGTGTACGCCCCAGTGCCGAGCAGGTCCAGCACGTCGCCCGCGGCCAGGTCCATCGGCAGCGCGACCGGGGTCCGCCGGTAGATCACGTCGTCGCCGTCGCAGGTCGGCCCGGCCAGCACGGCCGGTCCCGGCGGCCCGGAGCGGTCCGGCGCCCGGACCGGGTAGGCGAGCGCCTCCCCCTCGGTCTCGGCGAGCCCCTGGTAGCGGCCGACGTCGAGATAGACCCAGCGGCGGTGGTCGACGCCCGGCCGCCGGGACACCCGCAGCACGGTCGTCCGCAGCACCCCGGCCGGTGCCGCCAGCGCCCGGCCGGGCTCCAGCAGCAGGGTGACGTCGTCGACCCGGCCCGCGGCGACCGCGGCGGCCACCGCGGCGCGGACCGCCGCCGCGAACACCTCCGGGCCGGGGACCGCGGACCGGTAGGCGACCGGCCAGCCGCCGCCCAGGTCCAGCTCGGGACGGCGCAGCCCGGCCCGCCCGGCGACGGTCAGCGCCGTCCCGATCGCGTGCGCGTAGGTCTGCGGCCGGGTCTGCTGGGACCCGGCGTGGAAGGTGACCCCGGCGGCCACCAGCCCCCGCTCGCGGATCCGGTGCAGCAGCGCGACGGCCTCGCCGGGGAGCGCCCCGAACTTGCCGTGGAACGGCGTCGCCGATCCGCTGTCGTCGACGATCAGCCGGACCTGCACCCGGGCGCCGGGCACCTCGGCGGCGAGCGCGTCGACGTCCTCGGCGCTGTCGGTGACGAACCGGCGGATCCCGGCGGCGGCGGCGCGGGCCGCCGCGCCGGGGCCGCGGACCGGGTTGCCGTGCTGCAGGACCGCCGGATCGGCGCCGGCGGCCAGGCACAGCTCGATCTCCTGCTGGGAGGCGACGTCGAAGCCGGCCCCCTCGGCGACCAGCGCGCGCAGCACGGCGGGCTCCGGGCACGCCTTGACCGCGTAGAGGATCGCGGCGTCGCCGAACGCGGCGCGCAGCGTGCGGAGGCGGTCCCGCGCGACGGCGGGATCCAGCGCGAGGTACGGCGTCGGATGGTGCCCGGCGAGCACCGCCTGCAGTCCGGGTGAGAGCACGCCGTGATGCTGCCCCACCGTAGGTTGGGACCCGTGACCGCACCGAAGCAGCAGCGCCGCGCCCGGAAGATCGCGATGTCCCCGGAGGAGGTCACCGCGTTCCTGCAGGAGCAGCGGACCTGCCGGGTGGCGACGAACGGCACGAACGGGCCGCACGCCACCCCGCTCTGGTACCTGTGGGACGGCGATGCGCTGTGGCTGACGTCGCTGTCGAGGTCCCAGCGCTGGACCGACCTGATGGCCGATCCGCGGATCGCGGCCGTCGTCGACGCCGGGCACGACTACGGCGAGCTGCGCGGCGTGGAGCTGCGCGGCTCGGTCGAGGTGGTCGGCGAGGTGCCGCGCACCGGCGAGCCGCATCCGGAGCTGGAGCGGGTGGAGCAGGCGTTCGCCGACCGCTACACCGGCGGCCACGTCGTGGCCGACGGCCGGCACGCCTGGCTCCGGCTCCGCCCGGAGAAGATCACCAGCTGGGACTTCCGCAAGCTCGGGACGGCCTGACCCGGGTCAGGGCCGCCCGGTCACCAGCGGCCACAGGCCGTCGGCGCCCGCCTGCAGGGCCAGCTCGCCGACCCGGTCGTTCCACCGGGACTCGTTGCCGTCCTCGTCCCGCCAGGCCCACAACCGGGTGGTGACCAGCCGCAGGTCGTGCTCGCGGGTGAAGCCGATCGCGCCGTGCACCTGGTGCGCGATCCGGGCGACGGCGGTCGCCGCCTCCCCGCAACGGGCCTTGGCGGCGGCGACCGCGAACTCCGTCGCCGGGTCGCCGAAGCCGGCGGTCCGCCCGGTCCGGGCCGCCGCGGCGGAGGCGGCCGCGGCCGCGGCGACCTCCGAGCCCCCCTCGGCGAGCATCTGCTGGACGGCCTGGAAGCGCGCGATCGGGCGGCCGAACTGCTGCCGCTCCCCCGCGTAGCCGATCGACCGGGCCAGCGCCCCGCGGGCCGCCCCGGCCAGCAGCAGCGACCGGCCGAGCGCGGCCCGCAGCTCCAGCTCGGCGGCCGCACCGGCCGGTGCGGCCGCGGCGGCGACCGGCGTGACGCCGGTGAAGCGCAGCGTGTCCCGGGGCTCCTCGGCGACGTTGGCGCCCTCGGTGACGGCGGCGCCCGCGGTGTCGAGCACCAGCACCCGGTCGCCGTCGAGCACGACGACGGCGGCCAGCGACCGGCCCCACGGCACCCGGTGCAGCTCCGCCGAGACGGCGCCCGGACCGTCCCCGGCGACCGATCCGGTCACCGCGACCGACGGCCCGTCCGGCACCGCCAGGCCGGCCGCCCGGGCCAGCCAGCCGCCGAGCAGGTCGGTCTCGGCGAGCGGCACCCGGGCCGCCCAGGCGCCGGCCGCCTCCAGCAGCACCGCCGAGTCCTCCAGGGTGCCGCCGACCTCGGGATCGGTGAGGGTGGTCAGCCCTGACTCGGCGCAGGCCTTCCAGGCGGCGGCGTCCAGACCGGTGGCGTCCTTGTCGTAGGACGCAGCGAAGATCGACTCGGCGAGCTCGGCCAGCTCGGCGTTGCGGGCCATCAGCGCAGTCCCATCCCCCGCGCGACGATGCCGCGCAGGACCTCGTTGGTACCGCCGCGCAGCGTGAAGCCGGGGGCGTGCAGCACGGCGTCGGCGAGCAGCCGGGCGAACCCGCTCTCCGCGCCCGGGTCCGGTGGGATGTCCACCAGCAGCCGGGCGGCGTCGACGATCTCGTTCTCGAAGCGGGTGCCGAGGTCCTTCACCAGGGCGGCGGCCAGCTCCGGCGCGGCGCCGGACTCCAGCGCCCCGGCGACGGCCAGCGACATCCCGCGCAGCGTCCACACCCGGGAGACCAGCGAGCCGATCCGGCGCCGGGTGCCCGGGTCCACCGCGCCGCCCGCGGTCAGCTCGCCGACCAGCGCGGCGAGCAGCGGATAGGTCGACAGGAACCGCTCCGGGCCGGACCGCTCGAACGCGAGCTCACCGGTCACCTGGGCCCAGCCGTTGCCCAGCTCGCCGAACACCCGCGAGTCCGGGATGAAGACCTTGTCGAAGACGACCTCGTTGAAGTGGTGCGCGCCGGTGAGCAGCGGGATCGGCCGGATCTCGACGCCGGGCCGGTCCAGCTCGACGAGGAACTGGGACAGCCCGGCGTGCCGGTGCGCGTCGTCCCGGGGCTCGGTGCGGACCAGCGCGAAGAAGGCGTGCGCGTGGTGAGCGCCGGAGGTCCACACCTTCGTGCCGGACAGCTCCCAGCCGCCGTCCACCCGGGTCGCCCGGGTGCGCACCGACGCCAGGTCCGACCCGGAGTCCGGTTCGGACATCCCGATCCCGAAGTAGATCTCGCCGCGGGCGATGCCGGGCAGGAACGCCCGGCGCTGCTCCTCGGTGCCGTGCCGCAGCAGCGACGGCCCGATCTGCCGGTCGGCGATCCAGTGCGCGGCGACCGGCGCGCCGGCCGCCAGCAGCTCCTCGGTGACCACGTAGCGCTCCAGCGCGCCGCGGCCGTGCCCGCCGTACTCCGGCGGGATGGTCATCCCCAGCCAGCCGCGCTCACCCAGCCGTCGCGAAAATCCCTCGTCCCAGCCGGAGAGCCACACGTCGGCCCGCGGGGTCCACGCCCCGGCCGCCCGCTCGGCGGCCAGGAACTCCCGGACGTCGGCCCGCAGCTCCGCCAGGCTCTCCGGTAGGTCGACCGGTCCGGGGACGAGTTCGGGTAACCGGGTCAGCGTCGTCGATGCTCCTGCCACCGGATCATCATGGCCCTCCGGCCATCCCGCCGCGCCTGTCTATGGGGCGGCTCACCGGGGTACGTTGCGGCCATGACCACCAATGCTGACGAGCGCAAGGTCCTGGAGGCCGTCCCGACCGGGCTCTTCATCGGCGGGGCGTGGCGACCGGCGGAGAACGGGGCCACCACGACGGTCGAGGACCCGGCCACCGGCGAGGCGCTCACCGAGGTCGCCGACGCCTCCCCGGCCGACGGGATGGACGCACTCGCGGCCGCGCACGCCGCGCAGCCCGGCATCGCCGCGCTCCCGCCGCGGCAGCGCAGCGAGATCCTCTACCGCGCCTACCAGCTGCTGCACGAGCGGGTCGACGACCTGGCCATGCTGATGACGCTGGAGATGGGCAAGCCGCTCGCCGAGGCGAAGGGCGAGGTGGTCTACGCCTCGGAGTTCCTGCGCTGGTTCGCCGAGGAGGCCGTCCGGATCGACGGCGGCTACCAGGTCGCGCCGAACGGGCAGACCCGGTTCCTGACGATCCGCCAGCCGGTCGGCGTGTGCGTGTTCGTGACGCCGTGGAACTTCCCGCTCGCGATGGGCACCCGCAAGATCGCGCCGGCGATCGCCGCCGGCTGCGCGTCGGTCATCAAGCCCGCGCCGCAGACGCCGCTGACCATGCTGGCGTTCGCCCAGGTGCTCGCCGACGCCGGACTCCCCGGCGGTGCCCTGAACGTCATCAACGCGACCGACGCCGGCGCGGTGATCGAGCCGATCATCCGGGACGGGCGGGCCCGCAAGATCTCCTTCACCGGCTCGACGCCGGTCGGGAAGAAGCTCCTGGAGCAGGCCGCGGACAAGGTGCTGCGCAGCTCGCTGGAGCTCGGCGGGAACGCATCGTTCATCGTGCTCGACGACGCCGACGTGGACGCCGCGATCGAGGGCGCGATGGTCGCCAAGATGCGGAACATGGGCGAGGCGTGCACCGCCGCGAACCGCTTCTACGTGCAGCGCGGCGTCGTCGAGGAGTTCACCGCGAAGCTGGCCGAGCGGATGGGCGCACTGAAGGTCGGCCGGGGCACCGAGGAGGGCGTGAACGTCGGCCCGCTGATCGACGCCAAGGGCCGGGACAAGGTCACCGACCTGGTCGCCGACGCGGTCGCGAACGGTGCGAGCATCGCCATCGGCGGCACCGCGCACGACGGCCCGGGTTACTTCTACCCGCCGACCGTGCTCACCGACGTCCCGGCGGACTCCCGGCTCAATCACGAGGAGATCTTCGGCCCGGTCGCGCCGATCACCGTGGTGGACAGCGAGACCGAGGCGCTCGACGCGGCCAACGCGACCGAGTTCGGCCTGGTCAACTACGTCTACACCCGGGACCTGAACCGGGCGCTGCGGATCGCCGAGAACCTGGAGAGCGGCATGATCGGGCTGAACACCGGGCTGGTGTCCAACCCGGCCGCCCCGTTCGGCGGGGTGAAGCAGTCCGGGCTGGGCCGCGAGGGCGGCAACGTCGGGATCGACGAGTTCCTGGAGACCAAGTACGTCGCGATCGGCTTCAGCGGCTGACCGGTCCGTACCGATGACGCGGGGCCCGGTGCCGATCGGCACCGGGCCCCGCGTCATCGGTGGTCCGGGTGGTCAGAACGGTCAGGGTGCGGGCGGCGGGTCCACCGGGGCCGGATCGACCGGGTCCGCCGGGGCCGGGGCCGCCGGATCGACCGGGGCCTCGCCCGGCCCCGCCCCGCCGGTCGCCGCGTCCGCCGGCGCGGTCAGCTCGGCCTCCCCGTTGACCAGCAGGTCGATCAGCGTCACGCCGCCGTTGAGGCCCAGCAGCACGACCAGCACGACCACCGACCCGGCCACCGCCGCGGTCAGGCCGCGCTGCGCGGACCCGGCCGTGGTCAACCGGCCGCGGTTGGTCTCGACCACCCAGGCGCGCGCGGCGAACAGGGCCAGCATCACGCCGAACGCGATCCAGGTCAGGACGAATCCGTTCACGGTGCGGGCACCTCCTCCGCGCCCGGTGCGGGCGCCGGCGCGGGCCCGGGGGCGCCCGGCAGCGGGGCCGGCTCGTTCCGGACCAGGATCGCGTTGAAGCCGTTCTCGTAGGTCGCGCGGTACTGGCCGGACGCGATCAGCTGCTCGCGGATCGCCAGCGTCCAGCCCTCCGGCTCCTCGTTCAGCACGGTGCCCTGCTTCTCGATCGACTGGTAGAACAGCAGCGTGTCCGGCTGCACCAGGTCGATGCAGCGGAACGGATCGGCGGCCAGGATCGCGCAACCGTCCCCGCCGGAGGCCATGTTGTTGTGCTCCCCGACGCCCTCCAGCGCGTACGGGCCGACCGTCGACAGCGGTTGCACCGTCGAGCCGGGTGCCGCCTCGGCGTAGGCCTGCCGGGTCATCTGGACGTCCTCGGTGGTGACGTCGAGATAGGCGTCGTTGCCGCCGCGGATCAGGATCAGCAGCGGGAACAGCAGCACCATGCCCGCCACGAGCCCGTACTCGCGCCTGCGGTCCACCCTGGCAAACGCGCGCAGCGCGTCCACCGACAGGATCGTCAGGATCGGCAGGCCGAAGAGGATGACCCGGAACAGCAGCTCGCCGCCGTAGCTCTGCACGACGGCCATCGCCATCGGGATGCCGGCCAGCGCGATCGGCACCAGGTCGCGGCGTCGCTTCCAGTACACCCAGGCACCGGCGATCGCGAGCAGCCAGGTCAGGCCCGGCATGATCGCCCGCAGCAGCTTGACCGCCAGCTGGCCCTGGTCGCCCTGCAGCCGCTCGAAGAAGCCGGCCTCGATCGCGCCGGCGTCGCCGGACGCACCGGTGATCATCGTGATCTGGGTGAGCCAGAAGTCCCGGGCGGAGATCAGCACGAACACGATCACCGCGAACGTGGCGACGAGCACCAGGCCGCGGCCGCGGAACCGGCCGACGATCGCGAGCGCCACCAGCTGGCCGATGATCGCGAACGGGGTGAGCTGGTGCGTCGGGGCCAGCGCGATCAGGCACAGCGACGCGCAGAAGTAGATCAGCAGCAGCTGGCGGGCGGGCAGCGTCGGTGCGTTCGGCGGCGTCATCGCGCTGATCAGCCAGCGCCGCCACCGGGGCAGCGGGGTCGCCCCCCGGTGCGGCCGGGGCCAGGGCGTCGTGCCCGCGTTGTCGACCCGGCGGGTCGCCAGCGGGCCGAGTGCGAAGGTCAGCACGGTCAGCAGCAGCACGATCGCAGTGGCCTGCGGCGAGAAGTAGTCCTGCTCGATCCAGTTCAGCCCGACGAACAGCCAGGCCGCGACCCACGGTGCGCGGGTGCCACCGAGCATCGAGCGGGCGAGCGCGTAGACGCCGATCGCCCACACCGCGACGACCGCCGGGGGGTACCAGCGCAGGATGACGTCGAGCTGGTCGGCGCCCGCGGCGTCCCGGAACCAGGCCCACTGGGCGAAGAACGCGGGCCAGTAGAACCGGGCGTCCACGCCGGTCGGCGGCACGCCGTTGCCGGCGACCGCGTCGACGAAGCCGGAGATCAGCCAGGCGGTGGTGAACCGGGCCTGCGGCTGGACGACCGACGGCATCCCGGTCGTGCACAGGATGAGCACGGCGGTGGCCGCGCCGAGCATCGGGATCCGCGGCCGGGGCGACCACAGCTCGACCACGCAGCAGGCCACCGCCAGCACGACGGCGACCCAGCCGAACGGGCTGAGCACCGCAGCCAGGCCCCAGCCGTCCATGTCGGAGAGGTCGGTGGTCGCCGCGGCCAGCGGCAGCATCAGCACCGCGAGGACCGCGAGCACCGGTGCGCCCCACACCCACAGCGGCGACAGCGGTTCCGGGCCGGGCGCCGGTGGCGGCGGGGGCGGCGGGCCGTCGCCGGCGGGGCGCGGGACCGGCCCGCGGACCGCCGTCGTCGGCGAGTCGGGTCCGGGTGCGCGCAGGTACTGGGTTAGCTCGCTCGGGCTGGCCTCGACGGACCGGGCCGACGCGGCCACGGGCGCCTCGGCGCCGGCGCCCCGGGACCGGGCGGACGGGTCGGGTTCGCCCGTCCGGCGGGTCTCCGACGTCACGACTTCACCTCCGAGGTACTCCGGCGGTTCCACGCCGGGACGAATCTGAGCGCGAGGGCACACAGCAGCTGCGCACCGACGTATCCCAGGACCATCGGCAGCATCATCATGCTGACGGATACGGTGCCCGCTTCAGGAAGCGGGACCAGTCCGGCGAACACGACGACCATGCCGGTGTTCAAGAGCTGGATCTTCGCGTAGCCCATGCCGTCGCCGTCGGCCTGCCTGCGGGCCAGCTCGAAGACGACGATCAGCCGGAACAGCAGGCCGACCATCAGCACGGCCAGCGCCGGGGCGCCCTCGGCGTAGCCCTCGCCGAGCAGCGAGAGCACCGGATAGCCGAGCGCGGCGCCGAGCCCGAGGACCGGGACGAACAGGATGATCATCCGGCGCCGGGCGAGCCGGGCGAACTCCTGGGCCCGGTGCGGCTCGCGGGCGGTCTGCACGGCCAGCGAGTTCGTGAAGAACGTCGCCGCCAGGTCGATCACGGTGACCGCCTGCCAGCAGATGAAGAAGACCGCGCCGACCTCGTTGCCCATCCGGATGTTCGCGAACAGCGGCACCTGGTTGTAGAGCAGGGCGTTGCCGCACTGGGCGAGCGCGGTCGGCGCAAGGAAGGCGATCGCCTCGGCCCGGCTCGGGACGATTCCCGGCCCGCCGGCCGCGGCGAAGCGCCGGGTCATGTACCAGAGCATCGCGGTGCCCGCGGCCACCCAGAGCACCACCGGGATCGCCCAGGACAGCACCATCGCCTGCGAGTGCAGCGAGGCGCCGAGGGCGAGCAGCAGCACGATCCGGACGACCGCGAACGTGCCGTTGCGCCAGACGGCGACCCACGGTTTCCCGATCGCGACCATCACGAAGTCGTGTACGACGAACACGCCCCAGCCGGCGCAGGTGAGCACCAGCACGAGCAGGCCGAGCCCGATGCTGCCGCCGCCGGCGGTCTCCGCGATCCGCGGCACGATGACGCCGTAGACCAGGCCGATCAGCCCGGACAGCGGCATGATCAGCAGCAGCGCGCCGAAAGTCAGCCGGACCGACTTGCGCCCGGCGCCGGGCAGCCAGCGCATCAGGCCCAGGCCCAGGTTGAGCTGGGCGATCCCACCGATCAGCTGGAACGCGGAGACGAACTCCGATGCCCGGCCGACCTCGGCCTGCGGCATGATCCGGGCCGCGATCAGCACGCCGAGCAGGCCGGCGACCGAGCCGAACGCCGAGCACAGGGTCAGCGCGATGCCGTCGCCGATGCCGCCGTTGCGGGAGTGGCCGCCGGGACCGTCCCCGTCCCCGCCGTCGCCCGGGCCGCCGGTGCGGTCGGTGGGTGGCGGGGGCGGGTTCTCCCCCGGGCCGCGCAGGCCGACCACCGGCAGGTACTCGGTGCGCTGCTCGGAGAGCTGGCGGGAGCGCACGCGGGCGTGCGCGATCTCCAGCCGCTGGGTGGGCGCGTCCGGCCCGGTCTCCGGTCCCGGCGCCGGGCCGGCCCCGGGACCGCGGTCGGCGTGCCGGCCGGTGGGCGGTGCTGCCGGGGGCAGGGCGGCCGTCGACGGGTCGGCGTAGGGATCGCGGGTGTCGACACCGGACCGGGTACGACGGGCGGGCAGCGCCCGGGTCCCGTCGCCGTCCGGCGCCTGCGGGCCGGGGGGCTGGCCGGGACCGGGGGCGCCCGCACCGCGGCGGGAGCGCGCCGGCCCGACCTGGCTCACTGTGCGACCACCGCGTGCCGGAGCAGGAACGGGACGCTGATCAGGGTGACGATGAACAGGGCGAGGCCGGGGTACCAGAGCCCGAGGCTCACCATGAGCTGGCCGCCGATCAGGGTGACCGCGGTGCCGACGCCGAGGGTGAGCAACCACACGTGAGCCGCGGGGGCCCGGCGGAGGAAGCCCGCGGCGGCCCAGCCCGGGCCGAGCAGCAGGAAACCGATGGTGACGAGCAGCCGGAACTCACCTAGCGCGCCCCCGCTGACGTCCAGCAGGTTCAGCACGCACGCGACGACGCCGGCCAGCACCAGCAGGATCGCCACGTAACGACGCGCGGTCCTGGCCCGGGTCAGCTCTGCTGCGGACGGCACGCTCACCGCGGTACTCCCCTTCTTCCGATCACCGGCGCCCGTCCGATCGGACGGGCGCCGGTGGCTGTCTCGGCGACCCCGGGGGTCGCGGTGGGTCGGTCAGGACGCCTCTTCGCCCCATGCGTACCGCACGCCGCCCTGGTCGGGACGCCCGGTCCCGTCCTGGGCGGACGCGGTCGCGGCACGGGGCGACGCGGCGGCGGCGCCTGCGCTCCCGACCTCCTGACCACGGCGGTCGTGCCCGACGGGCTGCGAGGCCTGTTGCGGCCGGTACGGCGGCACGGCCGGCACGTCCCCCGCCGGACGGCGCGGAGCCGGGCGCGGCCGCTCCGCCGGAGCGGCGGACGGGCCGCTGCCGGAGACGGACGGTGCCGGGTTGATCCCGCCCGTCCGGTTCACCGGGAGGGTGCCGCGGTCCGCGCCGGGCGCCACGGCGGCGGCCGGGGCCGACGCGGTGGCCCGGTCCTCCCGGGAGGCCCGGCGGCGCTCGGCGGCCAGCGTGCGCAGCACCCGGGTGCCGTCGGCGAAGGTCCGCAGGTTCGTCTCGCCGAACATCCGCTCCCGCTCCACCGAGGGGACCTCGGTGATGCTGAAGCCGGCCGCGGCGACCCGGCAGTTCAGGACGGTCTCGATCTCGAACCCGTCGCCCCAGTACATCCCGCCGTCCGGGTGCGGCGGCATGTCCACCGCGGGCAGGTCGAGCACCGGCAGGATGTCCGCCCAGAACGCGTTGTAGCCGTAGCAGAGGTCGGTGTAGCGGGTGCCGAACAGCGTGTTCGCGACCAGGTTCAGCCCGGCGTTGCCGCTCTTGCGCAGCAGCGTGATGTCGTCGCTGCCGCCGCCCTTGGTGAAGCGGCTGCCCTTGGCGAAGTCGGCCCCCTCGACCAGCGCCCGGACGAACCGCGGGATCTCCTGGGGATCGGCCGAGCCGTCGGCGTCGAACATGACCACGACGTCGCCGGTCGCGGCGGCGAACCCGCAGGCCATCGCGTTGCCCTTGCCCTTGCGGGTCTGGCGCACGATGCGCACGCCGGGCAGCACGCGCTGCGCGGTCTCGACGGTGCCGTCCTTCGAGTTGCCGTCGACGACGATCACCTCGTGCACGGCGGGCCGCACCGCGGCGATGGCCGGCAGCACGACCTCCAGGTTGCGGGCCTCGTTGCGGGTCGGCACGATCACCGACACTCTCGGTTCACCCGGACGGCGTGGTCCGTGGTCAGGGCGCTGGTTCACCGGTCTCTCCCCCGAATCGATCGGTAGTGGGCGCACGCGGATGGCGAGCTTGCTCTCTGTGCCCGACGGCGACGACGGCGCCGGAACATGTCGCCCCCACAACGGGGGGCATACGGCTTATCTCCGCCGCCGACGCTCGCGTTACGTGACCTCGACCGCATCGGGTATCACCCGGGCGGAGCAACCCCTTGCTGGTAACGCCGGTTCCGCAGCTGCGGGACCACGCGAGCACGCCCCGAATACTACGGACGGTGCACCGTTCGGTGGGCCGCGGGACCGCCCGAACAGCCCCTGGGCGGGCGGCACGCACCGAATTTCCGACGAGCGGCGAGCCGATCACGACGAACGGAGGAATCCTGGATCGACCTTCGTCCACCGGTCCCGGCCGCCCGGACCGCGGGCGGGTGTCCGGCCGCCGCCGGGGAGCCCCGGGAGCGGGAGGGGTAGCGTCACGTGCCGCCCGCACGACACTCCCGACCCCACGAGGTACCCGATGAGGCCCGGCGGCTTCCTGCCCAGCGTGTCCGTCTGCATCCCGGTCTACAACGGCGAGGCGTTCCTGGCGGAGACCATCCGCAGCATCCTGGAGCAGACGCTGGGGGACTTCGAGCTGGTCGTCCTCGACAACAACAGCACCGACGCGACCTGGCAGATCGCCACGTCGTTCCGGGACCGGCGGATCCGGGTCGAGCACAACCGGGAGACGCTGCCGCAGGGCGACAACTGGAACCGCGCCGTGCACCTGTGCCGGGCGCCGCTGGTGAAGCTGGTGTGCGCCGACGACCTGCTGCACCCGCGCTGCCTGGAGCTCCAGGTGCCGCCGATGCGCGACGACCCCTCGCTGGCCGTGGTCGCCGCGCGCCGGCACATGATCGACGAGCAGAGCCGGGTGCTGGTGCCGCGGCGCGGTCTCGGCGGCGGGCTGGTCGGCCTGCACTCGGGCAGCGAGGTCGCCCGCCGGGTGATCCGCAACGGGGCGAACCCGATCGGCGAGCCGGGCAACGTGCTGTTCCGCCGCGAGCAGTTCGTGACGGCCGGCGGCTGGCGCGGCGACCGCCGGTTCATCATGGACCTCGATCTCTGGATGCGGCTGCTGCAGTACGGCGACTTCCTCGGCCTGCCGGAGACCCTGGCCGCGTTCCGGATCTCCCGCGGCTCGGTCTCGGCCGAGTTCGAGCAGCAGATCTCCGACGAGCAGCAGCTGCTGCTCGACGAGCTGGGCGGCTCCGGCGCGTTCGACGTGCGGCCGCTGGACGTGCGGATCGGCCGGCTGGCGCTGCCGCTGGGCCGGGCCCGCCGCAAGGCCCTGTTCAGGGTCTCCCGGATCGCCGCCCGCAAGGACGACCGGGTGCTGGCCGAGCAGCAGGAGGCCGACGCCCGCTGAGGCGGGCCGGGGCGGTTCGCCCCTCGTCCCCCGAACCCGGGACGGACTGCTCAGCCGCGCTGCTCCTGCGAGCCGTTCGGCAGCGCGGTGGTGTCCAGGCCCGGCACCTCACGCGAGCCCTCCAGCTGCGCGGGAGCCGCGCCGCCGCCATTGCCGCCCGCCGGGGTGCGGTCCCCCACCGGGGGCACCTCCTTCTGTGCGGCGGCGGTGGCCTCCGCGACCTGACGAGCGATCTCCGGGTCGGTCGAGGTGTCGAACCAGTCCTCCACCGCCTCGTCGTCGTCGGCCGGCCGGGAGACCGTCCCGTCGTCGGGGCTGGGGGTGAACCGGTAGACGCCGTCCTCCCCGGGGGCACCGAGCATCCGGGTGAAGCCCTCCAGGGCCTTCCCGAAGTCCGACGGAACCACCCACAGCTTGCTGGCGTCGCCCTTGGCCATCTCCGGCAGCGTCTGCAGGTACTCGTAGGCGAGCAGCTCGGGCGTCGGGCGCCCGGCCTTGATCGCGGCGAACTTCTTCTCGATCGCCTTCGACTCGCCCTGCGCCTCGAGGTACAGCGCGGCCCGGCGGCCCTGAGCGCGCAGGATCTCGGACTGCCGCTCGGCCTCGGCGCCGAGGATGGCCGCCTGCTTGGCGCCCTCCGCGGTGAGGATCTGCGACTGCTTCTGTCCTTCGGCGCTGCGGATGGCCGACTCGCGCTGGCCCTCCGCGTTGAGGATCATGGCCCGCTTCTCCCGGTCCGCCTTCATCTGCCGTTCCATCGACTCCTGGATCGACGGCGGCGGGTCGATCGCCTTGATCTCCACCCGGGCGACCCGGATGCCCCAGCGCTCGGTGGCCTCGTCCAGCTCCCCGCGCAGCACCGTGTTGATGCGGTCCCGGGAGGTCAGCGTCTGTTCCAGGGTCATCCCACCGACGACGTTGCGCAGGGTCGTGGTGGTGATCTGCTCGACGCCCGCGATGTAGTTCGCGATCTCGTACACCGCGGACTTGGCGTCGTTGACCTTGAAGTAGACGACCGTGTCGATGTTGACCGTCAGGTTGTCCTGCGTGATGACCGGCTGCGGCGGGAAGGACACGACCTGCTCGCGCAGGTCAACCCGCTCCCGGGTCCGGTCGACGAACGGCACGAGGATCGCCGGGCCACCCTCACGGGTGCTGTGGTAACGCCCGAGTCGCTCGATGATGAACGCCCACTCCTGCGGGACGATGACGATCGACTTCACGACGACGGTCACGACCAGCACCAGCAGGATCGCTGCGATGATCAAACCGGCATCCATCCGGTCTCCCCTCGATGCGCGCCGGATGACCGGCGCTCACGTCCACCCCGGAGTACCCGGGGCTCGTCGCCGGTGCCCTTCCGCCGTACGGCGGTTCAGGACTCCGGCAGTTCATCCCGACCGGTGACGAGCACGGCCGCGCCGGTGACCTGCAGGATGGTGACGCTGGCGCCCTCCTCGAGGACCTCCTCGCCGTCGAACGAGCGGGCCGACCAGATCTCCTTGCCGATCCGCACCTGACCGCGCTGACCGTCCACCCGTTCGACGACCTGGGCCGCCGACCCGATGAACCGGTCCTGGTGGCGGTCCAGCGCACCCATCCGTTCCTGCAGTTTCCGTTTCGCGACCGGTCGCACGGCCAGTAGCAACAGCACGGACACGATCGCGAACACGCCTGCGCTCGCGACCGCGCCCAGTCCGAGCGCGGCGCCTCCGGCCGCGGCGAGCGCGCCTCCGCCGAGCATCACCAGGAACAGCTCGCCGGACACGAACTCGGCCCCGACCAGTACCGCCCCGATGAGCAGCCAGATCAGTGCCGTCATGCCCCCAGGGTGCCAGACCCGGACATAGCGCGACGTCGATTCGCGGCGATCACCCCGTGCGGTGGCCTGATCGTTATTGCACCGCAGGGTTTCGGAGGCGTTTCAGCCCAGGTCGTCCGATTCCCCCGCCCCGGCGGTGGTGACGAAGTCGATCAGCCGCTCGACGGCGCCGATCATCGGCGTCTCGAGGTCCCGGTAGCTGCGGACGGCGCCGAGCACCCGGCGGGCACCGTCGGCGGGTTCGCCCCAGCCGAGGCGGGCGCAGATCCCGGTCTTCCAGTCGGTACCGCGCGGGATCGTCGGCCACTCCCGGATGCCGACCACCGAGGGCTTCACGGCCTGCCACACGTCGACGTAGGGATGGCCGGTGACCAGCACGTCGTGCTGCGCCCGCGGGGTCGCCCGGTAGGCGTCGCGGGCCTGCCGGGTCTCCTTGGAGCCGTCGACGAGGTGATCGACCAGGATGCCGAGGCGCCGGTGCGGCGCCGGATCGAACTCGCGGACGGCGGCGGCCAGATCGTCGACGCCGTGCAGCGGTTCGACGACGATGCCCTCCACCCGCAGGTCGTGCCCCCACACGCGTTCCACCAGCTCGGCGTCGTGCAGGCCCTCGACCCAGATCCGGGCGGCCCGGGCGGTGCGCGCCGTCAGGTTCGCGACGTGCACCGAGCCGGACGCGGACAGCGTGCGCCCGGCCGGCCGGGCGGCGGGCCGGACCAGGGTGGCCGGTGCGCCCTCGTGCAGGAACGCGGCCGGGCGGAGCGGGAACACCCGGCGCCCGCCGAACCGGTCCTCCAGGGTCACCTCGGAGCCGGTGATCGAGACCACCGCACCGCAGAACCCGCTCGCCGGGTCCTCCACGACGAGCCCCGGCTCGGCCGGCACCTCGGGGACCTGCCTGCGTCGGACGGTCCGGGTGCCGGCGGCGTCGAACATGCCGCGGTAGTCGTGGGTCCGGCTCATGGGTCGAGTATCGGACGGCCGCCCGCGGTGACCGGGCGCGACACGCCCACCCGGCCGTGGTGACACCGTGCAGGCGGCGGGACACGCAGCGTCACCCACGTGCCGGGGTGTGCGGACGGTGATCGACGGTTAGCCTGACCGCCGTGTCCTGTGCCTCCGCGACCCTGGCCGTGTGGGCCTCGGCCTGGCTGGCCGGGGCCGCGGCCCCCGATGACGTCCTCGACGCGCTCGCCCCGTGGTCCGACGCGCACGACGTGCTGGCCGCCGACTCCGCGTCGTCCGCGCTCACCGGCCTGCCCGGGCCGGGTGAGCGGCCCACCTCGCTCGCGCTACTGCTGGCCGCCGTCCGCCGCGGCGGGCCGCGCGGGCACGCCCGGCTGGTGCTCGCCGCGCCCGGGGACGTCCGCGGGCTGCCCGGTCCGGGCGGGTTCTCCCGGGAGGCGACGACCACCGGTGAGGGCGTGCTGTTCACCGACGCCGGCTTCGGCGTGGTCCCCTCGCCGATCGCCGACGGCGTGGTCCGCTGGACCGGCTACGCGGTGCCCGACAGCGGCCCGGTGCCCGAGTACGTCGCCCTGAACGAGGCCGAGCGCGAGCTGCGCGGGCAGGTCCGCAACGCCGCCGCGGCGATCTCCGATCTCGGCGTGGCCCGGCACCGCCCGGGGGTGCGCGAGGAGATCGCGGCGTCGCTGCGCCGGCGCCCGCGGGCGCTGTGGCCGCACGGCATGCCGCCGCAGGCGCTGCGGGTGCTGCAGCAGGCCGACGAGGTCGACGCGATCCTGTCCGCGGCCGCCGGCGACGATCCGGGCGGCGCGCTGTCGGCGTCCGCGGCGGTGGCCCGCTCGGACGCGCTGCGGCCGATCGCCACCGCGGTGCGGGTGGCCCGCCGGGCCGCGGTCGGCGAGGCGGTGCGGGTGCTCGTCTCGGTCCCGCGGACCTGAGCGGGCGGATCGCCCACCCGGCGTGCGCGGCCGGACCGGTGCCGGACGAACGCGGCACTCACCCGGTGCCCAGGTTCTCCAGCAGGGCACGGGCCGCGGGGCCGGCCGGTCCCCCGGCGCGCCAGGCCAGGTGCAGTCGCGTGCGCACCTCGGGTTCCAGCGGCACCGCCACCGGCGGGCGGTCCAGCGCGAGCACCGCGGGTGCGCGCAGCGCCGGTTCGGGGACGATCGCGACCCCGGCACCCGACGCCGCCAGCCGCAGCAGCAGGTTCATCGACCCGGCCTCGAACGCCACCCGGGTGGCGGTCCCGTGTGCGGTCAGCGCCGTGTCGAGTGCGGCCCGCAGACCGTGTCCCGGTGGTAGGCAGATCAGCCGGCGCCCGGCCAGCCCGGCGAGCGGGAACACGTCGAGCCCGGCCGCGGTGTCGTCCGCGGCGACTGCCGCGACCAGCCGCTCCTCCATCAGCACCCGGCTCTCGATCCCGCTCGGCGGATCACCCGGGAGCCCCAGCACGGCGACGTCGAGGCGGCCGGACCGCAGCTCGCCCAGCAGGTCGTCAGCGGTTCCCTCGCGCAGCGTCACGTCGACCCCGGGGTGCGCGGTCGCGAACGCGCCGACCGGATCGGCGAGCACGGTGTCCGGCAGCGACGACGCCATCCCGACGGCCACCCGTCCGCGCACCAGCCCGCGCAGTGCCGCGATCGCGTCCCGGGCGCCGTCGGCGGCGGCCAGCGCGGCCCGGGCGTGCGGGAGCACCGCGAGCCCGGCCTCGGTCGGCACCACCGCGCGCGGGCCGCGTTCGAGCAACGTCTCCCCCAGCTCGCGTTCGAGCTGCCGCAGCTGCGCGCTGATCCCGGGCTGGGCGACGTGCAGCACCTCGGCCGCCGCCGTGACGGTCCCCTCGTCGACGACCGTGACGAGGTACCGGAGATGGCGAAGTTCCATAACCAGAAATCCTAGCTCGTAGCCGATCCAGCTCTTGGACTTATACTTTCGGCTGCTCGACGGTGGTCCCATGAGAACGACACAGACCCTCGTCGACGAGTTCGCCGCGGCGATCGCCGGGCCGGTCCGACCGGCCGGCGATGCGATCCCCTCGTTCCAGACCGGCCTCGTCCACCGGCCCGCCGTCGTGGTCGAGCCGCTCGACAGCAGCGACGTCGCGGCCCTGCACCCCGTCGCGCACCGCCGGAACCTCCCGCTGACGGTGCACGCCACCGGGCACGGCCTGCGCGCACCCCGCCGACGGCGGGGTGCTGGTCGCGACCCGGCGGATGGCGGCGGTACGGATCGATCCCGCGCAGCGGCTGGCCCGGATCGGCGCCGGGGCCCGCTGGGCCGAGGTCCTCGCCGCGGCGGCCCGGCACGGCCTGCGACCGGCCGCCGGCAGCGCCCCGTCGGTGGGCGTCGTCGGGTACCTGTTCGGCGGGGGCCTCGGGCTGACCGCGCGCACCGACGGCTGGACCGCCGATCATGTCCGTTCGATCGAGCTGGTCGACGCCGCCGGCGCGGTGCGCACCGTCGACACCGGCGATCCGGAGCGGTTCGCCCGGCTGCGTGGCACCGGCCCGGCCGACGGCGAGATCGTCACCGAGGTGACGCTCGGACTGCTCCCGGCCGGTCCGCTGACCGGGGGCGGGCTGGTGCGGGTGCTGGGCCCGGCCGACGAGCCGGCCACCGACCCGGGGGCGCTGCACGCCTGGCTGGACTGGACGCGCGACCTGCCGTCCGACATCACCTCCGGATTGTCCCTGGTCCCGTACCCGGACCTGCCGTTCCTGCCGGCGGATCTGCGCGGGCGGCGGGTGCTGCGCGTCGCCGTCGTCGTGTGCGGGGACGGCGCCCGGGCCGATGCGCTGCTCGCCCCGCTGCGGGCCGCCGTCGCTGCCGACGAGGACACGATCGGCCCGCTGCAGCCGTCCGGGATCGGCCGGGTCCATGCCGAGCCGGAGTCCCCGCACGCCTACCTGGGCGACGACCTGCTGCTCTCCGACGTCGAGAGCGCCGGGCTCGACCGGGTGGCCGCCCGGACCGGCCCGATGGTGGTCACCGGCATCCGGCATCTCGGCGGGGCCGCCGGCCGGGCGGCCGTGGTGCCCGATTCGGTGCCGGGCCGGGACGCGTCGTACCTGGTGGGTGCGCTCGCGCCGTTCGGGTCCGGAAGCGGGCCGGAGGTGGTCGGTGCCGGGCCCGCCCGGAGTGAGGTGGACGGGGTGCTGGCGGGGTTCGCCCGGCACGCGACGGGCAGGCACCCGTCGTTCCGGTTCGGACCGACGGCTCCCGGGGCCGATGGTAGCGTTTCTGGATAGTCTCACTATCCATCGGAGGAGTCATGTCCGTCGCAGCTCCCGGCCGGCTCGCGCTCGCGGTCGTCTGGTTCGCGCTGTCCGCGGCCGGCCTCGTCGGCACCTGGGCGTTCAACATCGCGTTCTTCGCCGATCCGGGCGGCCTCAGCTATCTCGGCGGCTGGTTCGCGAACGCGGCGAGCTCGTCGGCGGCGGTGGACGTGATCGTCGTCGCGCTCGCGGCCTGTGTGTTCATGGTGGCCGAGGGCGCCCGGCTCGGCTGGATCCGCTGGGTCTGGGTGCTGGTGCCGCTGAGCTTCGCGATCGCGATCGCGTTCACCTTCCCGCTGTTCCTCGGGCTGCGGGAGCTGGCGCTGCGCCGCCGGGCCGGGACGCGCGACACCCGTCCGGCCGGCGCGACCCCGGCCCGGGGGTCATCCGCCGCGTAGCGCGGCGACCAGCGCCGCCAGATCGTCGGCGTGCAGCCGGCGCTCCGCGGCGCCGGACTCCAGCTCGCGGATCCGGTCCCGCGCGGCCCGTTCGGCGCCGGCGAGCGCGTCCCGCTCGCGACCCGCCTGCTCGGCCGCCGCCGCGTGGCGGTCGCGATCGGCCGTAGCCGCCTGCGCGGCCTCGGCCAGCCGGTCCCGCTCCGCCGTGATCGTCGCCAGCTCCTCCGCGTGGCGGTCCCGCTCGGCGGCCGACCGCTCCCCCGCGGCGCGCAGCCGGTCCCGCTCGGCACGCAGCTCGTCGCGTTCGGCGGCCGCGGCCGCCGCGGTGTCGCGCCAGGTGTCCCGGTCCTCGCGCACCGCGCCGGCCTCCGCCCGGGCCGCGGCGAGCGCATCGCGCAGCGCGGCCGTCTCGGCGCGTGCCCCGTCGCGCTCGCGTTCCCCCGCGGCGGCACGGTCGGCGGCCGCGTCCCGCTCCTGCCCGGCCCGGGCCGCGTCGAGCGCCGCCTGCTCCCGGTCCCGCTGGGCGGCGGCCGCCTCGGCCCGGGCCGCATCCGCGTCGGTGATCGCCCGGTCCCGCGCGGCGACCGCGTCGGCCGCCTCCTGCCGGGCCGCGCCCCATCCCTCGGTGGCCTGCAGCGCGGTGGCCGCGGCCTCCTCCGCGCGGGTCACCGCCTCGGCGCGCTCCCGGCGGGCGGTGGCGGCGACCTTCTCCGCCTCCCGCGCGCGGCCCAGCGCCGCGTCCCGCGCGGTCTCGGCCTCCTGGCGGGCCCGGTCGGCCTCGGCCGCCGCGGTGCGGGCCCGCTCGGTGGCGGCGAGCGCGTCGCGCTGCACCTCGTCGAGCCGGTCCTGCACGGCGGTCAGCGCCGCGGCGAGCTCGGCGACCGGCCCGGCGACCGCGGCGACGTGCTCGCGGAGCCGGTCGGCGTCCAGCGCGAACGCCCCGGCCCCGGTGTCCAGGCCGAGCGCGCCCAGCGCCTCCCGCTCGGCCCGCGCCATCTGCGAGCAGGTGCGCCCGCCCTCCCAGCGGGTGTCCCGGCAGAACGACCGGGGGCGGCCGCCCTGCGGCCCGGGAGGCGGCAGCTCGGCCCGGCAGCGGCTGTATGCGCAGCGTACGGCGGTGTCGACCACGCCGAACACCGTATCAGTTCGCTGCTTACAAACTCAGTAACCAGTTCTAGGTTATGAGAAACTGATCCATCGACCAACAGAACCATCGTTTCGTTGGCGACTACGCGGAATCGCCCGCACCCCCCGCGTACCCGCACTGGTTCGGCCGGTTCGCACAGGATCGGATCCCGTGCGAACGCGACGAACCCGAGCGGATGTGGCCGGGCGAGCGCAGCCGGGCTACCGGGCGAGGCAGCCGGCGAGGGAGGGAGCCCGGGACCGGTTGGCCGGGGGGGCGGGGAGAGGAGCCGGGCGGGTGCAGCAGGGGCGGCCGGGCGGGAGGGAGGCTGAGCGGGATCGGCCGTATGGAGCTCGGCCGGGAGGAGCAGGCGTCCCAGGGCCCCGTGGCCGTAGGCGCGCCGGGCCGAGGCGGGCGGACCGGGGGCGAACCGACCGAGCGGACCGGGGCGACCGGAGCGGGCTCGGCCGGAGGCACGGGAGTGGGTACCCGGCGGCGGCGGTGCGGACTTGGGGTAGCTGGTCCATCCGGTGCGAAACCAACGCCAGGCCCGGCGGTAGGCAGGCGGCGTGCTGGTCCTAGCGTGACCCCCGTTCGTGTGACGGTGCCCATCACTGGCTGGGGGTCTGGTGTCGACCCGCGATGTGTTCTCCGCTCATGAGTTGGCCCGGCTGCGCGGGTTCCGGGAGATCAGCTCGGAAGAGCTGATCCGGTACTTCACCTTGACGGCTGCGGATGAGGCGTTTGTGCGCTCGATGCGCCGCCCGACGACGGTGCTGGGCGTGGCCGTGCAGCTGTGCACGCTGCCGTGGCTGGGCTTCGTTCCCGACGACGTGACCTCCGTACCGCGCGTGGCGGTGGCACGGCTGGCTGAACGGCTGGGCCTTGATCCGGACGAGCTCGTGGGATACGGGCACCGGGAGCAGACCCGCACCGACCATCTGCGGGCGGTGATGGCCTACCGGGGCTGGTCGAGCCTTGATCCGCTCTCAGGCAAAGAGCTCGACGAGTTCCTGCTGGCGCGGGCGATGGAGCACGACTCGCCGAGCTTGCTGTTCCGGCTGGCTTGCGAGCATCTGCTCACCGAGCGGGTGGTGCGCCCCGGCCCGGTCAAGCTGCTCGAGCGGGTCGCGACCGCGCGGCGCCGCGCCGAGCGCGAGACCTACGACCGGGTCGCGCACCTGCTGACCACGGCCCGTTGCGCGGAGCTCGACCGGCTGCTGGTCGTGGATCTGGAGCTCGGCATGACCTGGCTGCGGTGGCTGGGCACCGGCCCGACCGAGGCGTCCGCGGCGGCGGTCAAGACCGAGGCGCGCAAGCTGGAGTTCCTGCGCGGACTCGATGCCCACACGCTGGACCTGTCGAGCCTGCCCGCGGAGCGGCGCCGGCACCTGGCCGCGGTTGGTCGCCGGAGCTCGATCCCATCGCTGTCGCGCCGCGAGCCGCATCGCCGCCATCCGATCGTGCTGACCTTGCTGGCCCAGTCCGCGGTCGACGTGCTCGACGAGGTGGTGGCGCTGTTCGATCAGGCGGTCTCCGCGCGCGAGTCCCGTGCGCGGCACAAGCTGGCCGACCAGCTCGCCGAACGCGCCAAGCGCGGGGAGGACAAGCTCGCCCTGGCCGAGGAGATCCTGCCGGTACTCGCCGACCCCGCGGTGCCCGACGAGCAGGTCGGTGGGCTGCTGCGCGACCGGCTCGGGATGGGCCGCCTGGCCGCCGCGCTGGCCGAGCCGGCCACGCCCCGGTTGCCGCGCGACCACGGACACCTCGCGGTGATCGACGACTCCTACGGCTACCTGCGCCAGTTCACGCCAGAGGTGCTGCGGGTGCTCTCGTTCGCCGGCGGCCCTGCTGCGGCCGAACTGCTCGATGCGGTGGAGATCCTGCGCGGACTCAACGCCTCCGGGGCCCGCACCGTCCCGGCCGAGGCGCCGGCGGGGTTTGTGCCGACCCGCTGGCGCGGCTACCTGGACGACGCGGCCGCCGCCGGTGACCGGACCGCCTACCGGCACTACTGGGAGCTCAGCGTGCTGCTGTGCCTGCGGGACGCGCTGCGCAGCGGGGACGTGCACGTTGCCGGGTCACGGCGTTACGCAGACCCCACCGCCTACCTGATCGACCCGCAGGCGTGGCCCGCGCAGCGCAACGAGTTCTGCGCGCTGGTCGGCGTCCCCGCTGACCCCGCCGCCGCACTGACCCGCGCCGGCCAGGAGCTGGCGAGCACGCTCGGCGACCTTGACCGGATGCTCGCCGACGGTCAGGACGACGTGCGTCTCGACGAGCACGGGCAGCTAGTGGTCGGATCGCTGACCGCGGAGGACCTGCCCGCCGAGGTCGACGCGCTACGCGACGAGCTGACGGCGCTGCTTCCGTTCGCCCCGCTGGTGTCGGTACTGATCGAGCTGGACCGCCACGCCGGGTTCCTGGACTGCTTCACCCACGCCGGCGGGGCCACCCCGCGCTCGCGAGAGCTCAAGCGCAACCTCCTCGCTGTGATCATCAGCCAGGCCACGAACCTGGGCCTGGCCCGGATGTCCGACACCTCGGGCATCGCCTACGACACCCTGGCCTGGACCCAGGAGTGGTACGTGCGCGAGGAGACGCTGCGCGCGGCGAACCTGGCCCTGGTCGCCCACCACCAGCAGCTGCCAATGACCCACGTATTCGGCGGCGGCACCCTGTCGTCCTCGGACGGACAGCGCTTCCCCACCAAGGGCAAGTCGCTGACCGCTCGGGCACTGTCGCGCTACTTCGCGGACCAGGGCTTGAGCTCCTACACCCACCTCTCCGACCAGCACGCCGTGTTCGGCACCAAGGTCATCGTGGCCACCGACCGCGAGGCCCCGTACGTCCTCGACGAGATCCTCGGCAACCAGACCGACCTGCCGATCACCGAGCACGCAACGGACACCCACGGCGCGAGCCTGCTCAACTTCGCGCTGTTCGACCTGGCCGGGCTGCAGCTCTCGCCTCGCATCCGCGACCTCGGCAAGATCACCCTCGGGCGCCTGGCCAGCCGCGCCGAGACCACCGCGACGTTCCCGACCGCGGGCCCGCTGCTTACCCGCAGGATCAACACCGCGCTGATCACCGAGCACTGGGACGAGATGCTGCGCCTGGCCGCCTCGCTGAAGTACGGCCACCTCACCGCGTCCCTGATCGTCGGCAAGCTCTCCCGCGTCACCCGGCAGCACACCCTGGCCGCCGCCCTCAAGGAGTACGGGCTGCTGCGCCGCACCATCTACGCCGCCCGCTACCTGTCCCGGGAGGACTACCGGCGCAAGATCTCCCGCCAGCTCAACAAGGGCGAAAGCGTCCACGCCCTGCGCCGCGCGGTCTTCTACGCCAACGAAGGCGCCGTACGCCGCCGCCACCTGCACGAACAGACCGCGCAGGCGTGGTGCCTGACCATCGCGACCAATGCGATCAGCACCTGGACCACCGAATACCTCGGCCTGGCCGCCGACCAGCTGCGCGCCGACGGCCGCCCCGTCGACGCCACGCTGCTGACCCACATCTCCCCGGCCCAGAGCGAGCACATCGGACTGATCGGCACCATCACCGTCGACGTCGACGCGGAACTCGCCCAGCTCGACCCGACCGGCCACCGACCGCTTCGGCAGCCAACGGCTCTCGTCCCGTAAGCGGATCCTGTTACGGACGCTGCTCGACCACGATGCTGCGCGGCGTCGCGGTTCGAGCGGTAGTCGCTGTTCTCGGCCCGGCGCGGCCACGGGCTTGTCCGTCCCGGTTCCGCCAACCCGGGTCCGAATGTGACGATCGCGGTGATCCTGACCGCCACACTGTCCGCGGTTCAGCCCAGGCTGGCCGGACGGCGTCGATTGCTGTTTTAGGTCACTGGTAGCCCGGTGAGTGCTGCGGTCAGGCCGAGGAGTGCGCAGAGCCCGAGGGTGCGGAGTACGGACCAGCGCAGTCGGAAGATCATGAGTATCGCGATGACGGTGATGGCGATGGGTACGGGTCTGATGCTGGTGATGTCGGGCAGTGTCGGGTTGAGGATGCCGAGCTGGAGTGGGGTGGTGTTCGCGAAGAGGGTGTGGGTGGCGAAATAGAGGGCGAGGTTGGCGATGACGCCGACGACGGCGGCGGTGATGCCGGTCAGTGCGGCGGAGAGGGTGTGGTTGTTGCGGAGGCGTTCGATGTGGGGTGCGCCGAGGAAGATGAACAGGAAGCAGGGCACGAAGGTGACCCAGGTGGTGATGACGGCTCCGAGCACTCCGGCGACCCAGGGGTTGAGGCCGCCAGGGTGGTGGTAGGCGCCCAGGAACGCGACGAACTGCACCACCATGATCAGTGGGCCGGGGGTGCTCTCGGCGAGTCCGAGGCCACGGACCATGTCGCCGGCCGATAGCCAGGCGTAGGTTTCCACGGCGCGTTGGGCGACGTAGGCGAGCACGGCGTAGGCGCCGCCGAAGGTCACGACAGCGGTGCCGGAGAAGAACAGGCCCTGGGTGGTGAACACGCTGCCCACGCCGGTGAGCAGGGCGACGGCGAGCAGGGGGAGTCCCCACAGGGTGGCGCCGATCAGGGTGATGCGTCCGGCGCGGGTGAGGGTGGGTTTCTCGGCGTGCAGGGCGTCGTCGGCGATCAGCGGCTGGGGGCCGTCGGTGTCCTCGGCGCTGCGGGTGGGGCGCAGCGCGTGCGGTTTGGCCTTGGTCAGCAGCCATCCGGTGAGCGCGGCGACGGCGATGACGATGGGGAACGGGATAGCGAACAGCGCCAGGGCGAGGAAGGCACCGATGGCGATGGCGATCAGCGCGGGGTGAGTGAGGGCGCGGCTGCCGACGCGGTGGACGGCTTGGGCGACGATGGCCACGACTGCGGGTCCGATCCCGGCGAAGATCGCGGCGACCAGGGTGGTGTCGCCGAATCCGACGTAGATGGCCGACAGGGCCAGCAGGGCGACGAATCCGGGCAGGACGAACAGGGTCCCGGCGGCGAGGCCGCCACGGACGCCGTTGAGTAGCCAGCCCACGTAGATGGCCAGTTGTTGGGCTTCGGGGCCGGGCAGCAGCATGCAGTAGTTCAGGGCGTGCAGGAAGCGGCGTTGCCCGATCCAACGTTTGTCGTCGACCAGGGTGCGTTGCATGACCGCGATCTGCCCGGCTGGCCCGCCGAAGGTCTGGAGCGAGATGGCGAACCAGGTCCGCAGGGCCTGCCGGAACGGCACCAGGTCGCCGGGCCGCGGCGGGGATGGGGCCGCGGTCTGCGGTGTGCTCTCGGTGGTGTCGTGCGATGGGTTCGGTGGGGTCGCCTCGGGCTGGTCAGGGGTGCGGGTCATCGATCGTGGTTCCTCGGTGGACGCGGGGAGGTCAGGTCAGGCGGGTTCGCGGCCGAGCAGGGTGGCCCGGCGGTAGTACTCGTAGAGCCCGTCGAACAGCGGCCGGGTGTGGGCCAGGACCTGCTCGTCGTCGCAGACCATGGACAGCGCCCGCAGCGCGACGTCGATGCCCGGGGCCTCGGGGGCGTCGAAGCGTTCGTCGTCGAGGTCGGCTTCGTGGATGATCTCGGCGATGCGCCACAGCACCGGGTCGGTGAGGTCGTAGCGGCGCAGGATCGTCTCGAAGCTGCAGTCTCCCTGGGAGTGGCCGAGTTCGACGCCGGGCATATCGAACGGGGTCGCCTCGGCGGGTACTTCGGCGGGGTCGGCGACGAAGACGAACTCGGCCTCGGCGTCGATGGTGCGGCGGATCAGCCAGGCGCAGGCGGCCCGGTCGATGTGGATGTTGGCGCGGGTGGCCCATTGCATCGGTCAGCTCTCCTGGGCAAGATCGGATCCGGTGGGCTGCAGCAGCGCTTCGACCGCGCGGCGGGCCTGTTCACGTTCGGCCGGGGGGAAGTAGTCGCGGCGGGTGATGCGCCGCATCTCGGCCCGCAGCCGCCGTGCCGCCGAGCGGCGCGCGGTCTCCTGCAGGCCGGCGGCGCTGGTGGCTTCCTCGGCCAGGGCGCGATATTCGGCTGCCCGGGCCGCGGCCATGGAAGCGGCGAGCTCCCGCTCCTGGGCGAGGCTGGCGGGACGGGCGATCCAGATCCCGGCGGTGCCGCCGCCCTCGATGATCTCGTCGGCCAGCCATTCCAGGTGCTCGCGGGTGCGCGCGTCGGCCGGGAGTGCGACGACGCCGTCGGCGAGTTGGGCCACGCCGAGGCGTTTGAGCTTGCGCCACACCGCGATCCGCGGGGTGGAGGGCTCCCGCGGCATGCGGTAGGACAGCAACACCCACTCCCCGGGTCCGCGTGGGTCCGCCGCCGTCGATGACATGCAACCATGGTTGCATCCAACCGTGGTTGCATCAAGGGTCTTCGTGGGTCCCCGGGGTGGCTTGGCCGAGAGCGGTCCGGGCGCGCCGCTACCGGGAGGGCTTCGGGGGGAGGCCGAGGACGCGGGCCAGCCAGTACAGCCCGGCCAGGCCGATGAGGCCGAAGACGATGTCGTCGAGCGGGTCGGCGATCGGTTCGAGGGCCGCGTCGAGGACGTTGACGTCGGTGATGAACGCGGCCCAGGCGAACGCACCGACCAGCAGCAGGACGAAGGCCACCCAATCCAGGGCGTTCTGCGGTCGCATCTTCGGGGTCCTTCCCATGGTGAGGCGTGCGGTTTCAGGTGCGGGCGTACCGGGCGAGCTGGGCTTGTTGTTGCGTGCTCGTCCCAGCGGGGACTGGCAGGCGTGCGCGGTGGCGGATCATCGGCGTGGGTGAGGTAGTGCCAGGTGTGCCTACTTCGGGGGTTTCACCGCGGTGGCGTCCAGTGCCGGGCGCAAGGCTCGGGCGAGTTGGACGGCGTCACCTTCGCCCCAGAAGTGGGTGTAGAACAGGCGCGGTTCGTCGTTGATGCCGTGGTTGTGCAGCGATACCACGGTGATGCCCTGTTGCCGGAGCGCGCTGAGAGCGTGTTTGAGAAGATCAAGTCGAGGGCGTGAAGATGCGTCGTTGCTGCCGGGTGGCGGGCCCACCGCGGGCGAGGCGTCGGGTCATGGTGTTGATCGCGGCCCAGCGGATCATGGCCTCGGAGGTGGCGCGGTGGCGTTCGTAGTCGCGGGCCAGGCGGCGGTGGGCGGTCAGCCAGGCCAGGCTGCGCTCGACCGCCCAGCGCCGTGGAATGACGACGAACCCGCGCTGACCTGTAGGTTTGCGGACGATCTCGATCGTGGTGCGCAAGAAGGTCTGCGCCCAGTCGACCAGGCGTCCGGCGAACCCGGCGTCGGCGAACACGAACCGCACCGCGGTAGCCAGATAGGCGCCGAGCAGAACCGTCTTCGCGCCGTCGCGGTCCTGACGTCCGGCGGTGCACACCATCACCGTGAGCAGCAGACCCGTCGTGTCAGTCACGATGAACCGCTTCCGGCGGGACTGGTGCGCCGATAGGTGACAGCTGGGTTTAGGCCGCCAGGCTGACGGTCGGGTTCATGATGGTCTCGTACTCGATGGGGGTCAATCGGCCCAGGCTGTCCTGCCGGCGGCGGCGGTGATAGGTCCGCTCGATCCAGGTGATGATCGCGATCCGGAGTTCCTCTCGAGTGCGCCACCGCTTGCGGTCCAGGACGTTCTTCTGCAGCAGGGCGAAGAAGGACTCCATCGCGGCGTTGTCTCCGGCAGCACCGACTTTCCCCATCGATCCGATCAGGTGGTGGCGGTGCAGAGCACGCACGAACTTCCTGGAGCGGAACTGCGATCCGCGGTCCGAATGCACGATGCAACCCGCGATGTCGCCGCGGCGGATAACGGCATTGTCCAGGGCGTTCACTGCAAGTCGGGACTTCATTCTGGAGTCCATGGAGTAGCCCACGATCCGACCCGAGAAGACGTCCTTGACCGCGCAGAGGTAGAGCTTGCCCTCGCCAGTCGGGTGCTCCGTGATATCGGTCAGCCAGAGTTCGTTGACATCGTCAGCGGTGAAGTCTCGCTGGACGAGATCATCGTGCACTGGCGGGCCGGGCCGCTTGCCGTTCTTGCCTCGCTTCTTCCCGAAAGCGGAGAACCACTGGTTGTCCCGGCAGATCCGCCATGCGGTCCGCCGACACATCACCTCGCCAGCATCGGCGGCTTCGTCGGCCAGCAGTCGGTAGCCGAAGGTGTCATCGTCGCGGTGCGCGTCGAACAGGGCGTTGGCCCGGTAGGCCTCGACCAGTTCGGCCTCGGTGACCTGCTGTTTCCGCCAGCGGTAGTAGGGCTGGCGGGAGAGCTTCAAGACCCGCAGGGACACCGCGACGGGGATCCCGTCAGCGGCGAGCTCGGTCACGAGCGGGTAGAACCTTTTCCCGGCAGGTTCGCCTGGGAGAGGTAGGCCGCGGCACGGCGGAGGACCTCGTTCTCCTGCTCGAGCAGCCGGATCCGCTTGCGCGCATCGCGCAGCTCGACCGAGTCCTCCCGGGTCTTGCCGGGCCTGTTGCCGTCCTCGACGTCGGCTTGACGCATCCAGTTCGTCAGGCACGACTCGGATATTCCGAAGTCACGCGCGATCTGGGAGAGCTTCTGGCCAGGTTCGCGGTTCCTCGCGACGCGGACGACGTCGTCACGGAACTCCTGGGGGTAGGGAGCAGGCATGATGCACATCCTTCCCTGCAACGCTCCTCAGCGCCGCAGATCATGTGACGCCTACCCGCGCATCAGTCCCAACACGGTAGGGTGGGACACCTGAAAGGTGCTCCTTCCGGCCAGGGATTACGAGACTCGACACCCCGTATCATCCCAGGCCAGGAGCACCTTTCTCTATGACGCCCACCCGTCGAGACCACACCCCAGTGAAATCTCGAGGTCAGCGGGTGCTCGTGGCAGGGCCTGAACTGTGGTCCGTACACTCCTACTCATGGATGTGCTTGATATTGGACGGATCGTGACCGGACTGGTGCTGCTGGTCTTGGGTGGGGAATTTTTGGTGCGTGGGGCGTCAGCACTGGCCGGACGTTTCGGGATTTCGTCATTGGTGATCGGTCTCACCGTAGTGTCAGCGGCGACGTCGGCACCCGAGTTCGCAGTGAGCGTCGGTGCTGTACTGCGTGATGAACCGGGGCTTGCCGTGGGCAATGTGGTTGGCAGCAACATCGTTAATGTCCTGCTCATCCTGGGACTGTCCGCGCTGGTCGTTCCCCTCGCTGTAAAGCGGAGGCTGGTCCGCTTTGACCTGCCCCTGATGGTCGTCTTGTCAGTTCTACTGCTCCTTGTGTCCCTGGATGGGAGGATCAGTGCGGTGGACGGGCTGATACTATTTTTCGGTGTGGTGGTCCACACCATAATGTCCGTGGTGATTAGTCGGCGGGACGCCAAGACCGCGGTGAATGCCCGGGAAGGGACAGGAGATTCGGCAACCGTCGATCCAGCCGACGAGGAAGGGGCTGCGCTAGGCGCCTCGGTCAGCAGGTCGCTCTTCTTTGTGCTGCTGGGGGTCGCGTTGCTGGTCGCCGGTGCCACGCTGCTCGTGGAAGGAGCAGTGAACATAGCCACCACGTTGGGCGTAAGCAGCCTCGTGGTCGGACTGACCGTTGTGGCTGTCGGGACATCGCTGCCCGAGCTGGCGACGTCCATCATTGCCGTGCGTCGCGGTGAACGGGACCTAGCGGTGGGCAACGTGGTCGGCAGCAATATCATGAACATAGGGGTAGTGCTAGGACTAACCGCGCTCATCTCTCTTGAAGGCATTCCCGTATCCGGCGCCGCAGTGGCCTTCGATATCCCAGTAATGCTGGCGGCCGCAGTGGCACTACTGCCGATCGCGTTCACGGGCTTCGCGGTGGCGCGTTGGGAGGGCGGCTTGTTCGTGGTTTTGTACGCCGCCTACACCGGATACCTTGTGCTGGCTGCCACAGCGCACGATGCACTGGAGGGATTCACCGTAGCCATGGCGTGGTTCGTGCTGCCGTTAATCGCACTGACGCTCATTTCCTTTACAGCCTACGAAATCGGGCTCCGCAAGGGACGCCGAGACCTGGACCAGACCACGACTTCGACGTAGACCGTCGAGTGCATTCGGCTGCTGGCTTCATTCAGGTCGTCGGCTGAATGTAAATCGGCAAGAGATGACTGTCGGTTGGTGGTGTCATAGCGTCGTAGCAACACTCCCGGTCGGTGGGGGCTCGAGGCGAGGAGGCCTGGGATGGTGCGGCGGCGACTCACGTTCACGGAGCGGATGGAGATCTCGACGGGATCGAAGGCCGGGTGGGGAGTCCGGAAGATCGCGTCTCACCTGGGTGGATGCCCTTCGGTGGTCTCCAGAGAGCTTCGACCGAACTCGACGAAGACGCGCGGCTATCAAGCCGTGACCGCGGACGTGAAAGCGCAACGCCAGCGGGCGTTGGCCCGGTAGGCCTCGACCAGTTCGGCCTCGGTGACCTGCTGTTTCCGCCAGCGGTAGTAGGGCTGGCGGGAGAGCTTCAAGACCCGCAGGGACACCGCGACGGGGATCCCGTCAGCGGCGAGCTCGGTCACGAGCGGGTAGAACCTTTTCCCTGAATATTCGCTTCTTTGGGGTCCATCGGTCGTGTGTTCGGGGGCCACTGCGCTGATCGGCCGATAGTGCGCGTGGGGACCACTCATGGCGTGCTTCGGGGCCACCGTGCTTAGGCTCCTTCCGTCGCGTGTATAGGGCACGCGGCGGAAGGAGACCATTCATGGTACGGAAGATCAGAGCCAAGCTGGTGCTGCAGTTACGCGCCGAGGGCCTCTCCGCACGAGCGATCGCGGCTTCACAGGGGATGTCGCGGAAGTCCGTCACCGCGGTGCTCGAGGCCGCCGACACGGCCGGGCTCGGCTGGGACGACATCAAAGACAAGACGGATGCCGAGGTCTACGGGCTGGTGTTCCCGGGTCGAGGCGAGCATCAGACCCGAATCCGTGAGTAGCCGCCGAGCTGATCATGACGGCGAGAAGTTGATGTTGTTCGGGTCGCGGATCGGCTGTCGAGCAGCGCGGCAG
>NZ_JBZFLK010000025.1:0-77204 GCF_058448985.1 Pseudonocardia sp. DxW | reverse complement strand
CACCGCCTCATCGGCATGAATCCGTGGAGAGCCGGATGCGCGGAGACGCGCACGTCCGGTTCGGAGGGCGGGCCCCGGAAACCCACCGGCCGAAAAGACCGGCAGGGCGTCGGGGCCCGACCCCTACACCTACGTGCCGACCTGGTCGGGCATGGTCTACGTCGCGTTCGTGATCGACGCCTACTCGCGGCGGATCCTGGGCTGGCGCGCAGCCACGTCGATGCGCACTGAACTGGTGCTCGACGCTCTCGAACAGGCGGTGTGGACTCGCGCCCGGCAGGGCAATAAGGACCTGTCCGGGCTGGTCGCGCACTCGGATGCGGGGTCGCAATATCGATCCATCGCCTACACCGAACGACTCGCCGCCGCCGGCGCGGCGCCGTCGGTCGGGTCGGTGGGCGACGCGTATGACAACGCGCTGGCGGAGTCGACGATCGGGCTGTTCAAGACCGAGCTGATCAAGCCCAGAGGACCGTGGCGCACCGTCGAGCAGGTCGAGATCGCCACCCTCGAATACGTCGACTGGTTCAACCACCGCCGACTGCACTCCTCGGCCGCGGACCTACCCCCGGCCGAGCTTGAGGCCGCGCACTACCGTCAACACCTCGGCCAATCCGAGCCGGAGCACTCAACCCGATAGCTCTCCGGACACGCCGGGGCGGTTCAGGTCGACCGGGTGCGCACGATCCCGCAGTGGCACGCGCTGCTGATCCATCGCGCGACCCCCGCGACGGTGGTGCGAGTCAGCCCGGTGTGGGAGCGGTCTGACCTGCGCCCGCCGCCTGCGATCATCACGCAGACCCCCAGCGCGGCGCCCGGGCCGGCTCCTGCCGCCGGGCAGACAGTGGGTCCGGTGGCCGCCTAGGTCCGGACCAGCCACTGCCGCCGTGTCGTTGAGACGAGAGGAGATCGGTCACCGTGACCAGTGATGGCCCCGTCCCGCCGTCGGGCAGGGAACGACCCGCTCACGGCGCGGCGCGGCCGTGGGCGGTGGAGGTCGGTGAGCAGCTGCGCCAGGTGCAGCGACAGCTCGACACCACGACCCGACAGGGCGATGAGACCGCCGGGCACGTCGCCGAGATCGCCGACATTCTCGGCCGCATGAGCCCCCGGCTCGACGACGTCGAACAGGGTGTGGCCGCCCTCGGGGGCGCGGTCGAGGCCGCCGCGGCCGGGACGGGCGCGGGCGACGCGGAGGACGAGGCGCTGTCGCTGACCCCGGCGCTGCGCTGGTCGCAGCTGGACCGAGGCGACAAGCACGTCGCGTGGGACGCCCTGGCGGGATTCGTCTCCGAGGTACTCAACAACGACTATCAGCTCACGCGGCTGGAGCTGCCCGACTGCTGGCCGGTGCACCCGCGTGCGGTGCGTGAGCTCGCGTGGCTGCGCACCCTCTACATCTCCTCCAGCGCGGTCGGTGTGCGACCGGAGCTGGTGGCCGAGTGGCACGTTCGCTGGCTCCCGGCCGCGATCACCAACCTCGCGGTGGCCATCGACCGGCGCAAGTGCGCCCCGGGCAAGCACCGCGTGACCGAGGAGGAACGCCGCCGCTACGACGACGCCGTCCAAGAGGCCGGCTCCGCGACCAACCAGCATCCGCCTGCGCTGACTACCGAGCGAGAAGCCGATCGCCCCCGGTACTTTCCCGACCGGTTCCCGCCGCTGCGGGGCCACGATTCCAGCTACGGCGCACGCCCGACTCGGGTAGCCCTGCTCGATGCCGAAACACCGGCACCGCCGAGTCGCCCGGAGTGCTGGTGGGAGTACTTCCTCGACGCACGCATGGCCGATATCGGCGAGGACGCCGCCAGTACCTGACGCATCCGGCCGGCCTGGTCCCGGCAGTCCCGAAGTGGTGGGAAGGTGTCGTCATGGGACAGACGGGCCGCCGGTCGAACAAGCTGCAGCGACTCGTCGACGACTTCGCCGAGACGTGCCGGTCCCGTGGGATCGAGGTATCGCGGCCGGTGATCGAGCACGGTCTGCGGGATCGGATCGACATGGTCGCCCAGCACATGGGCATCACCGAGACCACAGCCCTGCGCAACTACTTCGACGACTCCTGGGGCCAGGAGATGGCCGAGCGGTTCTGTGCCGACGTCGAAGCCGGCGAGGCCCGGCTCGCCGCGGCACCGGACGCGATGCTCCCGGCGGGATTCGTGGGGCGCCTGGTCGCCGCGCTCGGGCAGGCCCAGTTCTTCGCCGCCGTGAACACCGCATCTTTGGCCGCGCCGGATAGCCCCGGTGCGCCCTCCAACGACGCCCCTGCTGATGCGGCAGGGCCGGTGGCGTCGCTGCTGTCCAGCATGACGGGCCACCCGTCGGTTCGTTTCGACCCGCACATGGCGGCCGAGGCGACCACGGGCCTCGGGATGGCCTTGCACGACGCTGCCACCGGCCCGGGCCTTGAGATCGCCGAGGTCGAGGTCTCGGGGCGAGTCCTCGCCCAGACCCGCGAGGTCCTGGAAGACCTCGCCCGCCGCTTGGAACCCGGCCCGGGTCAGTGGCGGGCCTGTGGATGTGAGGGACCCTGCGAGGAACAGGACACCCCGACGTTGGTCGGTGATGCGGTGCGGACCGATCTCGAGCTGCTCTACCGGGCACTCGACCAGGACCCGCTCACCCGCCATGACGCCGACGACGCAACCGATGACGATGCACAGGTGCTGCAGTTCGATCGCGCGGTGAAGAGCGAGCACCAAGCCTGCCGGCGCGGGCGGTAGCCGCCGACCGCCGACCCACCCCGACGCCCGTGTGCTGCCCGGGCAGACCCGTTCACGGTCAGGCCCGCGGCGGGTGTCGTAGGCTCCTGGCCATGTCGTCTCCCGAGGTGGAACGCCGCTTGCGCCAGCAGGGCGCCGACGTCGACGCCCTGTACGAGATCTCCACGCGGATCGAGGGTAAGGTCGACTCCCTGGACGGCCGGGTCAGCAGCGTGGACGCGAAGATCGACCAGCTCGCGGAGACTACGAACGCTCAGTTCGAGGCGCAGAGCGCGCGGTTCGACACGTTGGAGCAACGCACCGGTGCCCGGTTCGACGCGCTGGAACGGTCGAACGAACAGACCCAGACGCTACTCACCCAGATCCTGGAACGGCTCAACCGAGCCTGATCTGCCCCGTGCTACCGGGTTGGTTCGGTACTACTGGGCCGGGGTCTCGAGCGTCTGCAGCTCTAGGTTCTCGCCGTCAACGTCGCGGACCAGCTGGACGGGGCTAGTGCCAAAGCCGTTCAGTTAGCTGGCCGGGCGCGTGGTCAAGGATCTTGATCGCCCGGCGTGTCATCCGTGATCATGGGAGCGGAACTCCGGTAGGAGAGGTCGTCGACCAAGACATCCTCGCCACCAGGAGCTCCGCTTGGGCACCAAGTCTGTCATCACCCGTGTCGTGACCGTGGCGGGAGGTCGGCTCGCGCCGGGTCATCTCGGTGAGCTGACCCGGATTGTGCCGTTCGAGATCACCGAGGAGGTGGCGCAGCCACCGCGATTGCACCACCTCCTCGGCAGGGAGGCGTATCAGACTGCGTGTGCTCGGAACCGGCGTAGTCGCAGGCTGTTGGCGACCACGCATGCTGAGCTGAACGCCATCGCTGCTCCTGCGATCATGGGGTTGAGTAACCCGAACGCTGCGAGCGGGATCGCCGCGGTGTTGTAGGCGAATGCCCAGAACAGGTTTCCCTTGATCGTGCCGAGGGTCCTGCGCGAGAGCCGCACGGCATCGGCTGCGGCGCGCAGGTCGCCACGCACGAGGGTGATGTCGGAGGCCTCGATGGCGACGTCGGTCCCTGTGCCCATGGCCAGGCCGAGGTCGGCCCGGGCGAGGGCCGCGGCGTCGTTGACGCCGTCGCCGACCATGGCGACGACCCGACCCTCGCGCTGCAGTCGCTCGACGACGGCGAGCTTGTCGGCGGGCATGACGTCGGCGATGACGGTGTCGGCGCCGACGTCGATGCCGACCTCGGCGGCGACGGACTCGGCGACGGCGCGGTTGTCGCCGGTCAGCAGCACCGGGCGCAGTCCGAGGCGGCGGAACTCGGTGATGGCCTCGGCGGAGGTGTCCTTGACGGTGTCGGCGACGACGAGCACGGCGCGGGCCCGCCCGTCCCAGGCGACGGCGACGGCGGTGTGGCCGCGGGCCGCCTCGGCCGCGGCGGCGTCGGCGAGCTCGTCGGTCAGCGGGGTCGACCATTGCTCGAGCAGGCGCGGTCGGCCCACGAGCACGGCGTGGCCGTCGACGACCCCCTGGACGCCGAGTCCTTCGTGGTTGGTGAAGTCCTCGACGCCGGGGAGATTGCCGGTGCGCGTCTCGGCGGCCGTGGCGATCGCGGTGGCGATCGGGTGCTCGGAGGCCTTCTCCAGTGCACCTGCCAGTCGAAGGACGGTGGCCTCGTCGGTTCCGTCGGCGGTGTGGACGGTGGCAAGCGACATCTTGCCGGTGGTGACGGTGCCGGTTTTGTCGAGGACGACGGTGTTGACCCTGCGGGTGGACTCCAGGACTTCGGGGCCCTTGATCAGCACGCCCATCTGGGCGCCCCGGCCTGTTCCGACCAGTAGCGCGGTCGGTGTGGCCAGGCCGAGTGCGCAGGGGCAGGCGATGATCAGGACGGCGACGGCAGCGGTGAACGCCGCCGTCGCACCGGCCCCGGCACCCAGCCAGAACCCGAGCGTCACCACGGCGACGACGATGACGACCGGTACGAAGACCCCGGAGATCCGGTCGGCCAGGCGTTGGACGGCGGCCTTGCCGTTCTGGGCGTCCTCGACCAGGGACGCCATCTGGGCGAGCTGGGTGTCCGAGCCCACCCGGGTCGCCTCGACAACGAGGCGTCCGCCGGCGTTGACGGTGGCGCCGACGACGGTGTCGCCGACGGCGACCTCGACCGGGACGGACTCGCCGGTGAGCATCGAGGCGTCGACCGCGGAGCCGCCGTCGACGACCGTGCCATCGGTGGCGATCTTCTCGCCGGGCCGGACGACGAACCGGTCCCCGACAGCGAGTTCGGCGATCGGGATGCGGACCTCGGTGCCGTCGCGCAGGACGGCGACGTCCTTGGCCCCCAGCTCCAGCAACGCGCGCAGGGCGGCGCCGGCGCGGCGCTTGGCGCGCTGCTCGAAGAAGCGGCCGGCGAGGACGAACGTGATGACCCCGGCCACGACTTCGAGGTACATGTTCCCGGCGCCGTCGGTGGGCGAGACCGACAGCTCGAAGGGGTGCACCATGCCGGGGATCCCGGCGGTACCGAAGAATAGCGCGTAGACCGACCACGCCATCGCCGCCGTGGTGCCCATCGAGATGAGGGTGTCCATGGTGGCTGCGCCGTGGCGCAGGTTCGTCCAGGCCGCGCGGTGGAACGGGGCACCGGCCCAGGCCCAGACCGGTGCGGTGAGGACCAGGCAGAGCCACTGCCAGTTGACGAACTGCAGCGGCGGGGTCATCGACAGGACAACGACCGGAACCGATAGCAGGGCCGATCCGAGGAGACGGTTGCGCAGAGGACGCAGCTCGTCGATCTGTTCGGCGGTGTCGTCTTGGGGGCGTGGCGGGGTGGGGAGGGTGGCCGAGTAGCCGGCCGACTCGACGACGGCCACGAGCGCGTCGGTGTCGACGCCGCCGGGTGCGGAGACCTTCGCCTTCTCGGTCGCGTAGTTGACCGTGGCGCTGACACCGTCGAGCTTGTTCAGCTTGCGCTCGACGCGGTTCGCGCAGGACGCGCACGTCATGCCGCCGACGGCGAGCTCGATCTCGCGCACTTGGTCACCGGACTGGGGCAGCGTCGCGGTCATCAGTGGCCTCCGTCGGTGTGCGGGTGGCCGGTCTCGGCCGGGACGGGTGCGGCCGGCGCGGCCTGCTCGGCCCCGCTGGTCGGGACCGTGAACTGCACGGTGCGGACCTGGCCGTCGTGCTGGAAGTCCAGGAACAGCCGGTAGCTGCCGGTCGAGGGGACCTCGGTGTGGAAGGTGAGCCCGGGCCCGGGCTCGGTCTTGCCGTCGTCCGGTGCGCCGTCGGGGTGGATGTGCAGGTAGCCGAGGTCGCCGCTGCGCAGGGCGACCAGGTGACCGTAGGCGCCCAGGTAGGGCTGCAGGTCACGCACGGGCTGGCCGTTGCGGGTCACGGTGAGGGTGACCGGGCTCGACCGTCCGGGCTCGAGGTCGCCATCGAGGGTCACCTCGTAGCCGCCGGGGGCGGTGGCGGTGCGGTTGGCCTGCGGCGCGGCGGGGGTGAAGGCCCCCGGGGCGAACAGGTCGACTCCGAGGGTCGTGGCTTCGCCACCGGTAGGGGCGAAGTCGGCGAAGGCACGGTAGGTGCCGCCGCCGGGCAGGGTGATCGGGGTCCGCCAGGTGCCGTCCGGGTCCATCGTCGGGTGCAGGTGCTGGAAGTAGGCCGTGTCGCTGCGCACGACGATCAGGTGCATCCGCTTCTCGTGCTCGATGTCGAATCCAGTGATCGCAGCCCCGTCGGGGCCGGTGATCCGGAACGCGAGCTCGCTCGCCTGCCGGGCCGGCAGCGTGTTCGAGGTGGGCGTCAGCGTGAGGCCTCTCTCGGTCGAGGCCAGGCCGGCGGGTCCTGTCGGCTCGGAGGCGGTGGTAGCAGCGCCGTGACCCGCCGCCGGGTCAGCCCCGTGGTCGGCGGTCTGCGCGGTGGGGCGTAGGTGTGCGGTGGGGGCGTCGATGGTCGCGCCGGTCGCGAATGCGCCGGCTCCGAAGAGGACGACGGCCGCGCCATAGGCGGACAGTCGTGCTGCGGTCTTCATCGTCGGAAGTCCTTCGGTGAGACCCGGCACGGGTGGACGGCCGCGCGCAGCTGGCTGCAGGGCCGTGACCCGTACCGGGTGGTGGACAGGTGCTGGTCGTGCTCAGGCCGCGGTGACCTCGTATCCGGCCTCCTGCACGGCGGCGCGGACCGCGTCGGGGGAGACCTCACCGTCACTGGTGACAGTGACCGCACCGGTCGGCAGGTCGACCGCTACGTCGGTCACGCCGGAGATTTCGCTGATCTCCTCGGTGACCGAGGAGACGCAGTGCGCGCAGGTCATGCCGGTGACGGTGTAGGTGGCTGTAGTCACAGCGCTTTCCTCTCTGTCGTGCTCAGGAACGGACCAGTCGCGCGATCGCGGCGCTGGCCTCCTGGATCTTCTGATCGGCGACGGGGCCACCTTCGGTGGCCGCGTCGGCAACGCAGTGCTTGAGGTGCTCGTCGAGCAGGCCCAGCGCCACGGCCTCGAGCGCCTTGTTGACCGCCGACACCTGGGTCAGGATGTCGATGCAGTACTTGTCCGACTCAATCATCTTGCTGATCCCGCGCACCTGCCCCTCGATCCGACGCATCCGCTTGACGTGGGAGTCCTTGCTGTCGGCATATCCGTACTGCATCGCCCTACCTCCTCGGTGACATCTCCAGAATACCCCTACGGGGTATTGGCATCAAGCGAGTCGGGCCGTGATCGCCCCAGGTCGCCGGGGCAGGCATGGCACAGCACCAGCCGGTCACTCGAGATCAGGCGACCGGGCCGAGCCGCATCACGAATGAACCAGACAACTCAGCATGCCTCCTTGATACCCCGGTGGGGTATGGGGTATCTATGTGGCATGCACCCCCGAGAGCGATCGAGCACGGACGCAGACGGGCCCGCTCGCCACCCACGCCAAGCGACCGACACGACGGGCAGCGCTGCCGGGCCGACCGAGGAGAGCCCGGCGGCCGCATCGGTCGGGACCAGCCCGGGCGAGCACCCGCAACATCACGAACCCGGTGCACACGAGGGACACGGCGGGCATCAGGGACACGACGGGCACGGCGATCATGGCGATCACGTCGGGCAGTTCCGGCGGCTGTTCTGGATCATGCTCGTCCTGGCCGTCCCCGTGGTCGGGTTCAACGACATGTTCGCCCACCTGGTCGGCTATCACCTGCCCGCGGGCGGGTGGGTGCGGTGGGTCTCGCCGGTGTTGGGCACGGTGATCTACCTCTGGGGCGGGCGCCCGTTCCTCACGGGCGCGCTCGCAGAGATCCGCTCGCGCAAGCCGGGCATGATGCTGCTGATCGGCCTGGCGATCACGGTCGCCTTCGTCGCGTCCTGGGGCGCCAGCCTGGGCCTGCTCGACGGGGAACTGAACTTCTGGTGGGAGCTGGCGCTGCTGGTCGTGATCATGCTGCTGGGTCACTGGATCGAGATGCGCTCACTGGCCCAGACCACCTCGGCACTGGACTCCCTGGCGGCACTGCTGCCCGACCAGGCCGAGCGGGTCGACCACGGCGATGTCGTCGTCACCGTCGCACCGGCCGACCTGGTGGTCGGAGACAACGTCATCGTCCGTCCCGGCTCGTCGGTGCCCGCCGACGGCACGATCGTGGACGGGTCGGCGAGTATGGACGAGTCCATGGTCACCGGTGAGTCGCGCACGGTGCGGCGTCAGGCCGGTGATCAGGTGGTGGCCGGCACCGTTGCCACCGACTCGGGCCTGCGGGTCCGAGTCACGGCGATCGGGGACGATACTGCGCTGGCTGGGATCCGCCGGCTGGTGGCCGACGCCCAGGCATCGTCGTCGCGGGCTCAGCGTCTCGCCGACACCGCGGCTGGGTGGTTGTTCTGGTTCGCCCTCGGCGCCGCAGTGCTCACCGCGGTGGTCTGGTCGGTGGTCGGGCTGCCCGATACCGCCGTGGTGCGCACCATCACCGTGCTCGTCATCGCCTGCCCGCATGCTCTCGGGCTGGCCATTCCGCTGGTGGTGTCCATCGCCACCGAGCGTGCTGCCCGGGGCGGCGTGCTGGTCAAGGATCGTCTGGCGTTGGAGTCGATGCGCACCATCGATGCCGTGCTGTTCGACAAGACCGGGACCCTCACCCGGGGCGAGCCGACCGTCATCGGCATCGAGCCGGGCGAGGGCCGCGCCGCGGACGAGGTGCTCGCTCTCGCGGCCGCGGCCGAGGCCGACAGCGAACATCCCCTGGCCAGAGCCATCGTCGGCGCCGCCCGCGACCGGGGCTTGATCGTGCCCCCGGCGCGCGAGTTCTCCTCGTCTCCCGCGGTCGGGGTCCAGGCCACCGTGGACGGCACGCGGATCCAGGTCGGCGGACCTCACCTGCTCGACCAGCACGGCGCCGCCGAATTCGCGGTTGCGGACCAGTGGCGCCGCCACGGGGCGATCATCCTGCACGTCCTCGCCGACGGGGAAGCCATCGCGGCGCTGCGACTGGCAGACGAGATCAGGCCCGAATCCCGCGAGGCGGTCGAGGCTCTGCACGCCGTCGGCACCCAGGTGGTCATGATCACCGGTGACGCCCGGGCCGTGGCCGACACCGTCGCCACCGACCTCGGTATCGACCGGGTCTTCGCCGGAGTCCGCCCCGAGGACAAGGCCGCCAAGGTGGCCGAGCTGCAGAGCGAGGGTCGTCGGGTCGCGATGGTCGGCGACGGCGTCAACGACGCTCCCGCCCTGGCACAGGCCGACGTGGGTATCGCGATCGGGGCCGGGACCGACGTCGCGATCGGTTCCGCCGGTGTCATCCTCGCCTCGTCCGACCCGAGATCGGTGCTGTCGGTCATCGACCTGTCACGGGCGTCCTACCGGAAGATGAAACAGAACCTGTGGTGGGCGGCCGGCTACAACCTGGCCTCCGTCCCGCTGGCGGCCGGGGTCCTCGCTCCCGTCGGGTTCGTCCTGCCGATGAGCGTCGGCGCGATCCTAATGTCCGCATCGACCGTCGTCGTCGCCCTCAACGCCCAGCTCCTGCGCCGGCTCGACTTGACCCCGGCGCGCAGCACAGCACGTCTCGTCGGCGCCGACACCACCCGGTGAGGTACCCGTGCGGCGGTCCGGCCTCAAAGGCCATCGACCGACGTGACGACGCGGGGCGAGGTCGGTGTGGCAGCGAGCAGGCCCCAGCTGCGTCACGGGCCGGCCTGGGCGGACTGATGCGGACCGCGCCGGTCGTGCTGGCGGCCGGTGGCCGGTGGCCGCCCGTCCCGCCAGCGCGACGGCACAGCACGCGCGGGCCGGGCGACCACCCCGGTACCGTGACCGGCATGGGCACCAGGCGAGAAGGGCTGCAGGTGGTGTTGCTGGTCCTGCCTGTCCTGCTCGGCCTGATCGGGATGCACGCGCTCGTCGCCCCGGCTCCCGCAGCGGACCCCGGCCACGGAGCGGCGGTCACAGCAACCGCGACCGGGAACAACGACCACCGCGCCGACCACCGCGCCGACACGGCATCCGCGCCGTCGGCACCGGTGGCGGCTAGGCAGTCGATGCCGGCCGACCACGGCGAGCACGACGACGCCCACGTGCTGCACCTGTGCTTGGCGGTGTTGGCCGCCGTCGGGCTCAGCCTGCTCTCGGCATGGGTGTTTCTCGGACGCCTGACGCTGCCGAGCTCAGCCCCCTGGTCCCGCCAACGCGCCCGTGTGCAGCCTGCGCAGCGACCACCGCCCGTCCCGCGAAGACTCGCTCAGCTCTGCGTGCTGCGGACCTGATCGGCCTCCGGCGCGGCAGAGCGCCGGATCCGCCCCGATCACCCGTTTGCGATACGGAGAGCCAGAACCACACATGAAGATCACCAACGTGGCCACCGTTGCCACGACACTGACCGCTGCCCTCGTCCTGTCCGCCTGCGGCGGCGCAGAGCCCGCCGGCAGCGCCGCGCCCGCCAACCCTGCCCCCGCCCCGACCAGCGCCGCCGCTCCCAGCGCGGCGGTCTCGGCCGAGCACAACGAAGCCGACATCGCCTTCGCCCAAGGCATGATCCCGCACCACCAGCAGGCCGTGGAGATGTCGACGCTGGCCGCCGACCGCGCCGGTAGCGACGACGTCCGCAGCCTCGCCACCGAGATCGAACAGGCCCAAGGCCCGGAGATCGCCCAGATGCAGGCCTTCCTCACCACCTGGGGCGCGCCCACATCCGGTGGTATGCCCGGAATGGACCACGGCGGCATGCCCGGGATGGACCACGGCGGCATGCCCGGGATGGACCACGGCGACATGGGACAGGAAGGAATGGATCACGGCGAGATGGCCGGGATGATGACGCCTGACCAGATGCGCCAGCTCGAGCAGGCCACCGGCGCCGACTTCGACCGCATGTTCCTCGAGATGATGATCGCCCACCACGAGGGGGCGGTGCAGATGGCCCAGACCGAACTCGCCGACGGGATCAATCCCGAGGCGACGGCACTGGCCCAGCAGATCATCGACGCCCAGCAGGCCGAGATCGGCCAGATGCGCCAGCTGCTCGGCTGACCGTCGGCCGGCCACGGGCGACGACGGCAACAGCAATCCGCACTCACCCTGGCCGATACGGGTGGGGGGTATGTACCGTGGGATGGGTATACCCCCTGCCCGTATCGACGATGGAGGCTGTTCGATGGCGAAGAGCGCAAGCGAATCCGCCGCCCGAGGTCCGTGGTCTACGGTGGTCGCGGCCGCCACGTCCGAGCCCGGCCGTGCGGTGCTGCGCTGCCTGCTCGGGTGCGCGATGCAAGCGCTGTCTGCCCGCACAACCCCGGCCGACCGGCGCGCGCCACGTTGCGAGCGTCGATGACTATGCAGCCCACGTCGGCCCGACATCCTGCTCACGGCTCGACCGCCGAGCCCACTGCGATACCCGGACTACGTCCGCCCCCGGCTGACGAGAGACCACCCGTGCTGGTGAGTGACTCGACGTCCCGTCGACCACATGAACCTTAAGCTCGGTAGGGCTCGAGTACGCCCCGCCTCTGTCTTGCCGGGGTGATCGCCAGCCATGACGGCGGCGCCACCGTCACCAGCGTCGCCGGGAGCCCGGCTACTGACCTACCTGGCATGGCTGGCGACGGCAGCGTGTACGGGATCGCGCCGGAGGGAACGCCAGATGCCAGCGCGGACCGGGCCGTGACCTGGCAACGTCGTGGCGACACCGCGAGCCCACTGCAAGCGCAAGCGATCAGTGCCGAGCCCGGAGGCCGGCTGACGGTGGTGACAGACACCGGTGTCGAGCGCTTCACCGACGGTGGGTTCACGCATGTCACAGCGACAACGCAGCTGCGTTGACGGTGGGGCCACGCTGCGGCGATTCGCCTGACCTGCGGTCGTCGAAGACCGCTCCCAGATCCGCACCGGCGCAGGGCTGCAGGTCATGGCCTCGCTACGGAACCTGGTGATCAGCCTGCACCGCCTGGCCGTCGCCACCGACATCGCCGCCGAGCTACGGCATCACACCCGTGACGCCCTCCGACCACTCGAGCTACTCACGATCATCTGACCTTGCCGAAGTGGTCGGTGGGCGTCGCCAGACCAGGCCGTCCAGCGGGTGCAGCATGAGCCATCAGGACGATGGGACAGACGAAGCCATAGCCGGCGACCGGTATACGCGCAGTGACGATCTTTCGCCGTAACGGGCGCTGAATTCACGGATGGGGGTCTTCCTCGTGTCGCGGCCCCGAGGTCAGCCATTCACCGTGGGTCGTCGACCGGCAGGCGGCCACACCGGAGACGTCGCATGCTCTCGCCGTACTGACCTGCAGTTTTTGGTGGAGACGTCCATGGTCGTGTCCCGAGCCCGCGTCCGATAGGACGTCGAGCACGTGTTGTGTGATGACGCACCAACGCTGGGATGCACGGACGGGCCTGCCGATGACGCTGGTACGGTTCGGCTACTGTGAGCAACCTCGTCGGTGTGCTGGGGCAACGGGTGCCAAGACCCGGTGTCCGCCGCGCCGTGGCACTCCTCGCCCTGTCGATGGGCGTGCTGATCTGTGGGCTGCACCTGCTCTCGCCGGACACGTCCTACGCCCCTGAGCTCGTCGCCGGTGGATCTTCGGGGCAGCAGGCAGGGTCGCAGGCGGTCGCGGGCGGCGCGGCCGACCAGTCGGCCGACCACCGAGACGGGATCGGTGCCGAGGGCCCCACCGCTCCGCATTCGCATCCTGATGCTCCTGCGTGCCATCAGGACGGAGCCCACGACGAGTCGACTCTCACTGCTCGCGCTGACCGCCCCGTCCCACCGGACGTCTTCGCCGCAGCGGGCGTCGAGGTCGGCGTAGCCGCCGCGATGCGGGTACCGCCGCGGATACACCGCGCAGCCAAGACCACGCCCGCGCGAGCAGAAGGTGGGCGTCACCACTTAGTCCTGGCACAGATCTCGCGGACGTAGAGGCCTTAGGCGACTGGGGACCAGATCCCGGTCGTCGTTTCTCGCGCCCCTACATCGCTCCCTGGTGGTGCGGCACATGCCCGCGCCCGAATGAGGTCTGTCTGTCATGTCCACTCCTTTCACGACTCTTCCCGCCGATGCTCCCGGCGTCGCTGCGCGACGGTGCTTCCATCTGACCGACGTCGTCGGCTCCACCCCGACGGTGTGGATCGACGCGCCGTTCGCCTCTGCCGGGCGGGGGTTCTGGGCCAAGCTGGAAGGCAGCAATCCCGGCGGGATCAAGGACCGCCCAGCCCTGCACATGGTCGAGCAGGCCCGGCAACGCGGTGATCTCGAGCCGGGCGGGCGGATCGTCGAGTCCACCAGCGGCACCCTCGGTCTCGGTCTCGCCCTGGCCGGGATCGCGTTCGGGCACCCGGTCACGCTGGTGTCGGACCCGGGGATGGAACCGCTGATGTTCCGGCTCCTGCGTGCCTACGGTGCCGACGTGGTGACCGTGCCGAGCCCGGCAACGTGCGGTGGGTGGCAGCAGGCCCGCCGCGACCGCGTCGTCGAGGTGCTCGAGCAGCATCCCGGCTCGTGGTGCCCTGACCAGTACAACAACCCCGACAACGTGAGCGCTTACGCCCCGCTCGCCGACGAACTGCACGCCCAGCTCGGAGACATCGATGTGCTCGTCTGCTCGGTCGGCACCGGAGGCCACTCGGCAGGTATCTCCCGCGCACTCCACCAGCACCTGCCCGACCTGGAGGTCGTCGGGGTCGACACGGTCGGGTCGACGATCTTCGGGCAGCCCGCGCGACCGCGCCTGATGCGGGGGCTCGGCTCGAGCATCCATCCCCGCAACGTCGACCACAGCATCTTCAGCGAAGTGCACTGGGTCGGTGCGGACGAGGCAGTCTCGGCGTGCCGGGCAATGGCCAGCGCCAGCTACTCCAGCGGGGGCTGGAGCGTCGGCGCCGTTGGCACGGTCGCCGGCTGGCTGGCCCGGACCCGGCCGGAAGGCACCCGGATCGCCGCGATCTTCCCCGACGGGCCGCAGCGCTACTTCGACACCGTCTACAACGACGAGTTCTGCGCGGCGCAGGGGATCACCGTGGGTGCCCCTGCGCTGCACGACCCGGACGAGATCGACCGGCCCGATGCCGTCGAGGTCCACCGCTGGACCCGCTGTGGCACCGTGCTCCGGCCTGCAGGACGCGAGAGCTGATGCGGATACTCGACAGATACCGGTCGTTCGACCGGCCGGTCCAGCTGCTACTGCTCAACCAGCTGACCATCAACCTCGGCTTCTACATGCTCATCCCGTACCTGGCCGATCATCTGTCCCAGGGGCTCGGGCTCTCGGTGCTGATGGTCGGGGTGATCCTCGGGGTACGGAACTTCTCCCAGCAGGGCATGTTCCTGGTCGGGGGCAGCCTGGCCGACCGGTTCGGCTACAAGCCGATGATCGTGGCCGGCTGCGCCCTGCGCACCGGCGGATTCGCGCTGATCGGCCTGGTCGACAACGTCGCGGCCCTGGTCGTGGCCTCGGCCGCGACCGGATTCGCCGGGGCGCTGTTCAACCCGGCCGTACGCGCCTACATCGCCCATGACACCGGTGAGCGGCGCGTCGAGGCGTTCGCCCTGTTCAGCATCTTCTACCAGGCGGGCATCCTGATCGGCCCGATCGTCGGACTGGCACTGACCGGCATCGGCTTCGCCGTGACCTGCCTGGTCGCCGCCGCCGTGTTCGCCGTGCTCACGGTGCTGCAGATCCGGGCCCTGCCCGCCCGCCGCGGTGACGGCGGCGGCGACGCCGATCGGCGCCCGGTCCTCGCGCAGTGGCGCGACGTCGCCACGACCCGGGGCTTCCTGCCCTTCTCGGTCGCGATGATCGGCACCTACGTCCTTTCGTATCAGGTGTATCTGGCGCTGCCACTGCACGCCCGCACCCTGGCCGGCGACGGGAACCTGGGCACAGCGTTGGTGACGGCGTTGTATGTCGTGTCCGGTGGGGTCACGATCGCCGCCCAGATGAAGGTCACCGCCTGGTGTCGTGCGCGGTGGGGGCCGGCGGGCTCGCTGAGCCGGGGCCTGGTCGTGCTCGGCGTGGCCTTCGTGCCGCTGCTTGCCGCCGACGGGCTGCTGGTCGCGCTGCCCGATGTCAGCGCGATGACCGCGACGGTGCTGGGTGTGACAGCGTTGCTGTCGACCGCGGCGCTGCTCGCGATCGGGACCGCCGTGGTGCTGCCGTTCGAGATGGACACCATCGTCGGGCTCGCCCGCAACCGGCTCGTCGCCACCCACTACGGCTTCTACAACACCGTGTGCGGGGTCGGGATCCTGCTCGGCAACGCGGGGACGGGCTGGGCGATCGACCTGGCCCGCTCGCTCGGCGCCTCCTACGCGCCGTGGTTGGTGTTGCTGGTCATCGGGCTGCTGTGCGGGTTCGCCCTCGCGGTGCTGTATCGGCGCGGACTGCTCACCGCCCCCGCCGAGGACACCCGAGCAGCGCAGAGCGAATCGGATGGCAACCCCCCGACCACCCCCCTGTGGGCGGTCGGCCAGCACGACGACAGTCCGACCCGCCCGCTACCGGCCATCGGTGTCGCCCAGCGGCCGCCGGCTCCCACGCCGGTGGAGACGACGCGGCCGCTGGCCGACCTGCCCGGGGTCGCCCGACGATGGTGACCCCCGCACGAGCAGACCAGCCCAGCCGTCCGCGACGACCACCAGGCGGCGCGCCCGTTATGGGGCCGTGAACGGCGTCGGACACGCCGCCGTGGCGCTGCGGCGGCTGGGGGCTCGGCTGCTCGCCCTCGGTGTCGTCGTGGGGGTCCTCGCCGCAGGGCTGGTGCTGGTCCGGATCACGATGGGGCACTTCCTCACCCCGGTAGCGATCAGGCCGGGGTGCCTGCCCTCGGCAGCGGCCGTGCCCATCTCCGCGACCGGCCCCAGCGGACTCGGCGCCGAGCAACGGGCCAACGCCGCAACCATCGTCGCGGTGGGCCGGGACCGCGCGGTCCCGGAGCGGGCTGTGTGGATCGCCGTGGCCACCGCACTGCAGGAGTCCGGCCTGCGCAACCTCGACTACGGCGACCGTGACTCGCTCGGGCTGTTCCAGCAACGCCCGTCGATGGGCTGGGGCTCGGCCGAGCAGGTCACCGATCCCCGCTACTCGGCCGCGATCTTCTACGACCGCCTGCTGCAGATCCCCGGATGGGCCGACATGGAGCTGTGGGAGGCCGCCCAGGCGGTCCAACGCTCGGCGTTCCCGACCGCCTACGCCAAATGGGAGGACACCGCCGCGAGCGTGCTCACCGAGGTCGGTGACGGGGCGGCGCGAACCACTGGGGAAAGCACGACCGCGGACGGCGGCAGATGTGCCGACCCCTCGAGTGCGGTGATCGGCGATGACCCGCGGCCGCGCCCACCCGGCTGCACCGAGGACGACCCCACCACCCGGGGCTGTGTGACCCCCACGACGCGGTTCGCACTGGAGCAGGTGCGGACCGCCTTCGGCGCGCTCAGCGAGACCACGTACCTGACCTCGACACGCTGCTTCGCCGACCGCCCGGCGAACCCGACCAGCGATCACCCCCTCGGGAAGGGGTGCGACCTGTTCCCCGGACCCGCCGGCAGCTTCGCCTCCGGCCGCGACGTCGACGACGGCTGGGTGATCGCCGAGTGGTTCCGGCGCAACGCCGTCGCCCTCGACGTCTCCTACATCATCTGGCACGGCCAGATCTGGCTACGGCCCCAGGCCGGCCCCGGTCAGTGGAGCGACTACACCGGCGGTGGGGTGTACGACCCCGCCGACCCGGTGGGCGGGCACTACGATCACATTCACGTGTCGTTCCGCCGCTAGCCGACCCACTTCTCAGGCGATGCGCGCCAGCGTGGCGCCGCCGTCGGTCGACCGGTGGATCCCGTCATTGGTGACGATCGTCAACCGGCCGTCGGGCTCGGCGGTGATGGCCTGCGGCGGGCTCTCGGTACCGGCACGCCGTTGCCAGGTCGCGCCCCGGTCGGTGCTGGCGTGCACCGTTCCGTCCGGCCCGATCCCGTACACTGCGCCGTCGCCCGCCCACGACACGAAAGCCAACAGCGGGCCACCGGTGACGGCGCCGAAGGTGGAGCCACCGTCCTGGCTGGCGGCCACCCCGTTCTCGGTCGTGGCCAGCACCCGGGCCCCGTCGGAGGGGTCCACGGCGATGTCGAGGGCATCCAGCGCGGCGCGGTCCTGCCAGGTACGACCGCCGTCGCTACTGACCATCAGCAGGCCGCGGGTGGCGTCGAGCCCGACAACCGAGGTGCCGGCGGCGTCGAGAGCATGGAAGTCGACGTGGCCCTGCAGGCTCACCGGTTCCCACGTGGTGCCCGCATCGGTGCTGCGGACGAGCCCGAGAGGGTTCGGGGTGCCGGCGTCGTGGGGGGCGGGGTGGCCGCTGGCGAGGAAGGTGCGGGGCCCGGCGACGGTGAACCCCATGAGGTCCGGGCCCGCGGCCCCCGGGTCCTGGCGCGGAACCAGTGTCCCGTCGGGGGCGAGGGCGAACAGCCCGTAGTGCCCGGCAACGACCACGCTGCCGCCCGCAGGGTCGACGCCGACTCCATGTACGTGCCCGACCGGGGCGAAAAGATCTGCGGTGGTGGTGTTGGCGGCGGTGTGCGAGGTGTCGGACGCACTCCCTGCACCACAGCCGGCGAGCACGAGGGCGGTGCCGGCGGCGAGGAGGGCAGGGGCCCGGCGCGGTCGGACTCTGCGCTGGGGCAGACCTGTGCGGTGTGCGGGCGATCTGTTGACCATGGGATGGAGGATTACCTTTCTGCGGGGCGCGGGGATCCGACGATGCGTCCGCCACGTCGGGCCGCGGACAGCCAAGCGCCGGCGAGGGCGGCGGCCGCGAGAATGATGTAGGGGCCGTCGCCGAGACGGGTGTACGGGGTGAGGCCGGTGCGCAACGTGACGGGCTCGCGCAGCAGCGCCGGATCACCGAGGGGCGACAGTGCGCGAACTGTCCCGTCGGGGTCGACAACGGCCGAGTAGCCAGTGGGTGCGGCTTGGACGACGCTGCGTCGGCTTTCCAGCGCGCGCAGCCGTGCCGCGGCGACCTCGATCGAGGGGACCTCGTCGGTGGCAAACGACGAGGCACTGGTCGGGACCAGGACCAGTTCGCCACCGGCACGGACCGCTTCCCGAACCCGGTCAGCGAACAGCACCTCGTAGGAGATGACGACTCCGAGCCTGCGCCCGGCGACGTCGAGAGCCGCCGTGCCGTCGCCCACGATGGCGTCTCGGGGGACCAACGCCGTCAGATCGGTGATCTTCTCCAGCAAGGCTCGACCGGGGATGTACTCGCCGAACGGCACGCGATGTTCCTTCTCGTAGCGCCCGGTCTGCTGGCCACGGGCGTCCCACAGCAGCGCAGCATTGCGGAACCCGCTGCCCTGCGTCTCGGTCACACCGGCGATGACCGGGGCGGCGAGCCGCCGAGCCAGCTCGGCAACGGCTCGGTCGTTCGGTCCACCGATCGCTGGCCCGCGGGAGGTGATCACGTTCTCCGGGAACAACACGAGGTCGGGAGATGCGGTGATGTCGCGGGCAACAGCCAGGTGCCGGTCGGTGGCGTCCTGCGGATCGGTGAAGACCGCCCGCAGCCCCCGCGGACCTCCGCCCTGCACGATCGCGGTGTCCAGCCGGCCTGTGGCGGTGGTCGTGGCGGCGGCGACGGCGGCCCCGACCGGTGGGATGGCGACACTTCCGGCAAGGGTCGCGGCGAGTACGACGACCCGCTGTCGACCGGTGGCGGTGATTGTGGCCGCGAGCCCGATCCCTGCAGCGGCAGCGAGCCCGGTGACCAATAGTGACCCACCCACGGGGGCCGCATCGGCAAACGGTCCGTCGAGCTGGCTGAGCACCAGCGCAGGGAGCGGGAATCCGCCGAAGGGGAACGCAGTCTGGGCGGCGTCGAGCAACATCAGCAACGCCGGCACCGCCCACCACCCGTGCCATGGGCGTCCCGGCGTCGATCCCGGCACGACGCAGGCCACCGCGACGAGCAACGCCGTCTCGACAACCGTGACGGCCAGATAGCCGGCCACCGTGAAGTCGGACAACCAGTACAGCGACGAGCTGAACCACACCAGACCGGTCGCCGCGCCGATGCCGGCGCGCTGGCGCAGCGTGCGACCTCGAAGCGCCAGAACCCACATCGCGACACCGAGTGGTACCAGTGGCCACCAGCCTCGAGGTGGAGCTGCTGCCGCGAAGGCGGCGCCGGCCGCGATCGCCACGACGAAGCTCGCCCGGAGACCGAGCCGGCCCCGCCCGCTCCGTGGCGTCGATTCTGTGCCTGATGCCCTCTCGTGTCCTGACGCTGGAGAGTGCGGCGCAGGCTGGCGTGGAAACCGGTCTCGGTTCGTCACGAGCCGGCTGCCAGGAGTGGGTGGCCTGCGTCCCGCCAGGCTTGCATCCCGCCGGTCAGGTCGGTGAGGTTGCGGTAGCCGAGCTTGGCCGGGGTCGTCGCAGCGGCCGCGCTCATCGTTCCGGTCCGGCAGTACACGGCCAGCGCAGCGACTCGATCTGCCGGCAGCTCCGCGACCCGCTCGCCGATCTGGTCGAACGGGATCGAGGCGTCGGTGCCGGCGATGGAGCCGGCGTCGGGCGTGTGCACGTTGACGACCACGACGCCGTCTCTGTCCACCAGTTCAGCGAACTGTGCGGCATCGACGAGCCGCACCGGGGACGCCGCAGCGCCGGTGGAGACGGTGGCAGCGCTCGATGCTGCGGCCTCACGGGCTGTCGGGGTGCTGGCGCAGGCGGCAAGCAGGACGAGCGCGACGAGAGCGATCGTTGCGGGACGCACGAGGCCGAGGCCGGGTCGACAGGTCATCGCGATGCTGGCTCCAATGGGCGCGTCGGCTCGATCGAGGGAAACCAGACCCCCTTGTGATCGTCTCACCGGTTGCGGACGTGGTCGCACGGCAAACCGTGCCGTACGAGGCGCCAATGCGCTGATCGTTATTCGGGGCGGAGTCGGTGGCGGCGCGCGCTCGGACCAGCACGTCAGGGCCGAGATGGCGGCGGCCTTCGATCCACTCGTCGTGCTACTCAGCGAGCACGGCGCCGACGAGCTGAATGATCGAGTCGCAGGAAGATCCTGACCACCTCGGTGCTGCGCCGGATCTCGCGGTTGAGCCGCTCGGTGTAGGGGTCGACCCGGGTCCCGGTCTTCGGGGTGGTCAACCGATGAGCTATCTTCTACGGAGCGTAGGAGACGCGGATTGCGGAGGGGGAGGAGAGCGGGGTGGCGGCGTACCGAAGGTTGTCCCGCCAGCGCGGTGTTGGGCGCATGCACCGGCGCCAGGCGCGCCCCGCTGGTGCAGCGGTTGCGGTCATGGCGGTCATGGCGGTCTTGCTGTCGACCGGCTGTGGAGTTGGCCGGGACGAGGCCGGGTCGGGGCCGGGACAGGAGTTTCAGTTCGTGGCACCCGGCGGACAGTCGCGGATTGCCTACGACCCGCCCGAGAGCCGTCAGCGGATCACCGACCTACGCGGCGAGAGTCTGATGAACCCGGGCACCGACGTCGGTATCGGGGACTTCCCCGGCAGCGTTCGCGTGATCAACATCTGGGGTTCGTGGTGTGGCCCGTGCCGGGTGGAGGCGCCCGAGCTGCAGGCGGTGCAGGACGCCACGCGTGGCGATGCCGTCGTACTCGGCATCGATGTTCGCGACGACCGGCAGGCTGCGCTGGACTTCAAGACCGACCGGGGGCTGACCTACGACTCGATCTATGACTTCTCGGGCCGCAGCCTGGCACGGCTCGACGGGTATCCGCGCAACGTGGTGCCCTCGACGATCGTGCTGGACCGCGAGGCTCGGGTGGCGGCGGTGTTCCTGACCCCGGTGTCGAGCTCGGACTTGCTGCCGCTGATCGCCAAGCTGACCGACGAAGCGGGGACAGACCGTGGACGCTGAGACCGCTCCCGCGTACTGGTGGAGCGTGTGAGGGATGGGTGCGACCACAACTCTCGCGATGTCGGGGCCGCTGGTGCTCGCGGCCCTGGTCTCGGTGGCGGCGGGGCTGGTCAGCTTCGCATCGCCATGCGTCGTGCCACTGGTTCCCGGCTATCTCGCCTATCTGGCCGGGCTGGTGGGTGCGCAATCACCGCCGGTGACCTCGGCCGAGGCTCGTGCCCGCGCAGCCGCCCGGCGCACAAATACCGACGCCGAGACCGTACCGGTGCTCGCCGACCCGGGCGCTGCCCGGGCCGCCGCCGGCGACCCGCCCTGGCCGTCGGCCAAGGACACGGCGAGCTCACCTAGAACACGAGCGGTCGACCGCCGCTGGCGTGTTGTCGGCGCGGTCGCACTGTTCATCGCGGGCTTCACCACCGTGTTCACCATCGTCATGGTCGGTGTGGTCTGGCTGTCCGATGTACTGATCGACAACGAGGCCGTGCTGCAGCGCATCGGCGGTGTCGTGATGATCGTGATGGGGCTGGCGTTCGCCGGGCTGATCCCGGCGCTGCAGCGCGAGTACCGCGCGCACTGGGCGCCGCGGGCCGGGCTGGCCGGGGCGCCGCTGCTCGGTGCGGTATTCGGGCTCGGCTGGGTGCCCTGCATCGGCCCAACCCTGGCAGGGGTCGTTGCCGTCGCCGCCGGGACCGGGGGCGGCTCGTTTCGCGGGATCGTCCTGATCCTCGCTTACTGTGCCGGGCTGGGGATCCCGTTCGTGCTCATCGCGCTCGGTGCCACCCGCGCCGTTGGCGCGCTGAGTTGGCTGCGCCGCCACACCCGGGCGGTCCAGGTCGTCGGGGGTGCGCTGCTCGTCACGGTCGGGGTGCTCCTGGTGTCCGGGTTGTGGGCACAGTGGCTGGTGAAGTTGCAGGTCTCGATCGCCGGGTTCACCCCGCCCATCTAAAGGATGAGCTGAGTTCCCCAGTGCGGTGGTCCGATCACGGGTACTGGCGAGACCCGCTGGCTCCGGACATATCGGCTCCGCGCAGAACCTGGTAGTACGTGTCGCCGCGGAATCGGACGGGCCGCACGATGCGGCCGTCTGCGCGCCGGCGAACCTGGAGTCGCGATCGTTGCTGCTGGGTGCCTGCCGTAGCCCGTCGCCATCGGCCGAGCGCCTCTCCGCACATGGCCGGGAGTCGCTGTGTTTCGGTCACGATGCACCTCGCGGATCGGCCGCGTTGGTATAACCGGTACGCTGGCGCAGCAGGCCCGCCGCGCGATGCTCAGACCCCAGTCGTCCACTTTTGCTGCTCGACACCGGCGGCGCGACGGATTCGCGTTGCGAGACTTCGTCCCTGACCAGCGCAGACCGGTCGGCCAAGCCGAGATGGGCCGGATCGGTTCCAGCACCGGCGGTCGGGCCTGGCGTAGCAGGGACGGCTCTCCCGGCTGGTGGCCGGTAGTCGAGTTCCGTGCGGGGCACTCGAGCTTCGAACGCGACGAGCTCGAGGCCGTGCTCGACGACGGCGGATTGCTCCTGCCAGCGGCCCGTGCGTACCACGGAGAACGTGATGCCGTTGTCCGCGGTGAGCGCGCCGCGGAGGACGGCGGTGGCGTGGTCGAGGACGTGTCGAGACCCGGGGGAGCCGGTTGGCATGCCGGTGTCGTGGAGGCTGAGGAGGAACCGGTCGATAAGCATGTCGGGGCTGAAGCCGGGAGCACCGGTCCAGGTCACCAGCAGTGACGTCGTCTGGGGCGTCGATGTGCGACCTGCCCGGCTGAGAACCTGCTGACGACCTTGCCCGTTCAGCAGTGAATCGCTCTGCAGGGCCGTGAGCACGGTGTCTCGTATCCAGTGGAAGCGGCCAGAGTCGTCGTGCATGAGTGCTGCTCCTGATTGTCGATGCCCGCGAGCGGCCGCCTGATCTGAGCAGGATGGGCAGCAGCGGACGAAGGTGGAGAGGGCCGGCGACGGCCTCGTGGCTGCCGATGCCGGCGACCGTTGCGGCGTGGCCCGTGGTGGGGGAGTGGTGGGTCGTGGCCGTCCGGCCGAGCTGTACCTAGTGCCTCGTCAGGCAACGTTCGGTAGGTAATCCGGTCTGCGGATCTTGGACTCGGGGGCGAAGTGCCGTTTCGGGGTCGCGTGTCTGTTGGCCCACCGGATGTAGCCGGCGATCGAGGCTTCTTGGGCGGTGTGGGAGGGGTAGTCGCTGCCGTCGAGGGTGAAGTAGCGCAGCGCCGTGAACTCGCACTCGATCCAGTTCAACCACGAGGCGTTGGTCGGGGTGAACACCAACTCGACGTCGTGGCCGGCGCACCAGTCGGCGACCTGAGCCTTGCGGTGCGGGGAGAAGTTGTCGCACACGACATGCAGCCGTCCGGTCGGGAACCGGGCACGCAGCTGCTTGAGGAAGGCGAGGAACTCCTGCCAGCGCTTCGGGTCCCGGAACCGGTAGAACATCTGGCCCGAGGCCAGGTCCAGTGCCCCGAACATGTGCCGCACCCCGCCGACGCGGTTGTAGGTCGCGCGCAGCCGCGCTGGTCGCCCGCTGGGGAACCATCCCCGCCCTGGTCGGGGCTGCAGGTTCAGCGGCCCGAACTCATCGACGCAGATAACGCGCCCACCGTCGGGGATCTGCCCGGCTGCGGCCTGGTCATAGAGCTCCAGGATCCGGTTCATCTTCACGGTGAACTCCGGGTCCCGACTGGTCTTCCAGGTCTTGGTGGCCTGCCAGCGCACACCGGCATCGCGCAGGACCTGACGCACGGTCTCGGTGCTCCCCACGATCCGATGCCGCTCGCGCAGGTGGGCGACCAGCTTGGTCAGGCTCCACGTGGTGAACGGCAACTTGAGGTCCTGCGGCGGGGTGCGGGCGACCCGGCAGATCAGCTCGCGGGCATCGGGGCCGAACCTACGGGGTCGGCCCCCGCTCCATTTTGGGTCCAGCCCGGCGAACCCCTTCTCGTTGAACGCGTGGATCACCTCCCGCGCGTACTGGGCCGTGGCGGCGAACATCGCCGCCGCCTCGGTGGCGCTGCGGCCCTGCACCGAGGCCAGCACGATCCCCGCCCGGCGCAGTCGGACCCGGTCCCGCGCAGTCCTGGTGATCTTCACCAGACGCTCCGCGTCGGCCGGGTCCAACTCCCGGACGAACACCTCAGGCTGTCGAGCCATCGCCCACCTCCAGCGACAGCCTCGCGCTCGCCGGCCCAGTCGATCAAGCTGGCCGGTTACGCCCCCAACGTTTCCTGACGAGGCACTAGTACCAGCACGGCTGGGACGAACACCGCGGAGATCCGGTCGGCGAGCCGCTGCGCACCTGCCTTGCCCTCCTGGGCCTGCTCGACAAGCTGCGCCATCCGCGCCATCCGCGTCTCGGCTCCCACACGGGTCGCGGACAGGACGAGGAATCCAGCGGTGTTGACCGTGCCGCCGACGACGGCGTCGCCGGCGGCAACCTCGCGCGGCACCGACTCCCCGGTCACGACGCTGGTGTCGAGCGCGGACCGGCCCTGCACGACGGTCGCATCGGTGGCGATCTTCTCACCTGGACGGGCGGTGAACCGGTCCCCCACCTGCAGATCGTCCACCGGCCTGCGGATCGGGGTGCCCTCGACGAGTACCTCGACATCCCGGGCCCCCCAGTCCAGAAGTGCCCGCAGCGCCCCACCTGCGGACCGCTTGGCGCGGGCCTCGAAGTAGCGCCCGGCCAGCACGAAGGTGATGACGACGGCGGCGACGTCGAGGTAGAGCACATCGTCGGTGCGGGTCAATGCGGCCCACCCGGTCCCGAAGCCCGGCTGTGCCGCACCGCCGCGCAGCATGATCCAGATCGACCAGACGGTGGCGGCCAGGGTCCCGACCGAGACCAGCGTGTCCATCGTCGCGCCGCCGTGACGCAGCGCAGTCCACGCACCCCGGTGGAACGGCCAGGCACACCACAACACCATGGGCAGGGCCAACCCGAGGAAGACCCACTCCCAGCCCGGGAAGCGAAGTTCCGGGAACAGCGACAGAGCAAGGGACAGATCGGCCAGCGGCATCGCCAGGACCGCGGCCACTGCCAGGCGCCGGCGCAGGTCACGCAGCCGCAGCTCCCCGGTGTCCGCGCTCGTCTCCCCGGTGTCAGACAGCAACCGCGCCGAGTACCCGGCCCGCTCGACGGCGTCGAGGAGTACCTGCGGCTCCAGCTCGGCCGGGGCTTCCACCCGGGCCCGCTCGGTCGCCAGATTCACGGCGGCACGCACGCCGTCGATCCGACCGAGCTTGCGCTCGACACGACCCACGCACGCCGCGCACGTCATCCCGCCCACGGCCAGGTCGTACACGACGGTGTCCGGTGCCGCGGGAGCGTCCGCTGACCGGGTCATCAACCCCTCACCTCCGACGTTCTACGGTTCGTAGAGTACAACTGCAGGGCTCGGCGACTGCACCGGTCGCCTGCCTGCCCGCCCGCAGACTCGCCGCCGTCCCCACCTCGCGACGAAGGACATCCCATGGAGCTGTTCGGACTCGTTGCCCTGGCGATCGTCGCCGGAGTCGTCTCGTTCAGCTCGCCGTGCGTCCTGCCGCTCCTGCCCGGCTACGTCTCGTACGTGTCCCGGCTGGAGGAGCGTCGTTCGCAGGCGGCATCCCGCCGTCCCGGCCTGGGCGCGATCCTGTTCGTCACCGGCTTCGCGGCCGTGTTCGTGACGATGGGGCTGACGGCGTCCACGGTCGGTTTCCTGCTGCGTCAGCATCTCGACACCGTCACCCGCATCGGGGGCGTGCTTGTCGTCGTTCTCGGACTGGCCATGACCGGCCTTCTGCGGGTGCCGGTTCTCGACCGGGAGTTCCGGCCCGGCCTACGCCGCTTCGGCGACGGCCCGGTGAGCTCGTTCGGGCTCGGCGCGGCGTTCGCGTTCGGCTGGACGCCCTGCGTCGGACCGGTCCTGGCCACGATCCTCACCATCGCCGCCTCGTCCGGCGAGCTCGGCGCCGGAGTCGTGCTGCTCAGCGGGTACACCCTCGGCCTCGGTGTGCCGTTCCTGCTGCTGGCGCGAGCGGTACACAGCGGGCGCGAACGGCTCGGTTGGCTGCGTCGCAACAGCCAGCGGATCGAGATCGTGGGCGGCCTCGTCCTGACGGCCACCGGCGTTCTCATGATCAGTGGCGCCTGGACCTCCCTCATGGCCGGTGCGCTCGCCGCGTATGCCCGACTCGGCTGGCCGCCCATCTGAGCGCGCACTCCTCCGACACGGTCGACCAAACATACGAATGAACGTTAGTATGGTTCTCGTGGCAACGGATGAGTGCGACCTGCTCTGCCTGGATCTGCCGTACGCCGAGCGGATCCGGGCGACGCTGCCGGACCTGCGGCACCTCGACGAGGCCTCCGGGCATGCGCGCGCGCTCGGCGACCCGACCCGGCTGCGGATCGCGACGGCGCTGCTTGGCGGGGACGAACTGTGCGTCTGCGACACGGCCTGGGTGGTCGGCGCGTCGGAGGCGCTGGTCTCGCACCACCTCCGGCAGCTGCGCGCCGCGGGCCTCGTCGTGTCCCGCCGGGACGGCCGGATGGTGATGTACCAGCTCTCCGAGCGGGGCCGGGCATTGTTGCCGGTACTACTCCCCCACGATGACGACCTCGACGACGCCGAGCAGGAGGCGCCCCGTGTCTGACCTGTACTGCGGCCCGGAGGAGACTCAGGAGAAACACGGCCCGGCCGGGGCCGACGAGGGCCCGGTCCGGATCTGGTACCTGCGCGAGCTGCAGCTCGCCGCCCTGGCGGCGGTCCTGCTCGCCGTCGCATGGTCGATCGATTCGCTAGCCGGCGGGCCATGGCAGCTGGTCCTCGGCGTCGAGTTCGTGGCAGCCGTCCTCGCGGCGTCGACGTTTGTGCCGGGCACGCTGCGCAACCTGCGCCACGGTCGGATCGGCGTCGGAACGCTCATGACGATCGCTGCGATCGGCGCGATCGCCCTGGGACAGATCACCGAGGCGGCACTGCTCGCGATCCTCTTCTCGATCGCTGAAGGACTCGAGCACTACGCCGTCACCAAAACGCGCCGCAGCCTGCGCGCGCTGCTCGGCCTGGTCCCGCCGACCGCCTCAGTGTTGCGCGACGGCCGCGAGGTCACAGTCTCGCCCGACGAGCTCGTCGTCGGCGACTTGCTGATCCTGCGTCCCGGCGAGCGAGCCGCGACCGACGGGACCATCCAAACCGGCCGGACGAGCCTGGACACCTCCGCGATCACCGGGGAGTCGGTCCCGGCCGAGGCGGGCCCGGGCGACGAGCTGTTCGCCGGCACGATCAACGGCGGCGGCGCGATCGAGGTCGAGGTCACCGCCCTGGCCTCGGACAGCTCGCTGGCGCGGATCGTGCACATCGTCGAGGAGGCTCAGGAGCGCAAGGGCTCCGGCCAGCGCCTCGCGGACACGATCGCCAAGCCCCTGGTCCCCGGGATCATGGTGCTGGCCGCACTCATCGCCGGGATCGGATCGCTGCTCGGCGACCCGGCGGTGTGGATCGAACGAGCGCTGGTGGTGCTGGTCGCGGCCTCACCCTGCGCGCTGGCTATCTCGGTCCCGATGACGGTGGTGGCTGCCATCGGCGCCTCCAGCCGGCACGGCGCGCTGGTCAAGGGCGGTGCCGCCCTCGAAGAGCTCGGCCGGATCCGAGCCATCGCGCTGGACAAGACCGGGACCCTGACCCGCAACAAGCCCGAGGTCGTCGACGTGCTCGCGGCACCGGGCCACGACCGCACCGAGGTCCTGGCGACCGCCGCGGCGCTGGAGTCGCGCAGCGAGCACCCGCTCGCCCGGGCGATCCTCGCCGCAGCCGAGGAACCGTCGCGGGGGATCACCGTCGTGCCCGCTGACGACGTCACCGCAGTCCTCGGGCACGGCCTGACCGGGACCAGCGGCGGCGTCGACCTCCGGCTCGGCAAGCCCGGCTGGGTCAGCGCCGGCCCGCTGGCCGGGGACGTGGCACGGCTGCAGGAGCAGGGAGCCACGGTCGTGCTCCTCGATCGCGACGATGCGCTGCTGGGCGCGGTCGCCGTGCGCGACGAGCTCCGCCCGGAGGCCCCCGAGGCGGTCCGGCGGATCCGTGACCTGGGAATCACGGTCACGATGCTGACCGGCGACAACGAGCGAACCGGACGGACTCTCGGACAGCAGGCCGGCATCGACACCGTGCACGCCGAGCTCAAGCCCGAGGACAAGGCGGCGCTGCTGCCGCAAATCTCGAGAGGCCGCCGGGTCGCCATGGTCGGCGACGGCGTCAACGACGCCCCCGCCCTGGCCACCGCCGACGTCGGCATCGCCATGGGCGCGATGGGTACCGACGTCGCGATCGAGACCGCCGATGTCGCCCTCATGGGCGAGGACCTGCGCCATCTACCGCAGAACCTCGCTCACGCCCGGCGGGCGTGGCGGCTCATGCTGCAGAACGTCGGCTTCTCGCTACTGATCATCGGCGCGCTCATCCCACTCGCCGCCTTCGGCGTGCTCGGGCTCGCGGTGGTCGTCGTGGTCCACGAGGTCGCCGAGGTCCTGGTCATCCTCAACGCGGTCCGCGCGGCCCGCATGAAGACCCTCCCTGGCCTGACGGTGGCTCCCGTCTCCGACGGTCCGTATCACGTGACCGTCGAGGCGGTTGCGGAATCCGAGGACGCATGCTGCGCCCCGCCTCCGGACACGGCGGCACCCGGGATCACCGTCGCCCGCGAGCGGGCCGGCACGGACCAGGCCGGATCGGGCGACGGCTGCGGAAGCGGATGCGACTGCTGCGACGGTCCTGCACCGGCCTCGGAAACCTCCGGGACGGCGACGGCGCGCACCCGTCGGCGACGCCTCCGGCCACCGGCACCCGCCGATCGCGGTATCACACAGAACTGGTCCTCCTTCAAGTGAGCAATGACCGACGACACCCGTAATGCGGCGTCCGGACCGAGCAGGACCCTCGGCGGGCCGGCCGGGTCCCGGGCGCGGGCCGCTGGACGAACCACGGTGCGGATCGCCGTGGCGGTCGTGGCCGGCGGCCTGCTGCACCTGGCGTTCCCGCCACACCTGACATGGTGGACGGCCGTCGTCGCCTTCGCGCTGCTGTGGCAGGCCCTCGGGGAGATCCGCGTCCGCGCAGCCGCTGCGGTCGGCTTCGCGTTCGGATCTGCCTTCTATCTCTCGCACCTTGTATGGCTCGACGACTTCCTCGGCTCGGACTACGGACCGTTCCCGTGGGTCGGCCTGTCCCTGCTGATGGCCCTGTTCACCGCGCTCGGCTGCGCCTGCATCCCACTGGCTCACGGCTACCGCGGCGCCCCCGTGTGGGGCGCTGTGATCTTCGTCGGACAGGAGTGGCTGCAGAGTCGAATCCCGCTGAACGGCTTCCCGTGGGGGCGGGTGGCATTCGGACAGGTCGAAGGCCCGGCGGAGTCCAGTAGTCGTTGCGAATCCCGACGATGAAGGATTCGTATGCCGAGATACGTCTCGAACAAGATGTCAGTCGAGGTCAAGCGCCGCTATTTCGAACTGATCCGGTCCGGGGTCCGGGGCTCGGTCGCAGCACGAGAGGTCGGCGTGTCGCTGAGCTGCGGCTCGGTCTGGTTCGTCGAAGCTGGCCGTGTGCACCTTATTGACCGACCAATCAGTCGTCGTTACCTGAACCAGGACGACCGGATCGAGATCGCCGAAGGGTTGACAGCCGGGGAATCGGTAAAGAGGATCGCCCGCCGGACCGGGAAGAGCTACCAGTCCGTGTATCGAGAGATCGCGAAGAACCGCAAGGAGGATGGCACCTATCAGCCGTGGTACGCGCACAATCAGGCATATCTGCGACGGAAGCGCCCGAAGCAGCGTCGCCTCGCCACCGACGGCGCGTTACGCGATGCTGTCGCGGCGAAGCTCGACCAGCGGTGGTCGCCGGCCCAGATCAGCCGGTGGCTGCGACGCCGCTACCCGGGCCGTCCGGCCTGGCACGTCTGTACGGAGACAATCTACGACGCGGTGTATGGCGGGCACATCCGTCCCATCACCCAGCGGCGTTCACCGCTACTGCGCACGGGCCGGACCTACCGACGACGCCGTGGTCGCGGCCGCTCCCGTGACGGCGCACTCAAGCAGTGCACGACGATGCGATCGATCCACGACCGTCCTGCTGGTGTCGACTCCCGCCGCGAGATCGGCCACTGGGAGGGCGACCTGATCCACGGGTCTGCCCGAGGCACCGCCGTCGCCACACTAGTCGAGCGGAAGACCCGGTTCACGATCCTGGTCGCTCTCCCACTCGGCCATTCAGCGACCGCTGTCGCCAACGGCCTCATCGACACTTTCCGGGCACTTCCTGCGGGGCTGCGTCGCACGTTGACCTGGGACCAGGGAAACGAGATGTTCCAGCACACCAAGGTTGAATCCAACACCGGGCTGAAGATATACTTCGCCGACCCGCATTCACCCTGGCAACGAGGAACGAACGAGAACACGAACGGACTTCTTCGGCAGTACCTGCCGAAGGGGACAGACATTGGGAAGGCCACAGAACGAGAACTGCAGGCGATCGCTGCAGAACTCAATGATCGCCCCAGACTCTGCTTGAACGATCGCACTCCTGCCCAAGAAATCGACCGCTGGAAACGACGAGCGGTCACCGATACCATTCGCAACGATCACTAGCCCTGGTTCTTCATGATCTTGACCCTGGTTCTTCATGATCTTGAAGGTTGATCAGGGACCCGAACGCAGAAAGTGCCCCGTGACCGGGTAGGACAGAGCTTGCTGAGGGCTACGTCCGCCGGGTCGAGGGGGCACTTTCCAGGTGCAGGCTACAACCACACGTCCGAAGATCATCGTCACCGCCGACGGAGACGGGGTGGTCTCCCATATCGGGTCCCGGTTGCTGGCCGATGTCGCCGACCGGACCACGCTGCCCGCAGAGCTGGCGCAGGTGCTGAGCGGGCTGCGCCGACCGCGGACCCGCCACGACCCCGGTCGGGTCCTGGTCGACATGGCCGTCGCTGTGGCCGACGGTGCTTCCACGATCTCCGACGTTGCAGTCCTGGCTGATCAGCCTGCGGTGTTCGGTGCTGTGGCATCGGACTCGACCTGCTGGCGGCTACTCGACCGCCTCGACGAACGGCTCCTGGCCTCAGTAGCCGCAGCCCGGGCCCGGGCGCGTGAGGTGGTGTGGGCCCAGCATTCCGAGACCCACGGGCACGCGTTCCCGGCATCACGGGTCGCCGGCCGCGACCTCGGCGAGACACTGGTGATCGATCTGGACGCGACGATCGTGATCGCGCATTCGGAGAAGGAGCAGGCCGCACCCACATTCAAGGGCTCGTTCGGCTACCACCCCATGCTCGCGTTCTGCGACAACACCGGCGAGTTCCTCGCCGGCCGGCTGCGCCGCGGCAACGCCGGGGCGAACACCGCCGCCGACCACATCACCGTCCTCGACGACGCGCTCGCCCAGGTCCCCGACAGCTACCGGCATGGGCACCCGATCCTGATCCGGGCCGACACCGCCGGTTGCACGCGTGCGTTCCTGACGCACCTGCGTGGTCTGCGTGAGCAGGGCGTGTCCTGCGAGTTCTCCGTCGGCTGGTCGATCACCGACCGGGAACGCGCCGCGATCACCGCCCTGGGCAAACGCATCTGGACGGGTGCGATCGACACCCACGGCGAACCCCGCGACAGTGCCGCGGTCGCGGAGATCACCGGGCTGCTACCCGCCACCGCATTGGCCAGCTACCCGGACGGGACACGGGTAATCGTGCGCCGCGAACGCCCGCACCCCGGCGCCCAGCTCGACCTTATGGAAGAACAGGACGGGTGGCGCTACACCTGCTTCGCCACCGACACCCGCGCCGGGCAACTGGCCTTCCTCGACGCCCGCCACCGCGCGCACGCCCGAGTCGAGGACCGCATCCGCACCGGCAAAGACACCGGTCTGGGCCACTTCCCCTCCCGCGACTTCGCGATCAACCAAGCGTGGCTGACCGTCACCATGCTCGCGGTCGACCTACTCACCTCCACCCAGCAGCTGCTCCTCGACGGCGAGCTGGCCAAGGCCGAACCGAAGACCCTGCGCTACCGGCTGCTGCACGTCGCCGCCCGCCTTGCTCGGGGTGGCCGTCGGGTCCGTGTCCGGATCCAGCGCAGCTGGCCCTGGGCCGAGGAGCTCGCGGCCGCGTTCGGCCGGCTCCACGCCCTGCCTGTCCCAGCAGGCTGACCCGACCCCACACAGCGACGACCAGGACGGAGCACCCGGCAGAACAGCAGGCCGGAGGATCCCGCATGCCCACACACCACGAACGTTCGAACCGGCCAGGACCAAGATCAACCAGCACCGACGTGAATCACCGGGGCTAGAATCCGCCCCCGTTCCTCACGCTCGCGGCGATCGGCGGAGCCCCGCTGGTCTCGCTCGCGGTCGTGGCGGCCGGGTTCTCCGCCGGAGCGCTGTTGGCCGCACTTCGCGGCCGCCCGCAGAACCTTCCCACCGCGGTGGCGGTCGTGGTCCTGCTCCTGGCGACGACCTCGTGGCCGCCGTCACCGGTCACTCCACCCGACGACAACCTGACCGTAGCCGTCATCCAGGGAAACGCCCCCGAGATCGGGCTGGGACTGTTCGACGCCGGACCGACCCTTCGCCGCAACCATCTGGCCGAGACCGAGGCCATGGCGGACCGGGTCCGGGACGGTGAGGTGCCCAGACCGGACCTCGTCGTCTGGCCGGAGAGTTCGACCTCGATCACCGGCACCGACGAGGAGGTGGCGCGCGCGGTCGACGCCGTGGACGCACCGTTCCTCATCGGGGCGTACCTCACGGACGGCACAGAGACCGAGAACGCGATCGTCACCTGGAACCCGGAGAGCGGCCCCGGCGACCACTACGCCAAACAGGAGCTCGTTCCGTTCGGAGAACGGGTTCCCTTACGACCGCTCTCGGAGTATCTGACCCCCTTCACCGCACTGGCCGACCTGACCCCGGGCACCGAACCAGCCGTGCTCGACATCGCAGGAACACGCGTGGCAGTCGGCATCTGCTACGAGGCCGCATACGACTGGGTCGTGCGCGAGGGCGTGGCCGGTGGCGGCCGGCTGATCGTGATTCCCACCAACAACGCCTGGTACGGGCGCGGAGAGATGACCTACCAACACCTCGCGATGGCCCGTCTGCGGGCAGTCGAGCACGGCCGGGCCACCGCCGTGGCAGCCCTGAGCGGCGTCAGTGCGCTCGTCCGGCCGGACGGTTCGCTGATCACCACGTCCGACATGTACACGACGACGAGCCTCGTCGAGCAGCTTCCGCTCCGCACCGACGCGACAGTTGCGACCCGGTGGGGCGGCTGGACGGAGGGCGGACTCGCTCTCCTCGGGGCCGCAACCGTGCTCGTGGCGCTCCGGCGCCGGATCGCCGACCGAGATCGCGAGCCCCCACTCATTGCAGCCCAGCACAGAACGAGGAGTCCATGACGACCGACACGCCGACGGGCGCGACGCCGGCATCTGTCCTCCGACCCAGGTCGGTGCTGCTTCCTCGCCGGGATCGCCACGGCCGTGCTGGCCTCGACGTGATCACCAAGATCACTGCGGTCGCCACACTCGACGTGGTCGACATGCTGGCCGTCTTCTCCCCGGACGGCAGCATCTTCCCGTCTTCAACATCGCCGATCCGGGCATCGTCAGCGGAGCGATCCTTCTGGCAGTGATAGCGCTGCGCGCATCGAGATCGACGGGCACCGTCCCGGATGAGGACGGGCGCCGACGCACTTCGGGCGAACACTACCGAGCGTGCGCACACGACGTGACGATGTAACGCCCCAGTGTGACAACGCCGAGCTCGCCTTCGGCGTCTGACGTTAGGGAGAGCGCCGAACGTCGTTACACATAGCAGTGCGTGACACGAATCGATGAGGAGCGGTATGCGCCACAGGACGACACAAGACACTCGTCGAAGTCGGCGGTCGCAGCGTGCCCGACTCGCGGTGGTGGGCTTGGTGGCCGTGGCCGGCGTCGGTTTCGCGGGGACCGCGATCGCCAGCGCCGAGACCAACTCGGTCGCGACCCAGGCGCATGCCGAAGCGGTCGCTCCTGGCACTCCCTGCTCGGTCTCCGCACGGGCGTGTGTCGACCTCGAGACACAACGGGCATGGCTGATCCGTGACGGCAAGGTCACTCGGGGGCCAGTCCCCGTCGCCTCCGGTGGCGCGGGCAAGGAGACCCCCCTGGGCCACTCCTTCCGGTTGTACCGCAAGAACAAGGACCACGTCAGCGGCGAGTTCAACGGCCCCGACGGCAACCCGGCCCCCATGCCGTTCTCGGTGTTCTTCGCCGACGGCGGTGTCGCCTTCCACGGCGGAGACCGGGCATGGGCCTCGGCGGGGTGCGTGAAGCTCGATCTCCCCGACGCCGAGGCATTCTTCAACGACCTCGTCGTGGGCGACAAGGTCCAGGTCGTCAACGCCTCGACCGAGCAGCAGGCGCGCGGAGGGGCGCCGGCGCGCAGCTAACACAGGCCGGTCGGACCACCCTCCTCGTCGTCGAGCGGGCGAGGCGCTCCGCTCGCCGCCCGGAGCAGCCCGGCCACCGCCCGGCGGCCCGACCCAGAACCGCAGATCATCTACCGACGTCGATGCGATCATCGGCAGCGCCGTGGGGGCGGTCGACGACGCGGTGCGCGAGCGGGACCGCCAACCACATGGACCAGGTCCACATCTCGTTCACCTGACCCGGTCGGCGGGCCGGGTGCTCAGTCCGGCGCCACGTACGGCGATCCCGGTGCGGGCTGGACGGCGCCCGGAGCGGCCGCCCCCGGCGTGCCGCCGGCCAGGACGGTGTCGAGCACCTCGGTCAGCAGCGGTGTGGTCACCGGGCCGGTGATCTTGGCGGCGACCACGCCGGAGCGGTCCAGGACAAAGGTCTCCGGCACTCCGAACAACCCGAAGTCCAGCGCGGTGCGGGAGTCGGGATCGTGCGCGTACAGGTAGTTTCCGCCGCCCCGGCCGAACTCGTCGAGGAACGCCGACGCCGAGCGGGGCGAGTCCTGGTAGTCGATCCCGACGAAGACGACCCCCTGGTCCCGGTAGCTCCGCGCGGCGTCGACGAGGACCGGGTGCTCGTCGCGGCAGGCGACACACCACGAGGCCCAGAAGTTGACCACGACCACATCCCCGCACAGGTCGGCGAGTGCGACCTCACCCCCACCCTCGAGAGCGGGAAGCACGGCTTCCGGGGCGGCCCGGCCAATCAGGGGGCTGTCGACGACGGTGGGGTCCCCGACGAGCCGCCAGCCGAAGGCCGCGGCGATCCCGATGGTGGCCAGGGCGACGAGCAGGGCGACGATCCGCACCCCGCTCCGGCGGGGGCCGGTCACGAGGTCTCCCGGTCGGGGTCGCGGGCGTTGCGGAGCAGGTCGTCGACGTCGTCACGGACCATCGGCGGCAGGTCCGGGCGGGCGGCGAGCTGCTCGAGGACCTCGACGCCCCGATCGACGTCGCCGGGGCCGGTGATCAGGACGTTCGCCTGGAGCCACGCGGCATCGATCGAGTCGGGCTGCAGCTCGACGGCGAGGTCGGCGTTCTCCAGCGCGGGCTGGTCCTGGCCGATCTGCAGCAGCAACCAGGCCAGACCCACGCGGGCGTCGGCGTCGTCCGGGTGCGAACCCACCACCTCCATGTAGACCCGCATAGCCGCGCCGAACTCCCCCGTGGCCGCGTACCGGTCGGCCAGGGCCAGCCGGATCCCGACCGAGTCGGGGTTCTCCGCCACGAGCTCCAGGAGCTCGTCGTCGCTGATCGCGTCCGGGTCGCGAGGGGCTGGTGCCCCCTCCTCGGGGAGGAGGGGCTCGATCCCGGTGACCGCCCCTCCCTCGGGGCGGTCGATGATCGCCGACGGGAGGACCACGACCGCGGCCACCATCGCGACGACGCCGGTGAGGACGTAGGCCAGCGTCCACGCCCGTGGTGCACGATGAGGTGTCCCGGGCTGTGGGGCCGGCGCGTCGCCGGCCGCCGCCAGTGCCGCGGCGGCACGGGCCTCGTAACGCCGGCGGAGGCTCTCGGCCCGCGCCGGGGTGATCTCCCCCGCGACGACCTGGGCGTCGAGCTCGGCGATGTCGCGCACCGCCGTGTCGACGGCCTCGTCGCGCCCCAAGCTCATACCCCGTCCTCCGGCTCCGTTGCGGTGCGCCGGTACCGAGCCACGGCCTCGTCGACCCGAGCCCGGTCGTCGCCGGAGAGCTCGGGCGGGTCGGGATCGCGCCGTCCCGCTACCCGGGAGAGCACGGTCGCGGCGCCGGCCACCAGGGCTACCCCCGGCAGGACCCACAGCATCAGCGTGTTGCCCGTCGCCGGCGGATCGATCACGGCCCAGTCGCCGTAGCGGGCCCGGAAGTAGTCCTCGATCTCAGTGTCGGTGTTGCCGGCCGCGACCTGCTCGTCGATCAGCTCCCGCATCGCGTCGGCCGACTCCGACGGGGACTCGGCCACCGACACGCTCGTGCAGACCGGGCACCGGAGTCGCTCGGCGAGATCCTGTGTGCGGTCGGTCTCCGGCACCGGTGCGGTGGCGAGCACGACGACTACCGCCGCCGTGACGGCCGCGGCCACGAGGCAGATCGCCACCGACAGGGCTGTGGGCCGAGGTGATCGGCGGAGATCAGCCATCGTGGACGACCCGTTCCGGGGCGGTGTCGGTGGCGCGGGCCGGGATACGGCGGGCCGGGCCGAGCGCCCAGAAGCCTCCGGCGGCGATCATGCCTCCGGCTACCCACATCCACACCATCAACGGGTACCGGAACAGGTTGAGGGTGACCTGCTCGGGTGTGATGTCCGCGAGTGCGACGTAGATGTCCTGACCTGGTGTCGTCCACACGTCCGGGTTGCCGACCGCCTGCGCCCGCCCGGGGAAGGAGTTCAGCAGCGGGGCCATGGTCTGCACGACCTCGTCTCCCGACCGCACGGTCAGGTGTGCGTCGGTGACCAGCCGGTCCGGCATCGGGTGCTCGTCGACGAGGTCGAAGGTCACCGTGTACCCCGCGAACTCGGCCGACTCGCCCGGGTTGAGGGTGACGGTGCTGCGTTCGGCGAGTCCGCTGGAGACCGCGACGACGACGGCGAACAGGGCGACGCCGAGGTGGGCAAGCTGCCCGCCCCAGTAGCCGCGGCGGCCGCGGAGCAGCCGCCAGATCCCGGCCGGCGTGCGTGCCGGCGCGGTGACCACAGCCTGACGGACGGTGGTGGCCGCGATGCCGGTGGCCAGCGCGACGACGGCGACAACGCCCGGGGACCGTACCCCGGCCAGCACGGTCGCTGCGGCCGCCAGCGTGGCCAGCAGCACGGACAGCTGGGTGCGCTGCCACAGGACGCCGGGCGAGGCGTGCCGGTAGGGGGTGACCGGTCCGACCCACATCGCCAGGAGCAGCGCGAATGCGATCGGTACGGCCAGACGGTCGAAGAACGGGCGCCCCACCGAGATCTGGTCACCGGTGATCGCCTCGAGAACGACCGGGTACAGCGTGCCCAGCAGCACCACGAAGGCGAACAGGCTCAGCAGCAGGTTGTTGACCAGGAACATGCCCTCCCGGCTGGCCAGGGCCTCCGGACGGCCACTTGAGGAGATCGCCTCGGCGCGCCAGGCGATCAGCACGAAGCCGACGACCACGACAAGCAGGAAGAAGATCAGCAGTGGCGGGCCGACATGTGACTGGCTGAACGCGTGGACGGACTGCACGACCGCGCTGCGGGTCAGGAAGGTCCCGAGCACGGTCAGCGCGAACGCCGCGAGGACGAGCACGAAATTCCAGGACTGCAGCATCCCGCGGCGCAGCTGCACCACCGAGGAGTGGATGAAGGCAGTGGCGATCAGCCAGGGCAGCAACGCCGCGTTCTCGACCGGGTCCCACGCCCAGTAGCCGCCCCAGCCCAGCACCTCGTAGGACCACCACGCGCCGACGATCAGACCTGCGGTGAGAAGGCTCCACGCCGCGAGGTTGGTCCGGCGGGTGCGGTGCAGCCAATCGACGCCCTCCACTCTGCCGAGCAAAGCCGACATCGCGTAGGCGAACGGCACGGTGAGCCCGACGTAGCCGAGGTAGAGAAGGGGCGGGTGCACGGCCATGAGCACGTGGTCGGCGAGGATCGGGTTCGGCCCCGGTCCGTCCGGCGGTACCTCGGCGAGGATCTCGAACGGGTTGCCCGCCAGCACGGTCAGCCCGAAGAAGAAGGCCCCGACGATGCCGATGACGCCGAGTGCTCCGGTCCCGAGTCGGTCGTCGGACGTGCGGACCGTACGCATGACCAGGGCGGCGTAGCCGGCCAGCACCAGCACCCACAGCACGAGGCTCCCCTCGAGCGCCGCCCACGCGGTGGTGACGGTGAACAGGGTCGGGGTGGCGCGTGCGTGGTTCTCCGCCACGTAGGAGACCGCGAAGTTGTCGGTCAGCAGCGCCACCTGCAGGGCCGCCATAGCCAGCGCGGACCCACCCAGCATGCAGCCGACGGCGACCGTGAGCTGCTGGCGACGGACGGCGCGCGGACGCTGCTGGGCCAGCAGCCCGAACACTGCGAGGACGACCGACCCGGCGAGGCCGAGCATCAAGCCGGTCCAGCCGGCCGCCGGTGCCACGACGGCCGTCACGGCCGGGGCCCCTCGTCGACGGGCACGTAGTTCTCGTCGTGCTTGACCATCATGGTGTCCGACACGAACGTGTTGTCCTCCCAGCGTCCCTCCAGGACAACGCCGACGCCGGTGCCGAACAGCTGGCCGGGCGCTCCGTGAAACTCGACGGCGACACGCGTTCCGTCATCGCCGGTGGTCGGGGAGACCTCGAACCTGACGATCCCAGGCGCAGGGCTCACCGTGTCCGCGACGACCAGACCCCCGAGCTGGAACCGGGTGTCGGCAGCGATCTGCCCAGCTCGTTGGGCGATCGCCTCGTCGGGTTCCAGGTAGTACACGAGGTTTCCGTTGAGGTTGCCGAACAGCAGCAGCCCGACTAGAACGGCAAGCGCCCCGGTCGAGGCCACGCCCAGCAACCGGTAACGGCGCACGGCCCCACGAGGAGCCGGGGCCGTCATCGTCGAGCCCCCGCACGCTTGCGGAGGTGGACCGCCGCGCGGAGCAGGACGATCAGATAGATCCCGATCGCGGTGGCAGTCACGCCGTAGCCCAGCGCGATCCAGGCCCAGGACGTCATGCCCGTCATGAGGATCCCTCCTGTCGGGGTGCGGAGATCGCGTCACCGGCCACCGGACCGGGTTCGGCAAGTTCGGCGGCGGTGAGGCCGTCCTCGGCGGCGCACAGCCTCATCCGGGTGCGGACGACGAGCGCGTAGACCAGTGTGAAGGCGACCAGGCTGAGCAGGAGCGTGATCAGCATCGCGCCGCCGATAGCGGGCGCCTCCGGGCGCAGCAACGTCGCAGGCTGGTGCAGCGTGCGCCACCAGACGACCGAGAAGTGCACGAGCGGAACCATGGCGAACGCGACAACGCCGAAGACGGCGGAGCGGCGGGCCCGCGCGACCGGGTCGTCGACCGCGCGCCGCAACGCCAGGTAGCCGAGGTAGACGAAGAACAGCAGTGCGGTGGTGACCAGCCGGGCGTCCCAGGTCCACCACACGCCCCAGGTCGGCCGCCCCCAGATCGATCCCATCGCGATCGCGAGACCGGTGAAGAACACTCCGGCCTCGGCGCTCGCGGCAGCCAGTCGATCCCACACCATGGTGCGCCGGAACAGCCAGACGAGCCCTCCGATCAGAGTGACGGCGTAGGCAAGGAAGGCCGTCCAGGCTGCCGGTACGTGCACGTACATGAGCCGGACGAGCTCCCCTTGCAGCGAGTCCGGCGGGGACAGCAGGGCGGCCGCCAGAGCCACGACGACCGTGAGCGCGGCGACGGCCGGAAGTGCCCGCCCGAACACCTCGGCGGGGCCGGTCCACCGTGGACCGGCCGGATCGGGCTCACTCACAGCGGCTCCTCCAGATGGTGGGCGCACCACGCGCTCAGCAGCACGGTGGCCAGGACAACGGTCAGGGACAGGAGCAGCCAGGGCCACGGCGGATTGTCGTGCCGGGCGGCGTTCAGGACACCAGTGGCGCCGAGCAGAAGCGGCACGGTCAAGGGAGCGACAAGGAGCGTGCCGAGAAGGGTACGGCCGGCGAGCCCCTCGGAGATCTGATCGGCGAGTGCGCCGAGCGTGCCGAGCCCGGCCGCGACCAGGAGCATCATCGGCGGCATCCAGATCCAGCCGGCGACGTCCGGGGCATAGAGCACGATCGCGACCGGCGCAACGGCGGCCTGGAACCCGAGCAGTAGCACGGAGTTGCCGATGGCCCTGCCCGCGAGCCGAACCCGTGGGCCGACCCCGGACAGGCTGAGCATCGCCCGCTGCGCCGGGCCGTCGATCGTGCTGCCGCGCATGGTCGCCAGCACGCCGAACAGCAGCACGACGACCCAGAACAGGGCGGGCCCGAGCTGGCGCAGCAGCGGGGTATCCGGGCCGACCGCGAGCGGCACCATCATCAGCGCCACGGCACCGAACGGGGCCGTGACCAGGAACGTCTCGCCGGTTCGGCGTTCCAGCCGAAGGTCCTTCCGGGCGAGCGCGAGGGCCTGGGTCAGCGGCGCCGGAGAGCTCAACACGGTTCCGCCACCCGCTCGAGCCGCCCGCCGATCACCCGGACCACCCGGTCGCAGACCCCGGTCAGTCGCTCGGGCTCGTGCGAGACCAGAACACAGGCGCCACCGTCCCGACCGGCTACGCTCCGGACGAGATCGTCGACCAACGGTGCCGCGCCCCGGTCGAGTCCGGCGTGGACCTCGTCGAGCAGCAGCAACCGCGGCCGGGTGAGAAGCATGCGGGCCAGTTCGGTCCGCCGCCGCATACCCTGTGAACAGCCCGCGACCGGCCGGACCGCCGCACCGGCGAGACCGACCTCGGCCAGCACCGCGTCCACCTGATCCTCGGGACGTCCGGTCAGGCGGGCGACGAGGCGCAGGTTCTCGGCAAGGCTGAGCCGCTCGTAAAGCGCGGGGGTGTGACCAACGAGTCCGATGCTGGGCCGGAGCACGGGCCGAGTCCGGGCATCGACAGTCGTCCCGAATAGTTCGACCAGGCCTGCCGAGGGGCGGACCAGCGTGGCCAGGACCGAAAGCAGAGTGGACTTTCCGGAGCCGTTCGCACCGACGACGCCGACGATCTCACCGGGCCGGACGCTCAGGTCGAGGTCCCGCAATACGGTCGCTTGCTGCACATCGACGCGGAGTCCGACAAGTCTCGCTGCAAGCGACGGGGCCGACATCGACACCTCCAGGCCAGCGGCACTACGTGTTCTACGACGCGTCGAATGTCCCACACGATCCGTTTTGTCCTTCACTCGCCCCACCGGGCGCCGTGAGGACCGGGCGGTTTCTTGCCTCGGCTCCCGCCGGGGAGCCGCCGCCTAACCCCTCTGTGCACGCTGGCGCTGCTGCCCAGCCGCGCTTCGACTCGAACGGGCTGGGATCCGGCTCGGCCCTGGAGCACGGCGCCCGGGGCTCCTGTCAGGTCCTCACTGCGCGGGGCTCGACGAGCTCCCCGTCCACGAAGAACGTCGGCCTCCCTCGGGCCCAGCTCGAGGCCATCGGCCCGGTCAGCGCTGATCCGCTCGGCGACGGCCGGATCGACTCCCACCAGTGCTCCGGGCGGCTCGGTGGGGCCGGGCGTATCGGCGTCGAGCAGCCGTAGAGACGAGGTTGCGTCCAGGGACGTGATGCACGGCGTAGTTGTGACAATCAGCGGCGTGCGCGGGTCGCCGACGACGTCGAGACGGTGATCCAGGACGTGCTGCGTACGCGGTATCTGACTCGACAGCGACGATCGGTGGCCTCGGTGCACCGCGCGATCGTGCGGGCGTGCAGGCTCCGTGGGCTTCGGGCGCCGTCGCGGGGCACGGTGGAACGGCGGATCGCAGCGCTGGACCCGCGCACCGCGACGGTGGCGCGCGAGGGAGTCGACGCCGCCCGGGCGCTGGGGGCCGCGGGCGGAGAGGTGCCGGCGCCGACGCGGCTACTCGAGCAGGTGCAGGTCGATCACACCGTGATCGACCTGGTGGTGGTCGACGAGCGAGAGCGGGCGGCGATCGGGCGGCCGTATCTGACGGTCGGGATCGATGTGACATCTCGGACGATCACCGGGATGGTGGTCACGCTCGAGGCGCCCTCGGCGACCTCGGTGGGGCTGTGCCTGGCACACATGGTCACCGACAAACGGACCTGGCTTGCCCAGCTCGGATCCGATGTGGAGTGGCCGATGGCAGGTAAACCGGCCCAGCTGTACGTCGACAACGGCGCTGAGTTCCATAGCGAGGCCCTGCGCCGAGGCTGCGACGAGCACGGCATCGAGCTGCGTTACCGACCGCCGGGACAGCCGCACTTCGGAGGAGTGGTGGAGCGGTTGATCGGTACGCTGATGCGAGAAGTCCACGAGCTACCGGGGACGACCTTCTCCAGCCCGACCGAGCGCGGCGGCTACGACAGCGAGGCCACCGCGTGCCTGACCCTGGACGAGCTGCAGCGGTGGCTCGCGTTCGCGGTCGCGGCCTACCACGGGCAGGTTCACGAGGCCCTCTCGCGCCCACCGGGCGCGGTGTGGGCCCAGCAGGCCGCCGAGGACCCGCCGGCCATGGTGACGAATCCGCACGCGTTTTTGATCGACTTTCTGCCCGTGCTGCGCCGCCGGCTGACGCGTACCGGGGTGACCATCGATCACGTGCAGTACTTCAGCGACGCGCTCAAGCCGCTGATCGCCCGACGCCGGCAGCTGGATCGGCTGCTGGTGCGCCGCGACCCCCGCGACCTGTCGCGGGTGTGGGTGCTCGACCCGGACAGCAACGCCTACCTGACCGTGGGCTACCGCAACCTGGCCCGACCGGCGATCAGCCTGTGGGAGCACCGGGCCGCGACCGGTCGGTTACGCGAGCTCGGGCGGAGCGAGGTCGACGAGAAGGCCCTGTTCGACACCGTCGAGGCGATGCGCCAGCTTACCGACACCGCGGCCCGATCAACCCGTCGAGCGCGTCGGAACCGCGCCCGACGACCCGCCCAGTCCACCGCGGCGCCCGAGGCGGCATCCGGCGCCGGCCCACCGCCCGACCCGCCGGACTCTGCGACAGATCCAGCTGGTGCCGACCCGGACCCGCCAGCCGTACCGTTCACCGACATCGAGCAGTGGTGACCGGTGTGAAAAGCGCGGCTTGGGATCTGACCCATCTGCACCCGTCGGCGCAGGACACGGCGCGCCTACCTGACGAGGAACGGCTCCATCACGTGCGCGCCGACCGGTGGATCGGCTACCACCGCGCCACCGACGCGGTGGCTCGCCTGGAGGCCCTACTGCAGTGGCCGCGCAAGCAGCGCATGCCCAACCTGCTGGTCGTCGGGCCCACCAACAACGGCAAGTCGATGATCATTGAGAAGTTCCAGCGAGACCATCCCCGCTTCGCCAAGAACGGCGCGATGACCGTCCCGGTGCTGGTGATGCAGACGCCGTCGAACCCCACCCTGACACGCTTCTACAGTGCGGTGCTGTCCGCCCTGGACACGGAGGTGTGGCCTCGCGCCCCAGCCGCCGACCTGGAACGCAGGGCCCTGGCCGACCTCGAGGAGTGCAGCGTGGGCATGCTCGTGCTCGACGAGCTGCACAACATGCTGGCCGGCAACACCGCGCGGCGGCGTGAGTTCCTCAACCTCTTGCGCCACCTGGGCAATGCGCTGCGCGTACCGCTGGTGGGAGTCGGCACCCACGACGCCCATCTTGCCCTCCGCTCGGATGACCAGCTGGAGAACCGGTTCGCGCCGCTGGTGCTGCCGCGCTGGGCCCCCGACGAGCAGGCCCGGTCGCTGCTGGCCAGCTTCGCCGCCTCGTTCCCGCTGCGGCGCCGTTCACCCATCACCACGCCGGAGATGGCGCACTACTTGATCGAGCGCAGCGAGGGCACCATCGGCGAGCTCGCCACGCTGCTCTGCCAGGCCGCCACGGTCGCGATCACTACCGGCGAGGAGGCCATCAACGCGGCCACGCTGGGCCAAGCCGACTACCTCGGACCCACCGAGCGTCGGCGAGCCTTCGCCCGGGCGTTGAGCTGATCTGTCTGCCAGCGGCGGTGGCCGCGGCGGGGTCACCCGCCGTCAGCGGCGGCGATAGCGGCCAGTTCGCCATAGTCGACGCGCAGCCGGTCGGCGGCAGCGATGGCCTGGTGGATGCCGTGGTTGCCGGCGCGACAAGTGATCTCGGGGTGGGCGCGTAGCTCGCCGAGGGCGAGTCCGACCGCGGAGAAGGTGCCATCGTCGACGTCGTCGGGGAGATCCTCCTGGACCCAGGCCAGGTAATCCCCGACGGTGGCGGGATCGCCGACATCGCCCTCCACCGCGGGGATCCCGACCCGGTCGGCTTGGGTGAGCAACTCGCCCAGCACAGCGCTGACGTGGTCGCGGTGGTCGGTGATCCAGCGTCCGCGGGCCGGGCGGGAAGCCGCTGCCGCCCGGCGGGCACGCGTGTAGCGCCCGTCGGCCCCGCGCTCGGCTCTGGGGCGATTAGTGAACCGGTAGTAGGGGTTGCGGGCCCGGCGCGGAGCGCTGTCGTCGCAGTCCTCGTCAGGCTCGCTGATGTCGGTCATAAGAAGCTCAGCGCCGCCAGCCTCAGGCCGAGCCGGCGCGCGGGATTCGCGGGTCAGCCGGTGGTACTCGTGCAGGCGGGCTTCCAACGAGTCGAGATGGTCGCGCATCCCTTGCCGGGAGTGCAGCCCGACGAAGGCGCCGACCTCACGCAGCGACAGTCCGCGCGAGAGCGCATGCCGGATCAGCTCAGCCTCGCGGCGGCGTTCGTCCCAGTAGATCCAGGCCGAGAGCACCAGCTGGTCCCAGGCGTCGGCGTCGACGACCTGGCGGGGGAACCGCCCGCGGTGGCGGCGCAGATAGCCCAGCACGTCCCGGGCGGCATCGTCGCCGTCGGATCCCGCCTCTGACCAGCGAGGATCATCGCAGTCCAGGTGACGGCGGGCGATACGGCGCAGAGCGTCGTCGCGTTCGAAGTCCCCAACGGGCGGGAAGGTCGCCACCGATCCCACAGTAGGGCCTAGGCCACCGTCCGCGGATTCCTGACGGCATTTCGGACTCCGTGTCGGGCACCAACCGCGCACAACGCCCATGTCTGCGCGGTGAGCGACGTGGCCGCGCCGGTACCGCGGCGAACCCGTGTGAAACCTGGTCTGTGTGAGCGCCCCGCACACCATCGAACCCGTCGAGGGGAGTGCCGGGCGCGGGACCGCCGACGACCACCGCTCGTCGGTGACCGATCCGCCCGTCACCAAGGAGCCGGTCGCGGTGTGTACCTGGGCCCGCCGCGCCGGCCAGCGAGCGCATCGCCACATCGGGTCTGGCAGCTCCGTGCGTTTCCCTCCGCGCCCGTCGATGTATGCCGCGACGGCCTTGCCTCGGCGGCGCTGAGCCCAGGCCCGTGATCGGCAAGGAGGTGTGGGCGAGGATTGGGGCCCGCTTGCCGCTTGGGTGGGGGACAAGCGCCCGCCCCGTCACCCATCGCTCCGCACACAAACCGATCGGAGCTGCTCGGCGCTGGCCGCCGCGGAGGCGCTCGGCCAAACGGCACGACCATGCACGGGAGGGCAGGCACGAGCGGACACCATCGAGACCCTGCTCGCGTAGCCCTTCAGCGTCGGTACGGCGCCGGACGCAGATCACGCGGTCGTGGCCCTGGGGCCTCCCGCGGCGTCGTGTTGCTTGATCGCCACGGTTACTTGGCCAGGAAGCCAGCGTCGACGGGCAGCGTCACGCCTGTGACGTAGCGGGCCTCGTCGGAGGCGAGCCAGGCCACGGCGTTGCTGATGTCGGCGGCCTCGAGCGCAGGCACCGGCAGGAGGTTGGTGAGCCCCGCGGCAATGTCGGCGGACTGGGCGAGGAACGCGCGAAACGTGTCGTTGTTGACCATCAGCGTGTCGACGCCCGTCGGGTGCACCGAGTTTACGCGGATGTGATGCGGGGCGAGCCAGTTCGCCCAGGACCGCATCAGCCCGACAACGCCGTGCTTGGAGGCGACATAGCCATCGCTGGCCCCGGTGCCGGTGCCGCCCGCGCCCGACAGACCCTGGGTAGAGCTCGTGAGGATGATCGACCCGCCGTCGCCCTGCTCGATCATGATCGGTGCTGCCGCGGCGACGGTGTGCCGGACACCGTGCAGGTTGATCGCGAGCGTGTCCTGGAACACCCGAAGCGAGTCAGCCTCGTCAACCGAGTGCGGCGCCACGCCGGCATTGGCGACCACGATGTCGATCCGGCCGAGCTCGGCCACGCCCGCGCGCACGACCTCCGCCATCGCGGCCGCGTCCCGGACGTCGGCCCGGACGCTCACAATGCGCCGGTCCAGCGACTCGACTTCCTTGACAGTCTGCGCGAGGTCCTCGGACGTCGCCAGGGGATAGGGCACTGAGTCGATCTGCGCGCAGACGTCCGAGGCGATGATGTCGGCGCCCTCGGCCGCGAGGCGCAGCGCGTGGCTTCGGCCCTGGCCGCGGGCCGCCCCGGTGATCAGTGCGACCTTCCCGTCGAAACGCCTCATTGCTGCACACCCTTCCGAACCGGAGCCCGATGCCCGATGCTTCCGGGCATCGGGCTAATACGTCTAACACTTCCCGATGTTTCGATTTGACGCCCGGGGGGTCGCAGCCCCTCTGCCGCCTCCGACCGGCCTACTCGATGACGTACATCCCGTCCCGGAAGTCCGTAATCGTCGCGAATCGCACGACGTCCGCCTCCATCTGCGGGAAGTGCGACTCAGCCGTCGGCATCTGACTCATGATCGGGAACATCGGGTCGGCTGAGCCGTCCAGGCCCGACTCGAGCGCCTCCTTGAGCGCCGCTCCGGTCAGCTCGCCCTCGACGGCCTCGACGCCCGCGGCCCATGTCCCGACGACGTCCCATCCCGTCGCATAGTTGAACAGCGCGGTCTCCATCGGGCCCTGCGCCGTCACGCGCTCGAACATGGTGGCGAACTCTGCGGAGCGTTCACTCTCCTCGATGTAGGCCTGCATCGGTAGGAGCGTGGCGTGGACGTTTGCGAGCTGGCCGCTCTGCGCCACGTCGAGCAGGTTCACCTGCGCCGAGCCGGCCCCGCCCATGATCGTCGGGATGTCTTCGGCACCGGCCTTCTCTCGGCCCTCGAGCAGGTAGGCCACCTGCCCGCCGGATCCGTCCATGAAGATCCAGTCGGGCTGGGTCGCGACGGCTTGTTGGAAAGTCGCGGTGAGGTCCACGGCGTCAGCGGGGAAGGTGACGGACTGCGTGGTGAACCCGGCCTGGTCCATTGCGGCGAGGAAGCCGGCGTTTACGGTCTCGCCGAGCGGGTCCTCCGCCGACACGACGGTGACATTCTCGATGCTGCCTTGCTCCTGGAGGAAGATGCTGGCGCCGGCGAGGATGTGCTGCTGGAGCGCGTTGACCGAGAAGTAGTAGGGGTAGGCTTGGACGTCGTCGAGCACAGACGACGCGGCCACGCCCACGCCGACGACCTCGTTGCGCTCCAGCAGGGGCGCCATGGCCAAGCCCTCAGCGGACGTGCTGCCGGGGATCACGAGGTCGGGAAGCTCCTCGTTCATCTGCTCCTGGAGCAGCGTGACGGCGCGGCTCGGGTCGCTCTGGTCGTCGAGCGAGACAAGCTCGACCTGCCGACCCCCGAGGCCGCCGTTGGCGTTGATCTCGTCGACGTGCGCCTGGATCCCGCGGCCGACGGCCTGGCCGGGCGTGGCGAACAGCCCGGTCTGGGCCGCCACGTAAACGATGCGGAATGGGTCGTCGGCGCTGCCCGCCCCACCGCCGTCGGCGCAGCCCGCGAGAGCAACTAGCGCCGCCGCGACAGCTGCCACAGCGCGAAATGGATGTCGTCGCTGGCGAGTCTGAGCGCTAGCCACAGGGTCTCCTTGAGAACTCATGCGAAGAAATTAGAACAGTGAGTTTCAACGGCCAGGACGGTGGCGTCAAGGATCACTTGCGCCCCTTGACGTCGTACGATCGAAAACAGTAGAAGTATCGTACCGAGAGCTCGCGCCCGTCCCGCACCAGGCCGTCTCGATCACCAGAGAAGAGAAGCCCTTGATCGCCACCCTGCTCGCCGGGCTCGCCCTGGGTGCGGTCTACGCTCTGGTTGCCATCGGATACAACATCACCTGGCTGACGACACGCGCGGTGAACTTCGCGCAGGGCGCGTTCATGGTCGCCGGGATGTTCCTGACGGTCTTCCTCTACGACCGGGGCGTACCGGCGGTCGTTGCGCTCCTGCTGCTGGCGGCCGTCGGGGTGGTAGTCGCGGCCGTCGAGTACGTGCTGGCCGTGCGGCCGGTGCTGCATCGCGGCGAGCACGGCGAGCTCGTGACCACACTGGGCGTCGCGACGATCCTGCAGGGGATCATCCTCGTGCTGGTTGCCGATGACGTGCAGCGCGTGCCGTTCTTTGCCGCGAACGACCTGCTCGACGTGCCCGGCGGCCGGGTGAGCCCCGCCGAGTTGTTGCTCGTGGTGCTGGCCGTCGCCGTGGGGACCGTGGCGCACCTATGGACCCGCCGGACGCTGGCCGGGCTGGCCGCGTCGGGCCTGTCCGAGGACCAGGACGCGGCCCGGTTGCTCGGCGTCGACACGGCGCGGTTCTCCCTGCTCACGTTCATGGCGTCCGGCCTACTGGGCTTCGCGATCGCGCCTTTCGTCGGCCCGAAGACATTCGCGGTGGTCGGCCTCGCGCTGCTGCTGGCGATCAAGGGGTTTGTGGCGCTCGCGTTGGGCGGACTCGGCAGCCAGGTCGGCGCACTGGTTGCAGGCATCGCGATCGGCGTGGTCGAGGGGTTCATCGGCCGGTACTTGGGGGCCCACTGGCAGAACACCGCGGTGTTTCTGATCTTCGTGTTGGTTCTGATGCTGCGGCCCCGGGGCCTGTTCGGCGAGAAACGGGAGAGGGTCGTCTGATGGCGCGGTCGGTCCCCGTGCGCCCGGTGGTGTGGGTGGGCGTGACGGTGCTGCTCATGGCGGCTCCGCACCTCGGCCTCAGCGCCAACATCGGCCGCCAAGTCGTCCTCATCGCCACCCTTAGTCTGGTCGTGAGCGGGCTGAACCTGAGCTTCGGGCACGCGGGCGAGCTGTCCTTCGCACAGCCGGTGCTCTACGCGCTCGGCGCCTACGTCACGGCGAACGTCGCGCTGCACTGGATCAACGACATCGCCCTCGCGCTCGTGCTCTCTGCCGTGCTCGGCTTCCTGTTCGGGTTGCTGACAGGGATCCCGGGGCTGCGGTTCGGCGGGTGGATGCTCGCCGTCGCATCGCTGTTCCTCGTGCTCCTGCTGCCGGACTGGGTGGGAATCCTCGGCGGGTGGACCGGCGGCCACCAGGGGATGGGCGGCATCCCGATCCCGCAGCTTTTCGGCGTGGAGCTGGGCAGCACGGCCTACGTAAGCTTCGTTGTCCTGGTCACATCGGTGTGGTTCGGCCTGTTCCGCAACCTGGTCGCCTCCCGCACCGGTACCACGCTCTCGGTGCTGCGGCAGAGCCCGGTGTTGGCGTCCTCGCTGGGCATCTCCGTGCCGGTGATGAAGCTGAAGGCCTACGCGGTGGGCGGCATCCCCGCAGCCATGGCCGGCACGCTGTTCGCCTACCTCGACGGCTTCGTCGCACCGGTGAGTTTCTCCATCGCCGCGGCCATCAGCATCCTGGCCGCCGCGATCCTCGGCGGGGCGCGCAGCGTCTACGGCATCTTCGTCGGCGTCGCGCTCATGGTCGTGGGCCCGATGCAGACCACGGCGTTCGGCGAGTACGCCTACATCGTCTACGGCGTGTTCCTCGTAGCCGCGGGCGTGCTGCTCCGCCAGGGCATCGCCGGGCCGGCCGCGGCGGCGTACGCTGCGATCCGGGCACGGAGCGGGCGGCGGGCCGACGCGCCCGCGGCCCCTGCCGTAGCGCAGCCCGCGGCCGGGGAGCTGCCACCCATGGACGGCGCCCGGCTCGACGTCACCGGTATCTCTATGGCGTTCGGCGGCGTGCACGCGCTGCGCGACGTTGACTTCTCCGTCCAGCCGGGGGAGGTCGTCGCGCTGATCGGACCCAACGGATCGGGCAAGACCACGCTGCTCAATGTCATCTGCGGCTACTACCGGCCTGACGGTGGCACCGTGCAGGTCGGCGGCGTGCCGGTCACCGGGCTGCGCCCGTACCGGATCGCCCGGACCGGGCTGGCGCGGACGTTCCAGACACCGTCCATCCCGCAGACAACGGTCCGGGACGCCATCGCGTCGTCCCGCAGCACGGTCCCGCGCGTATCGATGATCGAGACGATGCTCCGGCTCGGCCGGTACCGACGGGCGCGGCGAGGCGACGACGAGACCGTCGCCCGGCTCCTGGCGCTGACCTGCCTCGGCCCGGTCGCCGACGAGCAGGCGCCGTCGCTCCCGCTGGGCACGCGCCGGGTCCTGGAGCTTGCGCGATCGCTGGCCGGCGAGCCACGGGTGCTGCTGCTCGACGAGGTCGCGTCCGGCCTGGACGAGGGCGAGATCCGCGGGTTGAGCGCGGTGGTCCAGCGGATCCGCGACAGTGGCGGCTCGGTGCTGCTCGTGGAGCACAATTTCGCACTGGTTCGCTCGCTGGCCGACCGGGTGGTGGTCCTCTCCCGGGGCGAGGTCGTCGTCGTCGACACTCCGGACGCGGTCGCTCACCACCCCGAAGTGCTCCAGCAGTACCTGGGCGGGCCCGCGGCCGCGGCGCCGCGCGCGGAGGGGGAGAACGTCCGTGGCTGACCTGCTGGAATTGGAGTCCGTGCGCTCAGGCTACGGCGACCTCGTCGTCGTGCGCGACGTGTCGTTCACCGTGGCGGAGTCGTCAATCACGGTGCTACTGGGCCGCAACGGCGCAGGGAAGACGACGTTGCTGCGCACGGTGGCGGGCCTGAACCCGACCACGCACGGCGACGTCCGCTTCGCCGGGGCGAGCATCATCGGCGATCCCGCGCACCGGCGCGGGCGGCACGGAATCGGCTTCGTGCAGGAGAACAAGCGGGTCTTCCGCAAGCTGACGGTCGAGAAGAACCTCGTGCTCGCCACGTACGGTCTGCGGTTGGGGCGGGTGGCCACCGCAGCGCGGGTCGCCGAGGCGTTCGACCGCTTCCCGGTCCTGGGCGAGCGGCGCCGCGACGTCGCCGGGCTACTCAGTGGGGGCCAACAGCAGATGCTCGCGATCGCCCAGGCCCTGATCCGGCATCCCCGGCTGGTCCTGCTCGACGAGCCGTTCTCCGGGCTCGCGCCGGCGATCGTGCACGACGTCATGGAGGCGGTGTCGCGGATCCGGGCCGAGGAGGGGCGCACGCTCCTCATCGTCGAGCAGGCGGTGGCCCTGGCCCTGTCCATCGCCGACGCCGTCGTCGTGATGGACGTCGGCACGGTCGTGCACACGGGCCGGGCGAACGACCCGGACATCCACCGCGTCGTCGAGGACGCCTACTTCAGCGCCACGATGTGAGGCCGTGACCGGCCTTGACGCGTGTTCACGGCCCTCTCTATTATAGTTCTAATATTTTCGAACATTCTGGGCGAACGCTAGACCTCACCTGCGGGGAAGGACCCACCATGACCCAGGCTTCCGTCGACATCCTCGAGGAGTTCGGCGTCGACACCCGGCCCGACGCGGAGCTCACCACCGAGGAGATCCTCGCCCGCAACGTGCGCGTCGTTGACCTGCACTTCCACACCGAGAACCCGGACGAGGTTGAGAAGGCCATCGCCCTTTACACCGACGACATCACTTGGGAGGCCCCCAGTCGCGGCGTGGTGATGAAGGACCCACAGGAGGTGCTGGCCGCCTATCGGAACATCTTCAAGACGCTGGCCTACCGCAAGACGGTGTCGCTGCGCCGGTTCGCCACCGAACGGTATGTGTTCGACGACCAGATCGCTTACCTCAAGGTTGTCGGGGAGCCGACGCTCATGCACAACTTCCCCTTCGAGCACGGTACCGAGGTCAGCGTCCGGCTCGTGCACTGCTTCGAGATGCGCGACGGCCGGATCGCCCGCGAGATCGCTTACGAGATCTGGCGCCGGGTCGATAGCACGGTCGACCAGGACGACGTGCCCGAGGGTGCGGAGGTTCAGCTCTTCGACATGATCCCGACCTAATCCACCACTGACCCACGGAAGGACGCAGATGCGACTGATCGGCTTCGTCAAGGACGGGACCCCCTGGATGGGGGCGGTGACCGACGGCACGGTGACCCCGCTCGCGCCGCTGGACGAGTTCTACGCTGCGGGCGGGGAGGTTGCCGCCGCGGCGGACGCCGCGCCCGTCCCGCTGGCGGAGGTGACGCAGGTGCCGCCGGTGCCGGAGACATCGCGCGTGTTCTGCGTGGGCATCAACTACCGCTCACATGCTACTGAGGCCAAGATCGTGGCCGGGCTCGACGAGCCGAAGGTCCCGATGATCTTCGGCCGGTGGGCGTCCACGCTGGTCGTCGACGGTGCCGCAGTACCCGTTCCGCCCAACGAGAAGGGCCTGGACTGGGAGGTCGAGCTGGCCGCGGTGATCAAGGACGAGGTCTGGGCCGCTGACGAAGCGACCGCACTGAAGCACGTGCTCGGGTACACCGCGTTCAACGACCTCTCCGCCCGCCACAAGCAGCTCGAGACCGCGCAGTTCACGCTCGGGAAGAACGCGGACCGCAGCGGCCCCATCGGCCCGGTCCTGGTCACCGCGGACGAGATCCCGGACCCGCAGAAGCTGCGCGTCACCACGCGCGTCAACGGCGAGACGGTCCAGGAAGGCAACACCGTCGACATGATCCACACCGTGGCGGGGGTGATCGCCTACATCACCGACACGGTCACGCTGCTGCCCGGCGACGTCATCGCCACCGGGACACCCGCCGGCGTCGGCGTGAGTCTGGAGCCGCCGCGGTTCCTCACGCCCGGCGACGTAGTGGAGGTCGAGGTCGAGGAAATCGGTAGCGTACGCACGCCCGTCGTGAGCCGCGCGGAGCTGTGACGATGAGCGGTTGCCCCGTCAAGCACGATTTCACGATGATGGATGCCGAGTTCCTCGATGACCCGTACCCGATCTACCGCGACCTGCGCGACGAGCGGGTGTTCTACGCAAGTGACCTCGGTGTGTACGTCGTGACGCGGTATGCCGACATCGACCATGTCTTCGCCCATCCCGAGCTATTCTCCAGCAGCGTCACGCTGACGCCGCTCACCCCGCCGACGCCCGAAGCGAGGGCAATCCTCGACAGCGTCGAGCTGTACCGGCCGCCGAACCTCATCAACGCCGACCCGCCACGGCACACGGCGATCCGCGGCTTCGTGCAGGAGGCGATGACGCCGAAGCGGCTGCGCGAGATGGAACCGATCGTGCGCGAGTGGGCAAACGGCCGGATCACCGCGATGATCGAGCTCGGTCGCGCCGACGTGTTCTCCGAGCTCGCCTTCCCGCTCCCGGCGTTGACCGGGTTCCGCATCCTAGGCTTCCCGCAGGAGGACCTGGAGATGATCAAGGACTGGTGCCACGATCGGGTCGAGTTCACCTACGGCCGGGCGCACCCCGACGAGCAGATCCGGATCGCGACCAACGTCGCGAAGTTCTGGGTGTACGTGAACACGTTCGTCGCGGAACGGATCGCCCGGCCGATCGACGACCTCGCCAGCGACCTGGCCCGCCACCACCTCGCCGACCCGGAGTTCTTCACCCCGCGTGACATCGCCACCGTCCTGTTCGAGATGGCGGTCGCCTCGCACGAGACGACCACCAACCTCATCACCAACGGCCTGCGCCGGCTACTCGAGCAACGCGAGCAGTGGGAGAAGCTGGTCGTCGACCCGCGGCTGGTGCCCAACGCGGTGGAGGAGTGCCTACGCTACGACGGCAGCGTCGTGAGCTGGCGGCGCCGCGCGGTGCAGGACGTCACCCTCGGCGGCGTCGAGATCCCGCAGGACGCCACAGTGCTGATCCTGCTCACCTCGGCCAACCGGGACCCGGACACCTTCGCCGAGCCCGAGCGTTTCGACATCACCCGCCGGGACGCTCGCAAACACCTCACGTTCGGCAAGGGCATCCACTTCTGCCAAGGCGCGCCACTGGCCCGGATGGAGGCCAGAGTGGTCCTCGAGCTGCTCCGCGAGCGGACCCCCGGCATGCGGATCGTGCCAGACCAGACGTTCCACTTCACCCGCAACGTAGTGATGCGCGGCCCGAGCACTCTGTGGGTCGACTTCACCGCCGACCGCGAGGGCCTCGTCCCCGCCTGACGCACACCGGATACGCGGGGAACGGACTGACCATGACGAGCCGGATCGCGCTGGTGACCGGCGCCAACAAGGGCATCGGCCGAGCGGTGGCGGGCGCACTGGCGGGCGAGGGCATGACCGTCCTGGTGGGGGCGCGCGACCCGAACCGCGGGGCGGCGGCCGTGGCCGCCTTGCGGTCGGCTGGCGCCGCCCTCGAGCTGCTGCGGATCGACGTCACCGACGACGTGTCGGTGCGGGCCGCGGCCGCAGAGGTCGCCGCCCGGCACGGCCGGCTCGACGTCCTGATCAACAACGCGGCGATCAAACTGGAGTTCCACCCGGCGCCACCGAGCGGGACCTCCCTGGACGTCGTCCGCCAGACCTACGCCACCAACGTCTTCGGCACGGTCGCCGTCACGCTGGCGATGCTGCCGCTGCTGCGGGCCGCGCCCGCGGGTCGGGTGGTCAACCTGACCAGCGGGTTGGGCTCGCTGGCGTACGCCTCCGACCAGGACTCCGTGTACGCGCACCGGCCACTGCTCGGATACAGCACGGCGAAGTCGGCGGTAAACGCTGTGACCGTGCAATTCGCGAACGAGCTGCGCGGCTCGGCGGTGAAGGTGAACGCCGCGGACCCGGGCATGACCCGCACGGACATGACGCGCAACGCCGTCGACCGCACCCCGGAGGAGGCGGCCCGGCTTGTGCTCCGGCTGGCCACCCTGCCCGCGGATGGGCCGACCGGTGGCGTGTTCGACGCCGACGGTCCCGTGCCCTGGTGATGCGTTACTCGTCCAGCTGCAGCCCGCATGGGGCAAATCTCCACCGCAGGCGTACGCCGTTCGCGCGGTCGGGCGGGTCGTCCGGCAGGACGATCACGAGGACGTCGTCGTCGAAGACGTCCGGGACGATGTCGATGCAGCTGGCGACCGGTCTCGTCGGCTGGGACGACGTTCATGCGATATCGATCGATACTCCTCGAAGTATTGTGTCGAACGGCGTTGCGTTCGATAGCTTGAGATATTTAGAATGGAAGTGTGAGCCAGATCTCGCCGGGCGACGCCCGCGCCACCCCATTCGCCACCGGCCGCCGGGTCCTCGTCGTGGGCGCCTCGGGCCCGACCGGCGGGGCCGTTGCCCGCGCCGTGGCGGCGGCCGGTGCCGTCGTCCGTGCGATCGCCCGCACACCCGAGAGCGCGGCCCGGGCCCGGGAGGCGGGCGCCACCGAGGTGGCTACCGCGGACCTGCGGGACCCGCGGGCGCTGGAGGCGTCGCTGCGCGGCGTCGACGCGGCGTTCTACTTCAGCCCCCGGGCAGTGCCGGACGAGGCGGCGCTGGGGCGGGCGTTCCTCGCCGCCGCCGAGCGCGCGGGAACCCGCAAGGTTGTGATCATCTCGATGATTAACTCGCACGCCCCGATCCCGAACCACCAGGAGTCGCTCCAGGTCGAGGAGGCGCTCAGTCGTAGCCCGCTCACCGGTGTCGTCCTTCAGCCGGGGATGTTCATGCAGACCCTGCCCGCGCTCGACCGGATTGCCGAGCTCGGCTGGGTCGGCCGGCCCTACCCGGTGGACAACCTGCTCGCCTGGGTCGACTTCCACGACGTCGCCGCCGTCGCGGTCCGGGCGCTGCTGGAGTCCGTCATGGACAACGGCACGTTCGAGCTGTGCTCGGAAGGAATGCTGACGATCGCCGACATCGCCGAGCTGATGTCCGAAGCGCTCGACAGGCGCATCGCGGCTCGCGAAATCACCCTCGAGGAATGGGCCGCCGTCCGCGGCGAGGACTTCGTGTCGCCCTACCGGCGCGAGTGCTACGCGCAGATGTTCGAGCACTTCGCGCAGTACGGATTCAAGGGCGGCAACAGCTTCGTGCTCAGCAGCCTGCTCGACCGCCCGCCCACGTCCTTCGCGCAGTACCTGTGGCGCAGCCCCGCCCACGTCGGCGGGGCCGCGGCCTCCGCCGGCTAAGTCGGCCTTGGCCCGCGCCCGGCCACGACCCGCATCCAACCAAGGGAGAGCACATGTCCGGCCAGTGCCCGGTCATGCACGACTTCAGCATGATGGACGACCAGTTTGTACAGGACCCGTACCGGCATTGCCCGGCCCTGCTGGAGCAGCCGGTGCACTTCGCGCCGGATCTCAACGCCTACCTCGTCACACGCTACTCCGACGTCGAGGCGATGCTCCCGGACACCGAGCAGTACTCCAGCTCCAACACCAACCAGCCGATCCATCCGCCGGGCGAGGCGGCTATGAACGTGCTCCGCAGTTACGACTTCGGCTTCCGCCCTAACCTCATCAACGCCGACCCGCCGCGGCACACGCTCGTGCGCCGGTACGTCGCGGACGCAATGAGCCCGCGGCGCATCCGGGCGTTGGAGCCGATCGTGCGGCAGTGGGCGGACGAGCAGATCAGCGCGATGGTCGAGAAGGGGCAGGGCGACTTGTTCCGCGACCTCGCCTTCCCGCTGCCCGCGCTGACTGGGTTCTCACTCATCGGTTTCCCGCAGGAGGACCTGGACACGCTCAAGTCCTGGTGCGACCGGCGGGTGACGTTCACCTACGGCCGGGCGAGCGCCGAGGACCAGGTCCGCGTTGCGGAGAACGTCGGTGCCTTCTGGCGCTACGTCAACCAGTTCATCGCCGACCGCATCGCCGATCCCGTCGACGACTTCACCAGCGAGATGGTCCGCCGCCACCTGGAGAACCCCGAGGAGTTCACGCCGCGCGACATCGCCGCGGTGCTGTTCGGGATGTCGCTGGCCGCACACGAAACCACGACGAACCTCGTCACCAACGGCATCCGACGGCTGATGGAGAACCGCGACCAGTGGGAGGCGATCGTGGCCGACCGGTCGCTCATCCCGAACGCCGTCGAGGAGACCCTGCGGTTCGACGCGCCGGTCATCGCCTGGCGCCGGCGCACGAAGGTTGATGTCGAGATCGCCGGCACCGTCATCCCTCAGGATTCGACAGTGCTCATGCTGTTCTTCTCGGCCAACCACGACCCGGCGCGGTTCCCGGACCCCGGGACGTTCGACGTCCGCCGCACCTCCGCCCGCCACCACCTCACGTTCGGCAAGGGCGTGCACTTCTGCTCGGGCGCGCCGCTGGCCCGGATGGAGATGAAGGTGGTGCTGAACCTGCTCGCCGACAAGGCGCCGAACATGCGGCTGCTACCCGACCAGGAGTACGAGTACACGCCGAACATCGCGCTGCGCGGGCCGACCCGGCTGATGGTGGACTTCGGGACCGCCCCGGTCGTCGCCGCCGCACCGGCCGACACGGCGTCCGTGGGATGACGACACCGGTGGAGCACCGGTCGGTGATCGACCCCGGGCGGTTCCGGCAGGTGCTGGGCCAGTACCCGACCGGCGTCGTCATCGTCACGGCGTTGGGCGGGGCGGGCGCGCCGATCGGCATGACCGTCGGCTCGTTCAGCGCGGTCTCGCTGGACCCACCGTTGGTCGCGTTCCTGCCGGACAAGAAGTCGAGCTCGTGGCGGGCGCTGCGCGAGTCCGGGCCCCGGTTCTGCGTCAACGTGCTCGGCGCGAAGCAGGAGGACGTCTGCCGGCTGATCGCCACGCGCAAGCAGGACAAGTTCGCCGGCATCGGGTGGGGCTACTCCCCGGCGGGCCTGCCGGTGGTCGCCGGCAGCGTGGTGTGGCTGGAGTGCACCACAGAGGAGGTGATCGACGCCGGCGACCACGACATCGTGCTCGGCCGGGTGACCGGCCTCGACCTGGGCAGCGAGACCTACCCGCTGCTGTTCTTACGGGGCGGCTATGGGTCGTTTACGCCGCTGTCGCTCGTAGCCGGGGATGCCGACCTCGCGGGCACGCTCACGCTCGTCGACGTCGCGCGGCCGTACATGGAGGTGCTTGCCGCGCGGTTCGACACCGAGGTGACCGCGGTCTGCATGGTCCGCGACGAGCTCGTGCTCACCGCAGCGACCGGACGTTCGGAGACGGCCGTCGCGCCGACCCGGGTCGGCCAGCGGCTGCCGTGGAGGCCCCCGGTGGGCAGCCTGTTCGCCGCGTTCGGGGACGAGGGGCGAGCCGCGACCTGGCTTGCCGAGCTCGGCCGGGACACACCCCCGGAGCGCGCCGCGTACTACCGCGGGGTGCTCGAGCGAATCCGCGCGCAGGGGCACAGCGTCGCGCTGGGGCACGCGCGCAGCGCCAGCATCGAGCGGGCGGCGACAAAGATCAACGTGGGCGACGCGGAGGTCGACGAGAGGTCACTGCGGGCGGCCATCGCCGATATGGCCAAGGGCTATAACCCGGTCTCGCTCGATCCCGAGGGCCGCTACGAGCTGCACATGCTCTCGGCGCCGGTGTTCGGCCGCGACGGTGCCGTGGCCTTCGAGCTCAACATCTGGGGGCCCGCGGAGAAGATCACCGGGGCCCGAATCGAGGAGTACGCGAGCGCCCTCAAGGATACCGCGCACGACGCCACCGCGGCGATCTGCGCGCTCGCGCTGCACGACCGGCCCGGTGAGGGCCAGCGGGAGGCCCGCCCGGTGCCTCCCGACCGATCGTGACCGCCGGTCCCGATGCCGACGACGACACCACAGTGGAGAGCCACTTTCATGGCCACGACCCTTCCGACCGCGGCCCGCACGACCCCACCCACCGGCCGGCTCGCCGAAGCCGTCGACCGCGCGCGGGCGCTGGTGCCCGTCCTGCGCGAGCGTGGCCGGGAGATCGACGACCTGCGGCGGCTGCCCGACGACACGGTCGCCGACCTCGCCGCAATCGGGCTGCTCGACATCGCCACGCCCCGTGAGCTGGGCGGCGCCGACGTCGGCCCGGACGGGATCGTCGAGATTTGCCTCCAGCTGGCCCGCGGATCGGGGGCGGTCGCCTGGGTCGGCGGGAACTTCGCTGTGCACAACCTGCTGATGGCGATGTTCGCGCCGGAGGCGCAGGCGGAGGTCTTCGGCGGGCTCGACCGGATGCCGCGGGTCGCGACCGGCTTCAGCCCGCTGCGCGGGCAGACTGTGCCGGCCGATGGCGGGGCCCGCATCTCGGGTCAGTGGGACTTCGTCAGCGGCGTCGACCACGCAGACTGGGTCGTCGTCATGGCAATGTCGCCCACCGGCCCGCTCGCCCATCTGGTGCCGCGCGCGGACTTCACCGTCGTCGACACCTGGCACACGTCGGGACTGCGCGGCACGGGCAGCAAGGATGTCGCCGCGCAGAACCTATTCGTGCCGCAGCACCGGATCCTGGACATGATCCCGCCGACCGAGGGTCGCTCGATCGGCCGCGACCTCTATGGCATGCCGTTCCTGCGGGTGCCGATGTCGAGCTACTTCGGGGCGGGCGTCGCCTCGACGGTGCTGGGCACGGCGCGCGGGGCGCTGGAGGTGTTCGTCGAGCGGACGGCCGGCAACACCGGAGGGGTGAGCGGGGTGAAAATGTCGGCCCGGCCGGAGATCGCGCACAAGCTGGGCGAGTCCGCGGCCGACCTCGACGGCGCGGACGCCGCCCTGCGGGCCTCCTACGCCGATATGCGCGCCGCCGCGGTGTCCGACCGGGAGATCACGATGGACGACCGGCTGTGCTGGCGCCGCGACGCCGCCTGGTGCGCCAAGCTCGCCGCAGGGGCCGTCCACCGCCTGTACGAGGTCGGTGGCGCGCACGTGCTGTTCACCGGCGACCTGCTCGACCAGTTCCAGCGCGACAACGTCGCCGCCTCCCACCACTACGGCATGGCCTGGGACAGCCTCTTCGCCGGCTACGGCCGCTCGATGATCGGCCAGGAGGCCGGTATCGCGATGGTCTGAGCACGCCGGGCCGCACACCACCGTTCCTTTGAGGGAGCCGACATGACCGTAGGTTTCGACGACCGCGTGCGCAGGATCCTGGACGCGCCGAACCTCGCCAACCTCGCCACCGTGGACGCCGACGGCGCCCCGCGCGTGCACCCCACCTGGTTCGACACGGACGGTGCCACGATCCGTCTGAACGCCGTGGAGGGCCGAGTGTGGCCCGAGCGGGTCCGCCGAGACTGCCGGGTGAGCCTCTGCGTCGTCAACGCCGAGGCGACGACGGAGTACGTCGAGATCCGAGGTGAGATCGTCGAGGACCCCGTGGGCGCGTACCACCACATCGATGCCCTCTCCCACAAGTACATCGGCATGGACTACCCCAACCGGTTCCCCGGCGAGAAGCGCCTGCTGTTCCGGGTGCTGCCGGAGAAGGTCGTCTATGTCAACCTGCTGGAGGCCATCCCAGCGGCTCCCTTCGGCGACCAGCGATAACGGACCAGGCGGCGTCGATGCAGGTCGGGGTATTCACCGCGCACGACCGCAGCCTCCCCGAGGCGCTGGCGGTGTGGCGCCGGGCCGAGGAGCTCGGGTTCGACGCCGTCGGTGTGGTGGACTCACCGATGATCATGCGCGAGGCGCTGGTGTCCCTCACTGCGCTGGCGCTGTCCACGACACGCGTCCGGATCCTCCCCTCGGTGCTCAACACACTCACCCGGGACCCCACTGTCGTGGCGGGCGCCTACCTGGGCCTACACGACCTCGTGGGGGACCGGGTGACGCTGGCGTTCGGCGCCGGGGACAGCTCCACGCACGGCGTCGGCCTCGGCACAGCGCGGCTTGCCCACATGCGCGAGTTCATCGCGGCCGTGCGCGGCCTCGTGCGCGGGGAGGCTGTTACGTACCAGGGGCGGACCCTGCGCGGCGCGTGGCAGGCGGCGCAAGAGGTGCGTGCGCGCGTGCTCATGTCCGCGCACGGCCCCCGGGCGCTCGCCGCGGCAGGTGCCGTCGCGGACGGCGTGATCAGTGGTTTCGGGATGCTGCCGGAGACGGTCGCGGAGGCGGAGCGGCTGGTGCGCGAGGGCGCCGAGCGGGCCGGCCGGGACCCGTCGGGGATCGAGATCTGGCACGTCGCCTACTACTGTCCGGCCGAGACGCTGCAGGAGGGCTTCGTGCACGCCAACGGCGGGTCCGCGGCGGTGCTCTCACGGGGCGGGCTGGCGGGGAAGCTGGTGCCCCGGCACCTGGAGGACGCGGTCCGGGCCGTGGGGGCGACCTGGACGCTCGATACGCACGGCCGGGCGAACCGGCGGGCGCTCGAGGTCGCCGAGGAGACGGGCAGCCTGGACTACCTGACCCAGCGAGGCGGCGGGCTGATCGGGCCGGTCGACCTGCCTGCCGCGCTGCGCGACCTGGCGGCCCGCGGCGTGGAGCGGCTACTCGTCGTGGCGCTGGGCCACGACAAGCTGCGGCTGGTCGAGGACCTCGGCGCGGCCTTGTGAAGAAGGTTCGAACTAACTAGAATCATCACATGAAATGGACGAGGTCTGGATGGCGAGCAGCGTGAGCGACCGCACTGTCGGTGACGTGCAACTGGAGGTCCGCGAGCAGGGTGCCGGGGCGCCGCTCCTCTTCCTGCACGGTGAGGACGGGCTGCGCTGGAGCGGCCCCGTGCTCGACGAGCTGGCCGTCGACTTCGCCGTGATGGCACCGGCGCACCCGGCGTGGGGCGCCTCGAGCCGTCCCTGGCACGTCAAGGAGGTCCGCGACCTCGCGCTCGTCTACCTGGAACTGCTGGAGGAGCTCCAGGAGCCGGTGACCGTTGTGGGCTGCTCGTTCGGTGCTTGGCTGGCTGCGGAGTTGGCCGTGCTGCGGCCGGCGATGCTCGCCGGGCTGGTGCTCGTCGCGCCCATCGGGGTCAAGCTCGGCACCCGCGACGAGCGCGACTTCGTCGACATCTACGCTGCGGGTTTCGCCGAGCTGCCCGGCATCTTCTACGGCGACCCGGCTAGCGCGCCCGACCTCAGCAGCCTCGACGACGCGGCGTACCTCGACCTCGCCCGGTCCCAGGAGGCGACGGCCCGCTACTGCTGGTCGCCGTATATGCACAATCCCCGGTTGCGGCACTGGCTGCGGCGCATCGCGGTGCCGACAACGGTCGTGGGCGGCGAGCAGGACAACTTTGTGCTGCGGTCCCAATACTACAAGGAGTACGGCGCGTTGATCGGCCCCGAGGGCGCCGATGTCCGCACCGTCCCGGGCGCCGGGCACCGGCTCGAGGAGGAGCGGCCCGACGAGGTCGCCCGCATCGCGCGCGAGCTGGTTCTGACCGTGGCCTCGACCGGAAGGCGCTGACCGCCGTGTTCCACACCTACGTCTTCACCGAAATGCCCTACCCGTACCTGCCGCCCGCCGCGATGATGCCGAACAACCGCGTCTCGGTGCCGAACTCCTACTACGACCCGGACACCGGCTACGAGCTGTACCGCAAGTACCTCGACATCTACTCCGCCGCCGACGAGCTCGGGCTCGACGTGATGGTCAATGAGCACCACACGACGGCGACCTGCACCAACGCCATCACGACCATCCCGATGGCGATCCTCGCCCGGGAGACGAAACGGGCCCGGATCCTCACGCTGGGTAATCCCCTCGCGCACCGACCGGACCCGGTGCGGGTGGCCGAGGAGATGGCGATGATTGACGTCATCTCCGGGGGGCGCACCGACATCGGGTTCGTCCGCGGGGTGCCGCAGGAGGTCATCGCGGTGAACTCCACGGCCGTCGACATGCGAGACCGCTTCTGGGAGGCGGTGGACCTCGTCATGAAGGCGTTCACCACCCACGATGGGCCCTTCAACTGGGAGGGTGAGTACTTCCACCACCGCAACGTCAACCTCTGGCCGCGGCCCTACCAGACCCCGCACCCGCCGATCTGGTCGCCGACCACCGGCTCGGCCAGCGCCCCCGCCCTCGCCGAGCGGCAGATGACCGTCGCGACGTTGTCGGTAGGCACGCGGGGCTGTGCGGACATCTTCGGCGCCTACCGCAAGCGCTCCGCGGAGCTGGGTATCGACCCACCGCTGAGCAAGTTCGCCTACTCGGTACAGCTGTTCGTCGGCGACACTGACGAGGAGGCCTACCGCGAAGCCGAAAAGATCAAACTCTGGTACCGCGAGGCCGGCCGACACCACTTCCAGTACACCGACCCACCCGGCTACCTACCGCCGGAAGTCCGCGCCAAAGTGCTGCGGTCGAAGGCGCAGGGCCGCACGCCCTCGCCGCCGCTGGGCCCGCCGCCCGCACCGACGATGGCCGAGGTGATCGACAAGCCGGTCGAGGAGCTCACCAAGGGCGGCTTCATGATGGCCGGCAACCCGGACACGGTGTTCGGCCAGCTCCGTGACTTCTTCGACACCGTCGGAGGCATGGGCAACCTGCTCCCGATGGTCCAGTACTCGACCATGTCGTACGACCAGACGCTCAAGAGCATGCAGCGCCTCGCGAACGACGTGCTACCCCGCTTCGTCGAGGAGGTCTACCTCCCGACGCTCAAGGGCGAACGGGAAGTCCGCAGCGTCGCTGCATGAGATCGGCTCGACCCCCACCCAGCACATCTCAGCGAGGAGTACCGATGACCAGGAACGGCGGCCGGATGGAATTCGGCCTCTTCGTCCCGCCCATGCACTACGCCAACCAGAACCCCACGCGCGCCATCCACCGCGACCTGGAGATGATCCAGTACGCGGAGGAACTGGGCTTCCGCGAGGCGTGGATCGGTGAGCACCACTCCGGCGGAGCCGAGATCATCGGCCCGTCGGAGGTCTTCGTCGCCGCCGCGATCGAGCGCACCAAGCGCATCCGGATCGGCACGGGGGTCGTCTCGCTGCCCTACCACCACCCGTTCCACGTCGCGGAGCGGGCGGTGTTCCTCGACCACCTGTCGATGGGCCGCACGATGCTCGGCGTCGGCCCCGGCTCGCTGCCGACGGATGCCGCGATGCTGGGCATCCCGTGGTCGGAGACCCGCAAGCGCATGGTGGAGGCATGGGAAGCCGTCCACCACCTCCTCTCCTCCGACGAGCCGCTGACGATGAAGACTGACTGGTTTGAGCTGAACGACGCGCTGCTTCAGCACCAGCCGTTCACGCAGCCGACCATGGAGATCGCGTTCACCGCGATGGAGTCGCCGTTCGGGCCGAGCATGGTGGGCCGGTACGGAACCAGCATGCTCTCGCTGAGCGCCACGACGGCCAACGGCTACGCGGCGCTGGGCCGGCACTGGTCGGTCGTGGAGGAACAAGCCGCCGCGCACGGCAACACTGTCGACCGCAGCAACTGGGGCGTCGTCGTCATGCTGCACGTGGCAGAGACGCGCGAGCAGGCCAAGCGCGAGGTCGAACGCGGACTGCCGGCGTTCGCCGCGTACTCCGGCGGGATCTCTGAACGAACGTTCGAATGGCTCGCCCCCGACCCCGACGCGCCCGTGCCCACCTCGGCGCCGACGGTCGACGACATCATCGCCGCGTTCGGCGGCACCACGGTGGCCTGCATCGGCACGCCGGAGGACGCCATCGCGATGATCACGAACCTGCAGGAGGCGACCGGCGGTTTCGGCAAGCTGGAGCTGTTCGTCGGCACGGACTGGACCTCGCAAGACGCCCTCAACCGTGGGCTTGAGCTGTTCGCCCGCGAGGTCATGCCGCACTTCCAGGGCTCGGCGACCCGCCCAGTGCGCTCGCTGGAGCGGGCGATCGCCACCCGCGAGCTGCGCGTCGGCGAGCAGCGGGCGTCGATCAAGGCGGCCCAGGAGAGCTACGTGGAGCCCACCGCGTAGCCGCACCGACCACATCGGGGTGGGCGGACCCACCGTCTGCCCGGCCCTGCCCACAGAGGAGTCACCCGTTGATCGACAGCCCGACCTTCGCCATGCCGTCATTGCCACCGGTCGGCGAGGTCCCCGAGACGATGCTCGCGCAGGTGGTCCGGCAGGACCGCTTCGGCGATCCAGCGCAGGCATTCCGCATCGAGGAAGTCCCCACGCCGCCGCTGGGGCCCGACGACGTCCTGGTCGCCGTGATGGCGGCGGGGGTGAACTACAACAACGTGTGGGCCGCCCGGGGCGTCCCGGTCGACGTCATCGGCATGCGACAGCGGCTCGGCGAGCCCTACGACTACCACATCGGCGGAAGCGACGCCTCGGGCGTCGTCTACGCCGTGGGGGCGGAGGTCACCGGCGTGGCCGTCGGCGACGAGGTCATCGTCCACCCCGGCACCTGGGACCCGGCGGACCCGCTCATCGCCCGCGGAGGCGACCCGATGATCGCGCCGTCGGCACGGATCTGGGGCTACGACACCAACTTCGGCTCCTTCGCCCAGTTCGCCCGGGTGCAGGCGCACCAGGTCCTGCCCAAAGCCGAACACCTGACCTGGGCGCAGGCCGCCGCGCCGACGCTCGTCGGCACAACGGCCTACCGGATGCTGTTCGGCTGGGCGGGCAACGTTCTGCGCGAGGACAACGTCGTGCTGGTCTGGGGCGCCTCGGGCGGGTTGGGGACGCAGGCAATCCAGCTGGCCCGGCACGTCGGCGCCGTCCCGGTAGCGGTGGTGTCGAGCGAGGAGCGCGGCAAGGCGTGCGTCGACATGGGCGCGGCCGGCTGGATAGACCGCACCGACTACACGCACTGGGGTGTCCCGCCGCACTGGACCGACACCGCAGGGCAGAAGGCGTGGACCGCCGAGGCCCGCCGGTTCGGTAAGGCGATCTGGGACGTCGTTGGCGAGAAGCGCAGCCCGGACATCGTGTTCGAGCACCCCGGCGAGACGACGGTGCCGACCAGTGTGTTCGTCTGCGAGCCGGGCGGGATGGTCGTCATCTGCGCCGGCACCACGGGCTACTCGGCGACGGTCGACCTGCGCTACCAGTGGACCCGGCAGAAGCGGTTGCAGGGATCCCACGGCACCAACGACGAGCAGGCCCGCGCCTACAACGATCTCGTCCGCTCCGGGGTGATCGACCCGTGCGTCGGGCAGATCGTGGAGTTCGACCAGGTGGGGAAGGTGCACGCCGACATGGCGGCCAGCACGCTCCCACCGGGAAACACGGTGGTCCGGGTGAACGCGGGGCCGGGCGCGTGAGCGGGGAGGAGCCGCGCATCCTGATCTCGGTGAAGGACGGCGTCGCCACATTCACGCTGAACCGCCCGGAGCGGCTCAACGCTATGGACCACGGCCCGGGAAGCTTCCAGCGCGAGCTTGTCGACGCGTTGGAGCACGCCGACGCGGACGACGCGATCCGCTGCTCGATCGTCACCGGCTCGGGCCGGGCGTTCTCCTCGGGAGGCGAGCTCGGCGCCGCCGGAGCGCTCGCGAGCTCCGACGACTGGTACTGGTTCCTTCACCAGGAAGACGAGGACAACGAGCGGATCCGCAGGCTGCGCAAGCCGACCATCGGGGCGATCAACGGGATGTGCTTCGGCGCCGCCCTTATCATGGTGGCGCACTTCGACATCCTCGTCGCCTCCGACGCAGCCCGAATCGGGCTCATCGAGACCCGCTTCGGCGGCACCGGCGTCGACGTCCTCGCTTACCACGTCGGCCCCCAGTGGGCGAAGTTCCTCGCGCTGAGCGGAGAGCTGCTCACCGCGCAGAAGGCGCAGGAGATCGGGCTCATCCTGGCCGTCATCCCGCACGACGACTTCGCCGACAAGGTCGCCGACCTCGGGCGCCGGATCGCCGCCCTACCGACGGCCGCCGCCGCCATGAACCGGCGCGTGGTCAACGGCGCGATGGACCACATGGGCTGGGGATCACAGAAGGACCTGGCGCTGGCGCTCAACGCCGTGGCCAACGGGGAGGGGCACGCGGCGCGCGCGGCGGACGGACGGCTGTTCCGTGACCTGATGCAGCAGGGTTGGAAGGCGTTCAAAGAGGCACGGGACGAGCCGTTCCGCACTTCATGGCTCGAATGATCCCGCCGCGCTCAGCCGCGTACCGGCCCGGGGACGGGCGCCAGTGCCGCGACCAGGAAGTCGACCAGCTCACGGCGGAACTCCGGGGTGATCGTGCTCGCGCCGTGCGGTGTGCGACGCAGCGCCTGGACGAACATCGCCCCGACGAACATCCGGTTGACCAGCGTCAGCGAGACCGACTCTGCGATTTCGCCCCGCTCGCGGGCCTCCAGGATTGCCTCGGCGATCACCCGGTTACCGGCCTCCTGCAGATGTTCGTAGATCCGCTGGAACAGCTCGGGGAACTCCTCGCGGTCAGCGTCGACGCGCAGCAGCACCTCTATCGCCCGCGGCCGGCTGAATGCCTCGGCCCACTGGTCGGCGAGCTGCTCGAGGTCCCCACGCAGATTGTTCCGGCCGGGGCTGGTGATGCCCGCCCGCACCTGCAGGGCGCAGTCGAAGATCAGCTGCTCACGGGTCGGCCAGCGAAGGTAGATGCTGCCCTTCGAGACCCCGGCCCGCCGGGCGACGGCGGCCACACTGAAGTGCGAGATGCCGCTGCGGGAGAGCTCGTCGAAGCCGGCGGCCAGGATGCGGGCGTCGAACTCCTCGTCGCGGGGACGGCCCCGGCCGTTGGCATTCGACTCCCCGTTGGCGCCCCCGTTCGACGCTGCGCCGTCGCGGCCCAGATCGAACGTACCGCTGTCGTGCGGTTCGGCCGGTTGCTTCACAGTGCTCCCTCTTGTGGGCGCGGCCCTTCGGGTACCGACAGTCGCTCGTCCTCCGGCCCGTCGGCCTTGACCGCGCATCTGCATCCTATCTAGCCTAAACTACTAGAACAATCGAAACGAGGAGCGGTTCCCATGGCACGCGCAGAGGTTCTCGACGCACCGCGGACGTCCGGTGATCCGCTTATCGGATCCCTCGTGGGTGGCCGGCAAGTTGCCGACCCGGCCGCCGTGACCAGCGAGGTGTTCGACCCGGCGACCGGCGAGGCGACCGGCCGGCTGGCCCACGCCGATGCCGCCACCGTGGACGAGGCCGTCCGGCTCGCGACGGCGGCCTGGCGGGGCGGCTGGGGCGAGCTGCCGCAGAAGAACCGGCTCGGCGTCCTAATGCGGCTGCGGGAGCTCTTGGTAGAGCACCGCGCGCGGTTCGTGGAGCTCATCGTCGCCGAGCACGGCAAGGCTGCGGCGGACGCCGAGGGCGAGTTCGATCGGGGACTCGACGGACTGGATTCGGTGTTCTCCTTCCCAGCGAGTCTCCAGGGCGCGGCCACCGGGCAGGTGGCCCGTGGGGTGGACACGCACTCCTCCCCGTACCCACTGGGAGTCGTCACCGTCATCACGCCGTTCAACTTTCCCCTGATGATCCCGTTGTGGGGTGCCGCAGCGGCTCTGGCATGCGGAAACGCGGTGATCCACAAGCCGTCGCCGCGGGTCCCGTCTGCCGCGGTCCTGCTCGCCGAGCTGGTCCACCGGGCCGGCGTGCCGACCGACGCGTACGCGGTCGTGCAGGGTGGCGCAGACACCGTCGACGCGCTGCTCGACCACCGCGGCATCGCCGCGGCGAGCTTCGTCGGCTCCACTCCGGTAGCCGAGCACGTCTACACCCGCGGCACCGCGGCCGGGAAGCGCGTCCAGGCGATGGGCGGAGCGAAGAACCACGCTGTCGTCATGCCGGACTGCGACCTCGGGTTCACCGCGGACAGCTTGGTCTCCGGGGCGTACGGCTCGACCGGGCAGCGCTGCATGGCCGTCACGCTGGCCGTCGCGGTGGGGCCGGTGGCCGACGCGCTGCGCGCGGCCGTCGCCGAGCGGCTCCCGGCAATCAAGGTCGGCCCCGGTAACAGCGCCGGCTGCGAGCTGGGGCCGGTCGTCTCGCGGGAGTCCCAGCAGCGGATCCTCGCCCTGATCGAAGAGGGAGAGCGACAAGGTGCCGAGATTGCCGTCGATGGCCGGGAACTGGCCGCCGACAACCCTGGCTTCTTCGTCGGCCCGACCCTGCTTGACCACGTCCGCCCAGGCACCCCCGTGTACGACGAGGAGCTGTTCGGGCCCGTGTTGGGCATCGTGCGGGTGGAGACGCTGGAGGACGCACTGGCGTTGATCGACGCCAACCCCTACGGCAACGGGGCGGCGATTTTCACGTCGAGCGGCGCCGCGGCGCGCACGTTCGAGCACCGCGTCGAGGTTGGCATGGTGGGTATCAATGTTCCGGTGCCGGTGCCGGTCAACAGCTTCACCACCGGCGGGTGGAAGGCCTCGGTCTTCGGGGCGCACGGGCTGCTCGGCCCGGAGGCGTTTCGCTTCTACTCCCGCCAGAAGCACGTCACGACTCGGTGGCCCGAGGCCAGCGCGGCCAGTATGGGCATGTCCTTCAACCCGGGCACGTGAGCGCGGCTGTGGACAACGCCATGTGGCACGACCGGTACCGCACCGTTGATGGGATTCGCACGCACTACCTGGAGGCGGGGGAGGGCCGCCCAGTCGTGCTGCTCCACGCCGGTGAGTTCGGCGGCGCCGCCGAGCTGAGCTGGGAGCACACAATCCCGGCGCTCGCCGCGCACTACCGCGTCCTCGCCCCGGACTGGCTCGGCTTCGGGCTGACCGACAAGGTGCACGACTTCGTGAACGGCCAGCAGCGCCGCCTCGAGCACATGCGGCGCTTCCTCGATGAGATGGAGCTCGGTGCCGCGGCATACGTCGGGAACTCGATGGGCGGGTTGCTGCTGGCGCGGGCCGTGGCCCGCGACGAGCCGCTGTGGCCGGCCGCGGCGCTCGTCGTCGTATCCGCGGGCGGGTTCAGCCCGGACAACGCGGCGCGCCGGGTGCTGCTGGACTACGACTGCTCGGTCGAGGGCATGCGGTCCGTGCTGCAAGTGCTGTTCCACTCCCCGGACTTCGCCGAGGACGCGGAGTACGTCAAGCGGCGCCACGAGATGAGCGCCGTGCCGGGGGCGTGGGAGTGCGCGGCGGCGGCCCGGTTCCGCTCGCCGGTCGCCCCGACCCGCGCGGACTTCGGAGTCCCCGACACCACGGAGTGGACGAAGATCACCGTCCCGACGCTGGTCGCCACCGGCGCGGAAGACCCGCTCAAGGAGCCTGGCTTCGGCGAGGCGATCGCCGCGCAGCTGCCTGCAGGCCGCTCGATCGTCTACCCGGGGTGCGGGCACGCCCCCAACGTCGAGGTCGCGGATCGCTTCAACGCCGACCTGCTGTCCTTCCTCGCCGAGTCCTACCCGCCCGGGCCCCCGAACGCCGTCCAGGAGCTGCTCTGATGGACCCCGCGAACGCCCTCGTCCCCGGCGACGAGGTTCCCTTCGACGTGGCCGTGGTCGGCTACGGCCCGGTGGGCCAGGCGCTGTCCGCGATGCTCGGCGCGCAGGGCCACCGCGTCGCCGCCGTCGAGCGCTGGCCGCAGCTGTTCCCGCTGCCGCGCGCCGGCCACGTCGACCATGAGATCATGCGGCTTCTCCAGTCGCTAGGCGTCGCCGACCAGGTCGCGGAGGACAGCTACGAGTGGCAGGGACTGGAGTTCGTTGCCGCAGACGGCGAGGTGCTCCGGTCGCTGCCCTGGGGGTACGAGGGCGTGTCGGCCTGGCACTCCGACTATTCGCTCTTCCAGCCCTACCTGGAGTCGCTGCTGCACGGCCAGGCCGCTCGACAGCCCAGCGTCGTGCCCTTCCGCGGCTGGCAGGTTGAGGGCCTCGAACAGGGCCCTGACGCGGTCCGGCTGACGCTGCGCGAGGCCGCGTCGGCAGAGGGCGGGGTGTGGGTGGCCGGCGACACGGCGCACACGATCACCGCCCGCTACGTGGTGGGCTGCGACGGGGCCAACAGCATCGTGCGACAGACGGCCGGCCTGCCAATGACCGACCTCGGATTCGAAGCCGACTGGCTCGTCGTATTTGTGCAGCCGGACGATCCCGCGGCCGTCGTCGGCATGCCGGACGTTGCGCAGATCCTCGATCCAGCCCGCCCGACCACGGCGTTCCGCTCCTCGGGCAAGCGGTTCTGCCGCTGGGAGTTCATGCTCATGCCGGAGGAGACGCCCGCGGACATGTCCCGGCCGGAGGTGGCCTGGAAGCTCGTCGAGCGCTGGGGGGTCACCCCACAGAACGCAACGCTGGTGCGGAACACGGTGTTCCGGTTCCGGTCGGTGATCGCCGACCAGTGGCGCGCTGACCGGGCGTTCATCGCGGGCGATGCCGCCCACCTCATGCCGCCGTTCCTCGGGCAGGGGCTCTGCTCGGGGCTGCGGGACGCCAAGAACCTCGCCTGGAAGCTGGACCTCGTGCTGCGCGGCACCAGCCCCGGCGCGCTCCTCGACACCTACGAGCAGGAGCGAAAGGCGCACAGCGCGGCCGTCGTCCGGGCCTCCCTCGCCGTCGGCGAGCTAATCATGGTCACCGACCCAGTTGCGGCTGCCGAGCGCGACGACCGGCTGCGCGCGGGCGACACGGAGCCCGCCGGCCAGCTCCCGCCGCTCACCGACGGCGTCCTGCTACGCGCCGCCGACGGCGCGATCGCCGCGCACGCGGGGGAGCTGTCGGTGCAACCGCGCGTGCGACTCGGGGACCGGTCGGGCCGCGCCGACGACCTCGTCGGGAACCGGTGGGCGGTGCTCACCACCGGCTGGGACGCGGGCCCCGCACTGTCGCCGCCCGGCCGTGCCGTGCTCGACGCGCTCGACGCCGCCGTGTTGCGCATCGAGGACGACGAGCAGTGCGCCAGCGTCGCCGTCGACCTCGGCGGCACGTTCACCTCCTGGGCTCGGGACAAGGCCGGCCCGACCGCCGCCGTCATCGTCCGACCGGACTTCTACACGTTCGCCGTCGTCGCGAACGCGGCCGAACTCGACGAGGCGCTCCACCAGCTCGGCGAGCGGCTCGGGCTGGCCGCGGCCGCCGGGCATCTGGCCCGCACCGGGCTGGTGTCGCCGCTATGAGCGTCGACGCGGGGATGCTGCGCCGCTTCTTCCGGCCCGCGTCCGTCGCCGTCGTCGGGGCAAGCGAGCGCCAGGAGCGGTCCAACAACGCCGTCCTCACCATGCGGGCGGCCGGGATGGCGCTGTCGTACGTCAACCCGCACCGCGAGACGGCCTACGGCGACCGCACCTATCCCGACGTCGCGTCCATCGGCAGGCCGGTGGACGCTGTCCTCAGCCTGGTGCCCAGCCCGGCCGCAGTGCAGGTCGTCGCGGACGCCCGGGCGGCGGGCGCGGGCGGCGTCGTCGTCGTCGCCGGGGGATTCGGCGAGGAAAGTCCCGCGGGCGCCGCGCTAGAGCGACGGTTACGCGACGCGGCGGGCGACATGCCCGTCCTAGGCCCGAACTGCAACGGCTTCGTAAGCCCCGGCAACGGCGCGCGGCTGTCCGGTGTGCCGCGGGCGCTGACCTTCCCGGCCGGCGGCATCGGGGTGGTCTCGCACAGTGGGGCGCTGCTCGGCGCGCTCGGTCTGGCCGCTGCCGGGCGCGGCGTCGGGTACAGCTCGCTGATCTCCACAGGCAACGAGATGGCCCTCGACATGGCCGACGCCGTGCATTTCCTCGCGGAGGACGACGAGACCCGCTGCATCGGTCTGGTCATCGAGACGATCCGCGCTCCCGCGCGTTTCTTCGCCGCCCTGCGGCACGCCACCGACCGGGGCAAACCCGTCGTCGCGCTTAAGCTAGGCCGCAGCGCACGGGGCCAGGAGATCGCCACCTCGCACACCGGGGCGCTGGCCGGGGAGGCGTGGGTCTACGATGCCGCGCTCCGCCAGCACGGCGTCACCCTCGCCGCAGATGTCGTCGACCTGCTCGACCGGCTCACTATCGTGGCGCAGCTACCCCCACAGCGGTGGACGCGCCTGGCCGGCCTCGCCGTCGCCGGGCTGTCGGGCGGGATGTCTGCCTTGGCCAGCGACGTGTGCGCGCAGGAGGGTGTCGAGCTGCCCCGGCTGACCGGGCTCACCGCGGCGGTCAACGCCGTCCTCCCCGAGCGGACGACGATCAACCCGCTGGACATGACCGGCTTCGTCATGGGCAACACCACCGCCATTCGGGCCGTGCTCGACATCGTCGGCAGCAGCCCGGAGGTCGACACCGTCGTACTCCAGTGGTTCCTCGACGACACGGCCGAGGAGTCGGGCCGCGCATTCGTCGACGCCGCAGTGGACGCCGCGGCGCGCCTGGACAAGCCAGTCGTCATCGGGTCGGTGGAAGATGGTCATCCCGGCGGCTGGGCGCGGGCACTGCCCGCGCAGGGAGTGGCGGTCGGCCGCGGGCTACGTGCGACCATGCGTGGGCTGCGGACGATGGGCGATTTCACTCGCTTTACCGAGCGCCGAGCGGGGGAGGTGCCCCCGGAGCCGGTCGCGCTGCCCCGCCCTGCGGCGGCACCTGTCGAGACCGCGGCCGGGCTGCTTCTGCCGTTTGACGCGGCAATGTCGGTGCTGGCGGCAGCCGGCATCCCGGTGGCCCCGTACGTCGTCGTAGAGCCCGGCGGCGCGGTCGAGGAAGTGCTGCCGTTCGCACCGCCGTACGTCGTCAAGCTGGCCGACGTCCCGCACCGGTCGGACATCGGCGCCATCCGCACTGGCGTGCAGCCCGCGGAAGTCGCCGACGCGGTGGCCGCGATGCGGGAGATCGCCCGCGCGCACGGGGCGCCGGAGCGCGTGGTGGTGCAGCCCCAGCTCAACGTCCACGGCGAGGCGCTCGTGGGCGTGCAGGCGGAGAGCGGCCTCGGGCCGATGGTGATCTTCGGCGTGGGGGGCGTGTTCGTCGAGCTACTGGGCCGGGTCGCGGGCCGGCTCGCACCGCTCACCCGCGCAGATGCAGAGGACATGCTCGACGAACTCGCGGACACCGGCGTCTTCGCCGGGGCGCGCGGCCGTCGCCCGTGGGAGCGCAGCCCGCTCGTGGACCTCCTCACCGCGACCGGTCGGCTGGCGACCGCGGCGCAGGGGTGGCTGCGGAGCATGGACCTCAACCCGCTGGCGCTCACCGACGACGGGTTCGTGGCACTAGACGTGCTGTGCCTGGTGCAGCCGACCGTGCGCTGAGGCCATGCTCAGCGCACGGTTCGACTCAGCTCAGCGCTCGAGGAGGATCGACTCAAGCGACGCGTCCGCGCGCAGATGCTCGAGGAACTCCGACGCGTAGGTCTCCAGGACCGGCTCGTTGAGCCGGTAGAAGTAGTTGCGGCCCGCCTTGCGGACGTTGATCAGACCCGCCCGCCTGAGGATCCCGATGTGGTAGCTGATCGTGGACTTCCCCACGGGCAGCGCATCGTCCAGCGCCGTACAGGGAAGCTCGCCACCGCTCTGGTGGGCCATCATGTGCAGAATGCGCACACGCAGGGGCTCGCTCAGTGCAGAGAAGACCGCGAGATAGTCGTCGGTCGTCTGGCGTGGCTCAGCTGAAAGGGTCGACACCCTTAGAACTATAGCCGGGTCACCCGGTTCTCTCCACCTCCCGCGGCGTCGCCAATGCTCCGGCGGGACATGCTGTGGTGTGTCGACCCTCACGTCCCTGCCTCAGGGAATCCTGGCCACCCCCGATCAGGAAGTCAAGGGTTTCGGTGAAATTGTCAGCATTGCCCGGTGACTGCGGCGTCGATGTTCCTATTTCTTTCGAAGCATGCGAGAATCGAGGAGCTACGACAGACACATGGCGCGTGCTCCAGGGCGGGTGATTCCTACCGGCGGTGACAGTCCGCGACCCGGCTGCGAGATCAGCCGGTTGAGCTGGTGGAACCTGAGAACCGACGGTCAGAGTCCGGATGGAAGACGGCACGAACGCTCGGCGGAGGCGACGGCGCCCTCGGGGTGCCGTCGCCTCCGCCATGCACTGGCGCCCGTGCCCGACGGGGACGGAGCCGCTCGATGTTCGTGGAACCAGGTGCGTTGGTGGTGCTCGATGCCGTCGGAACGGCGCTGGCGGAGATCGCCGCAGGGCGTCCCGTCGTGGTCATCGACGATGCGGATCGGGAGGACGAAGGCGACCTGGTCATGGCCGCCGACGCCGTCACGCCGGCGTGGATGGCGTTCATCGTCCGCCACACTTCGGGGCTGGTGTGTCTGCCGATGACCGGCGGGGCGCTTGACCGTCTCGGGATCCCGGCGATGGTGGCTCGGAATGAGGACCCAGCGCAGACCGCCTACGGGGTCAGCGTCGACGCGCGCGCCGGCGTCACGACCGGCATCTCGGCCCGTGACCGCGCCCGTACTGCCCGGGTGCTCGCCGACCCGGGAAGCGTCGCGGCCGACCTGGCCCGGCCCGGGCACGTGCTGCCGCTTCGGGCGCGGGAGGGCGGGGTGCTGGTACGGGCGGGGCACACCGAGGCCGCCGTCGACCTGGCGCGACTCGCCGGCCGGGCGCCTGCAGGCGTTATCGCGGAGCTGGTGGAGGACGGCGGCGGCATGCGGCGGGCCGCGAGCTGCCGGGCGTTCGCCGATGAGCACGAGCTGGCGATGATCTCGATCGCGGACCTCCGCGCGTACCGCCGGCGGCACGATGGGCTCGTCCGGCGCGTCGTGACCACACGGATGCCCACCCGGCACGGCGACCTCACCGCCGTCGGCTACGCCGACCACGGCGACGGCGAGGGCCACGTGGCCCTTGTGGCCGGGCTCGGTCCGGACGGCCGCCTCGCCGACTCCGACGACGTCCTCGTGCGGGTCCACTCCGAGTGCCTCACAGGGGAGGTGCTGGGGTCGAGCCGGTGCGACTGCGGGCCGCAGCTGGACGCATCGATCGAGCAGGTCGTCGCCGAGGGGCGCGGGGTGGTCGTCTACCTCCGCGGCCACGAGGGCCGGGGCATCGGCCTGCTCGCCAAGCTCCAGGCCTACGCACTCCAGGACGGCGGCCTCGACACCGTCGACGCGAACATCGAGCTCGGCCTGCCCATCGACTCGCGGGAGTATCGAGCCGCCGCCGAGATCATCACCGATGTCGGCGCCCGCACCGTTCGCCTGCTGACCAACAACCCCGAGAAGGTGGCAGCGATGGCGCGCTACGGCATCGAGGTGTCCGCGCGCGAGCCCCTCGTGGTGGGCATCCACCCGGAGAACGTCCGCTACCTCGGCGCCAAGCAGGACCGCCTGGGCCACCACCTCGTCGAGTCGGTCGCGGGCAGCCTCGTGCCAGTCGAGTGCACCCGCTCGCCTGTCGGCACGACCCCTACGCGGCGGGCGGTGGGCACGTGACGCTCGGGTGGAGAAGCCGGGCGCAAAAGTTGGAGGCGAATATGCCACATGGCGATTGCCCTGCTGAGACCCGCGAAGATGGTTTCGTCTACGCGAACGGCGGGAATGCTGCCATCTTGTCGCGGAGTGGCCTTGCGGGGAAGCTCGTTCCGGACCACCTCCAGGATGCCGTGCGGGAAGTCGGCGACACCTGGACGCTCGAGACGCACGGACGCGCCAGCTGGCGCGCTGCCAAGGTCGCGATGAACAACTCGTTCGACTATCTCGTCCAGCGGATGGGCGGACTCATCGGTCCGGTGGACCTCACCGAGGGCCTCCGCGATCTGGCGGATCGCGGGGTTCGCAATCTGATGGTCGTTGCCCTCGGCGCGGACAAGCTGAAGCTGATGGATGGGCTCGGGGAGGGGATAGCCGGCTTGAGGTCTCGGTAGGGACAGGCGGCGACGAGGTTTAGGACAGGCGCGGGTGCGAACGTCGGGCCGACAGGACGGGCAGGTTCCGGCGCGGGTCACAGCAGGTCCGACGGTCTACAGGCCTGCAGCAGCGAGGCTGCAAGACACTCCGGCGACGACCGCCAAGCCCGTCGACGACGGCCGTAGCCGGGTCCCGATCCAACCTCTGCAATCCGATCATGGCCAGCGGGCCACCACCGTCCCTCCTACGTGCCCGGGACCGGACCAACCGCAGCGTCCTCAGCGCCCGGGTCACTCCCGGCACGCTGGTTGTGCAGCGCACTCCGGGTGTCCGTGCAGTCGACTGCAGAAATCGACAGCATCGGTGATCCGGGGCGGGGTCGCCATAGCGTCAGCATTTCACTGACGCTTATTCGGACACTCCTGGGACGGGGATTCGGGGCTCTTCCGGATCTAGAGTGCAAGGGCTCCGCAGTGCAGCAGCGATCTGATGCGGTAGTTGATCAGGTTGCGGAAGCCGAGGGCGTTGCGGCGG
>NZ_JBZFLK010000024.1:0-82333 GCF_058448985.1 Pseudonocardia sp. DxW | reverse complement strand
GACCGCGGGAGATAACCACGTCCACCAGGCAAGATCCGGGACCTCACGTGCCCGTCGACGACGTCGCGGACGGCCGCCGAGCGACTCCAGATAACGATCGCGTTCGTGGAGCAGATGACCTTGCGGATCTCGACGTCGTAGTCGAGGAAGGGCACGAACTCCGACCACGCGTTGTTCCAGAGCGCGATGATCGCTGGGTACTGCCCGCCCCACCGCTCGCTGAACTCGGCGAACCGCGCCGCCGCGGCGGCCTCGGTCGGCGCGGTGTAGACAGGGCGCAGGTCCCGGGCGATCTGCTCCCAGTACTCCCTTCCAGATCGGTGGAGTTCACCGCGATGGCGACGGCGGCTCGGACGGTTCGCCGGTCCGTTCCAGCGGGCGGATCCGCACTCATGGTTTCAATCGTAGTCCGGTTCTGGTGTCCGTCCGGGCCGACCTGCTCCCATCAGGCCGTCGGTTCTCGATCGAGCAGACCTGCGGGGTCGGTGCTGTAGGCGACCATCCAGCTGGGGTCGATGCGGTACCAGACGCTCTCGTCCCAGAAGGGGTTGCCGGTGTCGTCGTCGTAGTGGTCGACGAGATGGTCCCGGATGGCCGGCCAGGCCGGGTCGCTGCTCGCTGCCTCGGGGTTCAGCGGAACGGCGTGTCCGTGGGTGAAGATGCCGAGTTGCTCGCCGCGCATGAATGTCGCGCTGATGCCGGGCCGCGCGGCGAGATGGCGGGCTTTCGCGGCCCGGCGGTGGGTGCCGATGATCCAGCGACCGTGCAGGAAGTGGCCGTCGGCGCCGCTGATACGTGGCTCGCCGCGCTGGGTGACCGTGGCGATGGCCAGGGTGCACATGCCTTCGCAGACCCGGACGACCTGCTCGCCGTTCAAGGTGTTCTCACCTGGCCTGATGATCGATCGGAGGTGGTCGCCGGAGCGTTCCCAGGAGCTGTCGAGCAGCACCTGCAGGCTCTGCAGTTCGTCGGGAGTCTCGAACACCCGGCCAGGGAACCAGCTACCACCGACAATCTCGTCCGACTCCTGATCGGTGACGCGATCTCCGAGGCGGTCCGTCTGTGTGCTGAGGGGGCGGCACCGGTGGTGGCCTGGAGCCGGCACCCTCCACAGTGGCGGTCCGACGTTGCCGCTCCACGGCACCGCACGGCCCCGGCTGCGCTGCCGGGGCCGGCGCAGCACCCGGGCGAGCGTGACGGTCCAGAACTGCAGGTCGAGCCAGACCAGCGGGCCCGCCGCGGGCGGCGAGGACCGGTCGCGCCGTGGAGCACTGCCACTCGGTGACCCGGCCGTCGGACGTCGTCGGAGAAGGACGGCCGCGGCACCCATCCCGGGCCGTGGAACAGCGCGTCTATATCGGTGTGCGGAACGTCGAGGACCGGGGCGGGGCGTGCGGCGAGGGTCGTCCCACCCGATCCCGGGACCCCGGCGATGATGGTGCGGCGCGGCCGTACGGGCAGCGGGTCGTTCCAGCGCGGCACGATGCCACCGCAGGAGGAGCGCGTTCCCCACGAGTCCGCGGGAGGTGACCGTGTGACGCACGACCCGCACCGCGTCGTGGCGCTGTTGCTCCCCGGCGTCGTCCTGGACTTCGGCGCCGTGACGCAGTTCTTCGGCCACCGCCACCGGGACTCCGGCCCCGTGCACTACGCCCTCGCGGTCTGCTCCCCGGACGGCCGGCGGGTCCCGTCGGCGGCCGGTGTCGACATCGGTGTCGACGGAGGACCGGAGCTGCTGGCCGACGCCGACACGGTCGTCGTGCCGGGGTACGAGGACATCCTCTCCCCGCTGCCGGAACCGGCGTCGGCCGCGCTGCGGGCGGCGTCGGCGCGGGGCGCCCGCCTCGTGTCGATCTGCACCGGGGCGTTCGCGCTCGGGCACAGCGGGCTGCTCGACGGCCGCCGCGCGACGACCCACTGGCGCGTCACCGGCGAGCTGCGGCGGCTGTTCCCCGCCGCGACCGTCGTCGACAACGAGCTCTACGTCGTCGACGACGCGGTCCTGACCTCCGGCGGGGTGGCGGCCGGGATCGACCTCTGCCTGCGGATCGTGCGCGAGGACTGCGGTGCCGAGGTGGCGAACGCGGTCGCGCGCCGCAGCCTGGTGGCGCCGCACCGGTCGGGGGACCAGGCGCAGTTCGTCGAGCACCCGGTGCCGGAGCCGTCCGACGTCGACATCGCCGCCCTGCTGGCCTGGATCGACGACCACCTCGGGGACCCCCTCCGGCTCGCCGACCTGGCCGACCGCACCGGCTACAGCGTCCGCACCTTCGGGCGGCTGTTCCGCGCCGAGGTCGGCATCCCGCCCTGGCAGTGGGTGACCCGGCAGCGGGTCCTCCGTGCCCGCCACCTGCTCGAGGCCTCCGACCTGCCGGTCGAGCAGGTGGCCGCCCGCTGCGGCTTCACCTCGACGGTCGCGTTCCGGCGCCGGTTCCACGACCTCGTCCACGTCTCGCCGTCGCAGTACCGGCGCACCTTCCGCGGCGAGCCGCCGGACCGGTCCCAGGGCTGAACACGGCGCGAAAGTACCGGTTCCCGGCGCGCCGGCCACTCACGCCGCGGGCCCCGGGCACGCGATCGTGGTGGTGTCCCGTCCGTTCCACCAGGGAGGCCCCGTGATCCCCGACGACCAGCACCTCGAGATCGGCTCACTGGTGTTCGACGGCTTCGACCAGATCGACCTGACCGGGCCGTTCGAGGTCCTGTCCCGGATCCCGAACTCGTCCTACCGGCTCGTCGGTACCGCCGAGGGCCCGGTCCGCGACATGCGCGGGCTCCGGGTGCTCCCCGACCTGACGATCGCCGAGCCGGCGCGCTTCGACGTCCTGCACGTCCCCGGAGGCCCCGGCCAGGAGGCGCTGATGGAGGACGAGGAGGTCCTGACCTGGCTCCGCGACCAGGTGTCGGGGGCCCGTGCCGTCCTGTCGGTCTGCACCGGGGCGCTCCTGCTCGGCGCGGCCGGCCTGCTGCAGGGGCGCCGGGCGACGACGCACTGGGCGGCCCTGCACCTGCTCCCGTACTTCGGCGCGGTCCGCGACGACAGCCGGGTCCTCGTCGACGACACGTGGGTGTTCGCCGGCGGGGTCACGGCCGGGATCGACGGCGCGCTCCGGCTCGCGGCCGAGCTGCGCGGGCGGCGGGCGGCCGAGGTCGTCCAGCTGGGCATGCAGTACGCCCCGGAGCCCCCGTTCGACGCCGGCACCCCGGACACGGCACCCCCGGAGGTACTGGCCCGGGTGCGGGAGGCCCTGGGGGATCTCACCTCGGGCCGCGAGCGGACCGCGCGCCGGGTCGCCGACCGCCTCGGCGTCCGGCCCGTCCCGGCGGCCGGGGGCCCGTCCGGCACCGGGGGCTGAACCGCGCCCGGTCGCGGAAACTCGCTGGCCGACCACCCGCGGCCGCACTACCGTTGCCGCAGCCGTGCACCGAACCGAGGAGGTGGGACCCGTGACCGCAGCAGACAGCCGGGTGCTCCCCTCCGGGGACACGGCCGGGCGGTAGGTCGCCCGGGAGCGCCCTCTCCCGAAGGGCACGACCATGCGACTCCGCATGCGACTCCGCATGCGAATCCGCACCGAACAGCGCCACGACGATCTGGTCGAGACGGCGTTCTCCCTCGACGACGTCCCCGGGATCCTCTGGACCCCGGCCACTCCGGCCACCCCGGCCACCCCGACCACCCCGGCCGCCGCGACCACCCCGTCCCCGCTGGTCCTCCTCGGCCACCCCGGTGACCTGCGCCGGATGCACCCCCGGCTGCTCGCCCGGGCCCGATCCTGCGCGGCGGCGGGGTTCGCCGCGGCGACCCTCGAGCTACCGGGCGCCGGCGACCGGCCCCGCGACCCCGAGGCCGACCGAGCCCGCGCCGACCTGCAACGCGCGGTACGGGCCGGTGAGCCGGTGCCCGACGACGTCGTCGACCGGCTCGTCCTTCCGCTGGTCGAGCAGGCGGTCCCGGAGTGGCGGGCCGTGCTGGACGCGCTGCTCGCCCGCCCGGACCTGTGCGGTCCGGTCGCCTGGTCGGGCGGGATCATCTCGCTCGGCGTCCGGATGGCCGCGGCCGAGCCGCGCATAGCGGCCGCGGTCCTGTTCGCCGGCAGCTACGTGCCCCGCGCGATCGTCGAGGAGGCCCGGACGGTCACCGTCCCGCTGCTGGTCCTGCTGCAGTGGGACGACGAGGGCAACGACCGGCAGCACGCACTGGATCTGTTCGACGCCCTCGGCAGTCGCGAGAAGACGCTGCACGCCAACACCGGCGGGCACACCGGAGTCCCCGCCTTCGAGGGCGACGACGCTGCCCGGTTCCTCGTCCGGCACCTGAGGTGAGCGAACAGTCAGCCGGCCCGGGGGAGACCCAGGATCCGGCGGCGCAGCGCGTCGCGGTCGCCCTCGGCCGGCGCCGTCCCGTCGACGAAGTCGCGCAGCAGTGACACGAACCGCTCCGGCTGCTCGGCGTGCGGGAAGTGCCCGGCGCCGTCGAACACTTCCAGCCGGCTGTCGGGCAGGCGGTCGTGCGCGGCCAGGGTGTGCGCGAGCGGGATGACACGGTCGCGGTTCCCGCCGACCAGCAGTACCGGGACCTCCTCGAGCAGGTGCAGCCGCTGCGCGCCGTCGAGACGCTGGCCCGACGGTTCGAGCGCGCCGCGGGCGGTCTGGACGAACGCGCCACGGGTACCGCGGTCGGCGAAGGTCTCCAGCGCGGTGTGCACGCCGTCGATGTCGGAGCGCGGCGCCGTCCCGACGCGGTGGGCCAGGCGGCGGGCGGCGCGGCGCATCCACGGCGGGGTCAGCGACGCGGCCGACCGCAGCACCAGCTCGGTGCCGGGCAGGCTCGCCGCCCGCAGCGCGAGGGTCAGGTCGTGCCCGAGGCCGCCCGAGGCGACGAGCGCGACCCGCTCGGTGAGCTCGGGGAACTGGTGCGCGAACTGCATCGCGATGCCGCCGCCGAACGAGTGCCCGACGATCGTGGCCCGCTTGACGTCGAGCGCCGCCAGCAGGTCCCGCAGCCCGGTCGCGTAGCCGCCGAGGGAGTAGTCGCCGCTGCGCGGGGCCTCGCTGGCGCCGTGCCCGAGCAGGTCCGGGGCAACCACGTGCAGGCCGCCCGCGAGCGCGTCGAACACCGGTGCCCAGGTGCGTGAGCTTGCGGCGAGACCGTGCACGAGCAGCACCGTCGGGCCCTCGCCGCGGCCGGACTCGCGGTAGCTCACCCGCTGTCCGTGCAGCAGGATCTCTCGCTCCTGGGGGGACTGATCCGCCACGGGGAACCTCCGTACGTCGACGACTCCATGCTGCCGTCCGGCCGGGTCCGGGGCGGTGGGGTCCGCCGGTGTCCTGGGGGCGTCGGAGGCGGGGGGTGACAGGGGGTCGCGACGCCGGCGGAGCCCGAACCCCAACCCTCGCTCACGCCCATGAGCAGGCCCGGCAGAAGGGACGCGGCCACCTAGGCTCGCCCCGTGGACGGACGCGAGGTTCTGCGCATTCCCGCGTTCGCCCGGTTCTGGACGGCGAGCACGGTAGGCGTCCTCGGCTCCCAGGTGACGATCGTCGCGGTCGGGGTCCTGGTGGTCACGGTGTTGGGCGCCTCGGCCACCGAGATGGGCGTGATCAACGCCGTCCAGTACCTCCCGTACCTGCTCGTCGGCCTGCTGGCGGGTGCGCTGGTCGATCGTCGGCCACGCAAGCCGGTCCTCGTCGTGACGCTTCTCGGCCGCGGGATTCTGCTGCTCGCCGTCCCGGTGCTGTGGTGGGTCGACGCCCTGACGCTCTGGGGACTCGCCTCGGTGCTGTTCGCGTTCGGGGTGCTGTCGGTGTTCGGGAATGGCCGCCACCCAGTCGCTGCTGCCCTCGCTCGTTCCGCGTCGCTCGTTGCTCGAGGCCAACGCCCGGCTGGGACAGTCGGCGACCGTCGCGCAGACCTCCGGCCCGGCGGCCGGGGGCGGCCTCGTCGGCTGGATCGGCGCGCCCTTCGCCATCCTGGTCGATGCGCTGGCCCACGTCGTCTCGGCGCTGGTGATCGCGTCGATCCGGGTCCCCGAGGATCTTCCCGCCCCGTCCGCGCGAACGAGCATCTGGCGGGAGATCCGGGAAGGCCTGAGCTGGACCTACCGGCACCGCACGTTGGCGCCCCTCGCACCCTCCACCCACATCTGGTTCGTCGCGAACGCCGCGGCGCTGACCGTGTTCGCGCCGCTGGCCCTGCGAGATCTGGAGCTGTCACCGTGGGCCTACGGCGTCGTGCTGGCGGTGGCCGGCTGCGGCGGCTTCGCCGGTGCGCTGCTCGCTCCCGGGGCCGGTCGTCGGCTGGGGGAGGGGACGGCGATGCTCGTCGGCCGCCTCGTCACCCCGGCGGCCTGGCTGGCGGTGGCCCTCGTCCCCGGCGGCGGGGTCTGGGCGGTGCTGACGGTCGCGCTCGCGCAGGCCGCCTACGGGTTCGGACTCGGTCTGGAGGATCCGAACGAGCTGGGCTACCGCCAGGCCGTCACGCCGATCGGGTTGCAGGGCCGGATGAACGCCACCATGCGTTCGGTCAACCGCACGATGGCCGTGATCGGGGCCCTGGCGGGCGGGGTGCTGGGCGACCGGATCGGCTTGCGGCCGACGTTGTGGCTCGCGGTGGTCGTCTTCTGCGCGGCCGCGGCGGTGATCGCCTTCTCGCCTCTTCGGGGCGCCCGGCACGACGACGAGAGCGCAGCCTGACGGACGGCGAGTCCGGGTACCGTCGGCGTCCATCGCCGGAAGGAGCGTCATGGCCGTGGCACACCTGAGCGCCGAGGAGATGGCATGGTTCGCGTCGGTGCCGGCCGACGACCCGGCGCGCGTCGCCGACGCCCGGATCCGCGACCATGCCGAGCGAACGGGCGGCCGGACGCTGGCCTACTGGAAGCTGGAGCTCGGCCGCATCTGGGGAGACCCGATCATGATGACGCCGGACGAGGCCGCGGCGCGCCTGGGCTGGACCGAGGCCGAGGCCGACGAGGTTCGCCGGGCCACGTTCCGGGCCTGCGGATACGCCTGACGCGCAACGCGGGCGCGCCCCGCCGGCGACGTGCGGACACACGCCCCGGCGGCGGGCTCCCCGCGGCGCGGGCCCGGACCCCGGCCGATCGGCCCCCGGGTGGACGGCGTCACGGCGCCGGGCGGAATGCCCGGCCGCCCACCCGAGTTGGTTGAGACATGAAGAACATTGGGTTCCTGTCCTTCGGGCACTGGTCCCCGTCTCCGCAGTCCCAGGTGCGCTCGGCGTCGGACACGCTGCTCCAGTCGATCGAGCTGGCCGTGGCGGCGGAGGAGCTCGGCGCCGACGGCGCTTACTTCCGGGTGCACCACTTCGCCCGTCAGCTCGCGTCGCCGTTCCCGCTGCTGGCCGCGGCCGCCGCCCGGACCAGCCGGATCGAGCTCGGCACCGGTGTCATCGACATGCGCTACGAGAACCCGCTGTACATGGCGGAGGACGCCGGCGCCGCCGACCTGATCTCCGGTGGCCGGCTCCAGCTGGGGCTCAGCCGCGGATCGCCCGAGCAGGTCATCGACGGGTACCGCTACTTCGGGTTCGAGCCCGCCGAGGGCTCCACCGACGCGGACATGGCGCGCGAGCACACCCGCCAGTTCTTCGAGGGGATCGGTGGTGAGGGGTTCGCCCGGCCGAACCCGCGTCCGATGTTCCCCAACCCGCCCGGGCTGCTGCGGATCGAGCCGCACTCACCGGGCCTGCGGGACCGGATCTGGTGGGGCGCCGGAAGCCGGGCGACCGCGGAGTGGACCGCCGAGCGCGGGATGAACCTGATGAGCTCGACGCTGCTCACCGAGGACACCGGCGTGCCGTTCCACCAGTTGCAGGCCGAGCAGATCCACCGTTTCCGGGCGGCCTGGGACGCGGCCGGGCACCAGCGCGAGCCCCGGGTCTCGGTCAGCCGCAGCATCTTCCCGATCGTCAACGACCTCGATCGGCAGTTCTTCTGGCGGGATCGGCACAGCACCGACCAGGTCGGTCACATCGACGGCGGCGAAGCCCGGTTCGGACGCACCTACGCGGGTGAGCCGGACAAGCTCGTCGCGGAGCTGGCCGAGGACGAGGCGATCGCCGCGGCGGACACGCTGCTGCTGACCGTCCCCAACCAGCTGGGTGTCGACTACAACGCGCACGTGATCGAGAGCGTGCTCACCCACCTGGCGCCGGAGCTCGGCTGGCGCTGAGCACGGCCCGGCGCGGATGCGCCGGGCTATCCCGGCCTCTATGGTTGGGGTACTGACTATTATGGGTCAGTGCCGGCCGAACAGGCCCGACCGATCAGAGAGGACCGGCCATGGAGCAGATGGACGGCGCCGCCGACACACCCGAGCTGCAGCGCCTGTACGCGGACTTCGAGTCCAACGATCTGGCCCCGCTGTGGACGCAGCGCGAGGGCATCCAGCCCTTCGTCCCGTCGCCGAAGGCCGTCCCGCACGTCTGGCGCTGGAAGATGTTGCTCGACATCGCCGAGCGGAGCGGTGAGCTGGTGCCGGTCGGGCGGGGCGGGGAGCGGCGCGCGATCAGCCTGCGCAACCCCGGCCTGCCCGGAACCGCCTACGCGACACCGACCCTGTGGTGCGCCATCCAGTACCTCGGCGGGCACGAGACCGCCCCGGAACACCGGCACAGCCAGAACGCCTTCCGGTTCGTCGTCGAGGGGGAGGGGGTGTGGACGGTCGTCAACGGGGATCCGGTGGCGATGCGCCGCGGCGACCTGCTGCTCACCCCCGGCTGGAACTTCCACGGCCACCACAACGACACCGAGCGGCCGATGGCCTGGATCGACGGCCTCGACGTGCCGTTCGCCGCCTACACCGACGTCGGGTTCTTCGAGTTCGGGTCCGACCGGATCACCGACGAGGCCTCGCCCGCCGTGTCCCGCGGTGAGCGGCTGTGGGCCCATCCCGGGCTGCGCCCGCTGTCCAAGCTGGAGGACACCGCCAGCTCCCCGCTCGCCGCCTACCGCTGGGAGCACACCGACCGTGCCCTGACCGAGCAGCTGCGCCTGGAGGACGAGGGCCATCCGGCCACCGTCGAGCAGGGCCACGCGGCGATCCGCTACGTCAACCCCACCACCGGTGGCGACGTCATGCCGACCATCCGCTGCGAGTTCCACCGGCTCCGCGCCGGCGTCTCCACCCGCACCCGGCACGAGGTCGGCTCCGCCGTCTGGCAGGTCTTCGAAGGGAGCGGCACGGTCGTGCTCGGCGGCACCGAGCAGACCCTGCAGAAGGGCGACCTGTTCGTCGTTCCCAGCTGGACGAGCTGGTCCCTGCACGCCGACGGTGAACAGTTCGACCTGTTCCGCTTCACCGACGGCCCGATCATCGAGCGGCTGCACTTCCAGCGCACCTGGATCCCCGGCGTGTCCGACGACGGCGCCGGCGGCGTCCGTTGAGTGCACGTACCGACCACACCACCGATCCGGTGCTGCGGGACGCGCTGGTGCAGGCCCGCCGGGGGCAGGCCTACTTCTCCCGGCAGCTCGAACGCCTGCCCGACGCCGGGTTCGCCGGGCCGTCCCGGCTCCCGGGATGGACCCTGGCCCACGTCGCCGCGCACGTCGGGCTGAACGCCAGGGCGCTCACCAGGCTCTGCAGCTGGGCCCGCACCGGGGTGCCCAACCCGATGTACGCCTCGCCGGAACAGCGCGGCTCCGAGATCGATCTCGGAGCGACCCTCCCGGTCCGGGCGATCCGGCACCTGTCCGACCACGCCGCCGTCCATCTCGACGTCGAATGGCGTGACCTGGAACCGGAGCAGTGGGCGAACGAGGTGCGCACCGCCCAGGGCCGCACCGTCCCGGTCAGCGAGACGGTGTGGATGCGGTCCCGCGAGGTCTGGCTGCACGCCGTCGACCTCGGCAACGGCGGGCGCGTCGCCGACTTCCCGGCGGAGGTCGTCGACGGCCTGCTCGACGACCTGATCGCCGTCTGGCGGCGCAAGCGCGGCGCGGACGCCCCCGGTCTGGTCCTCGAACCGGGCGACCGCGACCGCGTCCGCACCCTGGAACCCGGACCGGACGGCTCCGGTGACAGCACCACGGTCCGGGGGACGGCCGCCGACCTGGTCGCCTGGGGGACCGGGCGGGCCGGGCCCGGGGCCCTGCACACCGCCGCGGGCTCCCCGCCCCCTGCCGCACCGCAGTGGCTGTGAGCGTCGCGGCCACCGGTGCACGGACCGGCGAGGGCGGGGCGGAGGATCGGACGATGGAGCAGCCCAGCACCGGCGCCCGGTCCCCGCGGGACACCGGCCCGGACGGCTACACCGGGTTCCTGGTCCGGCGGGCCCAGCAGGCCCACGTCGCCGCCTGGCAGCGCCAGGTGTCGTCGGAGATCTCCAGCGTGCAGTTCGGTGTGCTGTCCACGCTGGCGGCCCGCCCCGGTGCGAGCCAGCGCGACCTGCAGGACGCCCTCGACCTGGACCGCTCCACGATCGCCGACCTCGTCAGCCGCCTGGAACGGCACGGGCTGGTCGAACGGGTCCGGGCCGCGGAGGACCGGCGGCGCAACGTGCTGCACCTGAGCGCGGACGGCCGCTCGGCCTACGAGTCCCTGCGCCCGCGGGTCGATCTCGTGGAGGACACGTTGACCGGGCACCTCACCGCCGACGAACGGGACCGGCTCCAGGAGCTGCTGCGCCGCGTCCTGGGCTGACCGCGCCGGACCCACCAGAACCTGATCCACCGAACCACCACCGGCCCGATCCGGGCCGAGATCGGAGAACGATGAAGCTCGCCACCCTGACCACGCCGGAGGGAACCACCGCCGCCCGCCTCGACGGTGACCACTACCTTCCGATCGACGGGTGCGCCGACGTCGGCTCCCTGCTCGCCGATCCCGGCTGGCGCGACATCGCCGGCGCGGCCACCGGCGCGGCCGTCCCGGTCGCCGACGCCGCCGTCACGACCCTGGTGCCGCACCCTGGTGCCGTCGTCTGCGTCGGGCTGAACTACCGCTCGCACATCCTGGAGATGGGCCGTGACCTGCCCGGTCATCCCACGCTCTTCGCGAAGTTCGAGCGCACGCTGACCGCGCCGTACGCCGACATCGAGGCGGTTCCCGAGGACCCCGAGCTGGACTGGGAGGGCGAGCTCGTCGTCGTCATCGGCACCGGTGGGCGGCGCATCCCCGAGGCCGACGCCGAGGCGCACATCGCCGGGTACACGCTCGCCAACGACATCTCGATGCGCGGTTGGCAGATGCGCACCAAGGAATGGCTGCAGGGCAAGGCCTGGGAGTCCTCGACCCCGGTCGGACCGGTGCTGGCGACCGCGGACGAGATCGACGCCACCGCGCGGCTGACCACCACCGTCAACGACGAGACCGTCCAGGACCACGCGATCTCCGATCTGGTCTTCGGTCCCGCACACCTGGTGTCCTACGTCTCCACCATGATGACCCTGCACCCGGGGGACCTGATCCTCACCGGCACCCCGGGCGGGGTGGGCCGGGCCCGCGATCCGCAGGTCTACCTGAAGGCCGGCGACCTGGTGCGGGTCGCGGTCGACGGGATCGGGGAACTGCGCAACCGCATCGTCGCCGGATGACGGAGAGCCCCCGGAGCGCCGGTGGACCCGGCGCTCCGGGGGCTCCCGGAGGTACTGGCGCGGCTCAGGCCAGCTGGAAGTGCACCCAGCGCTGTCCCTCGGCGAGCCCGGCGAGCTGCCGTCCGGCCGACTGCAGGATCGCCGGCGACGACGAGATGTGCTGGGTACCGCCCTGGACGTCGCGGAACAGGCGCTGCATCGTCCCGGATCGCAGCGCCTCGGAGCCGCCGGCGGCGTAGGCGAACGCGGCCACCTCCTGCAGCCGCCAGGTGGCGTTGTGCAGGGCGGCCCGGTTCAGCGTCTCCAGCCTGATCCCCATCGGGCGGCCGGCGTACACCTGCTCCTCGATCTCCTCCCACACCTCGTAGAGCAGCGCGTGCGCGGCCCGCAGCTTCAGCTCGGCCTCGGCGTACTGGCCGTGGAACGCCGGGCTGTCGCCCTGCGAGCCGGGCCGGCCAGACCGGGCCCGCACGGCCGCGGCCAGCTCGTCGAGGATCCGGCGCCCGGTGCCCAACGCCCAGGCTCCGTGGTTGATGCTCGCGAAATTGCCGATCCCGATCGTGTACAGCGGCCCACCGGTGACCGGGGTGGTGCTCAGCGAGGGATAACTGCGCTCGGTGCGGACGAACACCCCGTCCAGCGTGTAGTCGATGCTCCCGGTGCCGCGCAGGCCCAGCACGTCCCAGTTCTCGACGAAGGTGACCTCGTCGACCGGCACGATGAAGAACCGCACCTCGCCGGTACGGGTGTCGGCGCCCGCGGTGTGCAGGTGCGTCGCGTGCTTGATCCCCGAGGCGAACGACCACTGCCCGCTGATCCGGTAGCCGCCGTCGACCGGCTCGGCCTTGCCGGCCCGGGTGCCCTGACCGGCGATCCCCAGCCGCGGTGTCGCGAACAGCTCGGCGGCCGACTCCGCCGGGAAGAACGCGCCCGCCAGCCCGGTGGACAGCGCCAGGGCCATGGTGACCCAGCCGGTCGACGGGTCCGCATAGGACAGCGTGCGGTAGGCGTCCATCAGCTCGCGGGGCCGGAGCTCGCCACCGCCGAGCTCCCGGGGGGCCAGCACGTACACCGCCCCGGACGAGTACAGCTGCTCGACGACCGGCTCGGCGATCCGGCCGTTCACGTCGTTCTCGGCGCCGTAGCCGTCGACGAGATCGTGCAGGCCGGCCACCGCCGCGCGCACGTCCGGCCCCGCCGGGGTCGAACCGGCGGCGGTCAGCTGCCGGTCGGCAAGCTCAGTCATCTGCTGCTCCTCGGTGACGGCACGATGGCGTGCGGTACTGGCTTCTCGAAGCTATCCGCGGGCCGCGGTCCCCGACAGGATCCGGTGATAGGACTTGGCCCCGTCGTGACACCGATTGGTTATGAGGCTGACCTTGGTCGGGATCCGGCCGTCGGGTAGACCGGTGGAATCCCCCTCGCCGCCGCCGGTGTCCGGCGGCCGCGCAACCACCCCGTGGATGCGGAGTTCCCATGCAGGCCCTGATCTGGCACGGCCCCCACCAGCACGAACACGGCGACGTGCCGGAACCCGCCCCCGGCCCGGACGAGGTGCTGGTGCAGGTCCGGCGGGCCGGCATATGCGGATCCGACGTCACCGTGCACAAGGGACTGATGGGGATCAGCCGTCCCGGCGCCGTCCGCGGACACGAGTTCGCGGGCGTGCTCGCCGGCGAGGCCCCCGGCTGGCGGGCCGGTGAGCGGGTCGTGGTCGATCCGGTGCTGGTGTGCGGGAGCTGCGCCCGCTGCCGGGCCGGCCGGGGCTCCTGCTGCCCCGACCTGGAGATCATCGGGGTGCACCGGCCGGGCGCCTTCGCCGAGCTGGTGGCCGTCCCGGTGTCGGCGCTGCACCGGCTGCCTGACGGGCTCTCGTTCGAGACCGCCGCCGGGGTGGAACCCCTGGCCCAGGCCTGGCACGACGTCGAGCTGGCCCGGCGGCACGGCCCGCTCGGCGACACCCTGGTGATCGGTGCCGGTTCGATCGGGGCGTGGATCGTGCAGGCCCTGCGGTGGGCCGAACCGGCATCGGTCACGGTCGCCGATCCGGACCCACGCCGCCGGGACGCGGTGCGGCGCTGGGACGCCACCGCCGTCGCGTCCGCGGACGAGCTGCCCCTGCGATCCTTCGACACCGTGTTCGACGTGGTCGGCGTGCCCGCCACCCGGCGCACCGCGATCGAGGCCTGCGCCGGTGGCGGCACCGTCGTCGCGGTCGGGCTGGGTGCCGACGAGAGTCCGGTCGGCTGGTTCGACGTGGTGCGCCGGGAGATCACCGTGCAGGGCGCCAATACCTTCACCGACGACAGCTTCCGGGCGGCCCTGGACTTGCTGGCGACCGGCCGGGTGGAGGTGCCCGAGGCGCGGGTGCACCCGCTCACCGAGGGCGGCGCGGTGTTCACGGCGCTGGCGTCGGGAACCGATCCGTTCGCCGGCAAGACGTTCCTGGCCCCGCCGGCGGGATGAGGCCGGCCGGCTGCACGACGAGGCCCCGCGGGCCCGGCCCGAGAGGCCGGACCCGCGGGGCGCTCACACGTGGTCGTAGAGCGGGCTGCGGACCTGCCGGGAGACGTGACAGTCCAGCACCAGCGGGCCCTGCGCCGGGTCCCATGACGCGAACGCCGCGGCCTCGTCGCCGATCTCGCGGACCGACCGGCCCTGCGCGCCCATCCCCGTGGCCAGCGCGGCGATGTCGTGGTAGCCGAAGATCGCCTGGTCCGGGGGACAGCCCCAGTCCTTCATGTGGACGAGCTCGGAGCCGGCCGCGCCGTCGTTGAAGCAGGCCACCACCAGCGGTGCCCGCTCCCGCACCGCGGTCTCCAGGTCGCCGAGGGTCATGAACAGTCCGCAGTCGCCGATGAACAGCACCGTGGTGCGGTCCGGATCGGCCACGGCCGACGCGTAGGCGCCCGCCAGCGCGCTGCCGACCGCCCCGAAGTCGGGCATCCAGAGCAGCGACCGCGGCTCCCGGTGGGTCAGGTACAGCACCGGGAAGGCCCCGAAGTGCCCGTTGTCGACGACCACCCGGCGCGACGCCGGCAGCACCTGGTCCAGCCGGCGGCAGAGCGACCGCGGATCCAGCGCACCGGGCACCGAGACGTCGTCGGTGATCGGCTCGGCCGGCAGCGGGGGCCCGGGAGTGCGCGGTGCGCCCCCACCGGCCCGGAGCCGGTCGAGCAGCTGTCCGGTCGCCGTGGCCGCGTCCCCGGCCAGGGGAACGTTGAGTGCCGCACCGTCGACCGGGCGCGGATCGGTGTCGATGCGGACCACCGTCCGCCCCGTCACCAACGCGCCCTTGCGGGTCTGGAACGCGTCGAGGGCGACCCCGACGGCGATCAGGCAGTCCGCCCGCGCGACGAGCTCCTCGGTCCGCCCGATCGAGAACCCGCCGAACGGGCCGATCACGGCCGGGTGCTCGCCCAGCACCCCGGACGCCGGGACGGTGGTGGCCACCGGGGCACCGAGGAACTCGGCGAGCTCGGCGATCCGGTCACCGGCACCGGCGGCGACCGCTCCCCGGCCGGCCACGATGACCGGGTACCTGCTGTTCGAGACGGCGGACGCGGCGCGCGCGACCTCGGACGGGGTCGCGTCGACCGGGGTGGCGGGCGGCGGGATCCGGACCGGATCGGTGGCCCCGGCACGGGTGCCAGATGCAGGGGTACCAGCTGCGGGGGTGCCAGATTCGGGGGAACCAGCAGCCGGGGTGTCACCAGCGGGCAGCCGGTCCAGACCGGCGGGCATCACGTACACCACCGTGCGGGACTGCTCGGTCGCGATCCGGTGGGCCTCGTGCAGCCGCTGCACGGCGTCCGGCCCGCTGGTGCGCACGGTGGTGATCCCGAGCGGGCCCAGGATCGTCTCCGGAGCGAGTGCCTGCACGCCACCGGCGAACGGGAAGCGCTGCGGATCCAGGTTGGACGTGTCGCTGACCAGCAGGATCAGCGGAACCCGGCCGCGGGCCGCGGTCAGCAGTGCGGTGATCGTGTTCGTGAAGCCCGGTCCCTGCGTGACGGTGCACCAGCCGACCCGCCCGGTGGCCCTGGCGAGACCGTCGGCCGCACCGACCGCACCGTTCTCGTGCCGCAGGTGGTGCACCGGGACACCGTGCCGGGTGTCCAGGTGGTGCACCAGCCACAGGTTGCCCGCGCCCATCAGGGTGAACAGGTGGTCGCAGCCGAGCGTGACCAGCGTGTCGGCCAGCTGCTCGACGATCGTCGTCGCCGGCGGCGCGGCCGGTCGGGCCGGCGCGCTCATCGGCCGTGCGGCATGACGAGATCGAGCAGGTACCGGCGTAGCTCGAGGAAGTCGTCGCTGGCCCGGGTGGCGATCTGCTCGCGGTCGCGGCCCAGCGGCACGTCGACGATCTCCCGCACCCGCGACGGGGAGCCGGACAGCACGACGATCCGGTCGGCCAGGTAGATCGCCTCGTCGATGTCGTGGGTCACCAGCACCACGGTGATCCCCATCTCCCGGCGCACCTGCAGGATGAGGTCCTCCAGGTCGAACCGGGTCTGGGCGTCGACGGAGGCGAACGGCTCGTCCATCAGCAGCAGGTCCGGCCGGTAGGACAGCGCCCGGGCGATCGCCACTCGCTGCTGCATGCCGCCGGACAGCTGCCAGGGGTACTGCTTCTCGACGTGCCCGAGCCCGACGGCGGTGAGCACCTCGGTGACCCGCTGGGCCCGCTCGGCCCGGGGCACGCCGCGGGCGGCCAGCGGCATGGCGATGTTCTTGGCGTTGGTGAACCACGGGTACAGCGACCGGCCGTAGTCCTGGAAGACCAGGCCCAGCTGGGCCGGGACCTCGGTCAGCGGGGCGCCCTCGAAGTGCAGCTCGCCCGAGGTGGCCGGCGCCAGCCCCGAGATGCAGCGCAGCAGGGTCGTCTTGCCGGCGCCGGACGGTCCGACGATGCAGACGAACTCGCCCTTCTCGACGCGGAAACCGACGTCGTCGATGGCGACCTTGGCCTCGGGCCGGCCCGCGTCGTAGATCTTGCGCAGGCCGGAGACCGACAGCACCGGCTCGCCGTCGGCCGGCCCGGTGGCGGACGACGCGCGCGTCGTGGACCGCGTTCCGGTCCGGTGGGAGGTGGTGGTCACGTGGTCCTCCGGTGGCTCCGTGGCTGGGGACGGGGTACGGGATGGCACTCAGGAACTCCCGAGGGCGCGGGAACGGTGGTGCCAGGCCAGGATCCGGCGCTCCAGCACCACGAACAGCAGGTTGACGGTGGTGCCCACGATGGCCAGCATGATGATGCCGGTCCACATCTTGGGCACCGCGAACACCGTCTGTGCCTGCAGGATGTAGTAGCCGATTCCCTGTCGGGCACCGACCATCTCGCTGACGACCATGAGGATGATCGAGGTCTGCAGGCTCGCCCGCAGGCCGGCCGCCATCTGGGGCGCCGCGGCCGGCAGCACGAGCTGGAACAGCGTCTGCCCCCGGTGCAGGCGCATGGCGCGCGCCGTGTCGAACTTGACCTCGTCGATGCCGCGCATCCCGTCGAGGGTGTTGAGCAGCGTCGGCCAGATCGCGCCGAACGCGATCAGCGCGATCTGCCGGGTCTCGCCCACGCCGAACAGCGCCATCAGCGCGGGCAGCAGGGCCGGGGCCGGCAGCACGTACAGGAAGTAGACGAGCGGGTTCGCCGCGACCCGGGTCGAGCGGAACCGCCAGAGCACGGTCCCGGCGACGATGCCGATCCCGGCGCCCAGGAGGTAGCCGAGCAGCAGGTTGCGGATGCTCGGCGCCAGCTGGGCGGTCGCCGGGCCGAACACCCACTCCTCCCACCAGAGCGCGACGATCCGGCTCAGCGGCGGGAAGAACGGCGAGGTGCTCGACGCCGAGAGCACCCACCAGAGGGCGAGCAGCGCCAGCGGCGCCCAGATCGCGGTGAGCACCCGGGCCGTGCGGCGCCGGCGGCGGGCAGCCGCTGCGGAGGGCGGGGTGACGGTGGCCGGTGACGGCGGGGCGAGGATGTCGGTCATCGCAGGACCCTCCGGTCGTTGGCCCGACGGTTGCGCTGCGACTCGTGCCAGTGCATGACGCGGCGTTCGAGCAGGAAGAAGGCGCCGGTCAGCACGATGCCGATCAGGCCGGCGGTGATGATGTAGGCGTACATCACGGGATAGGCGCTGGTCCCGCCGTTCTGGGCGCGCAGGATGTTCCGCCCGATGCCGGCGGCCCCGCCGACGAGCTCGGCGACCACCGACAGGATCAGCGCCGACGCCGACGCGATCCGCAGGCCGGTGGCGATGTACGGGGCCGCGCTGGGGACGGTGACCCCGACGAACCGGCGCGGGCCGCGCACCCCGAGTGCCCGGGCGGTGTCCAGCACGGTGGGATCCATCGAGCGGACGCCGTAGATGACCTGGATGACCAGTGGCCAGAAGACGCCGAAGGCGACGAGGAAGACCTTCATCTCCAGCGTGGAGCCCAGGATCATGATCACCAGGGGCAGGATCGCGATCGCCGGGATGGCCTTGAACACCTCGATCACGCCGGCCGCGCTGCGGAACGCGAAGTCGTTGAAGGCCAGGGCCGATCCGATCAGCAGCGCGAGCACCGAGGCGATCAGCAGCCCCAGCGACCACGACTGCAGGGTCGCCAGCACCGACTCCCAGTAGGCCTCGGTGCCGAGTGCCGATCCCAGCGCGGCGAGCGTGTCGGTCATCGTCGGGAACTGGTCGGCGGTGAACAGCCCGCCGGTGGTGACGGCCTGCCAGAGCCCGAGCACCGCGAGGACCGCCAGCACCGGTGACAGCCCGAGGGCCACGCGGCGCACGTTCGCATCCATTGCCGTTCACTCCTTCGTCGGTCCGCGGACTCGGGGGGGGGGGGGGGGGGGGGGGGGCCGGGGGGGGCGGCCGCCCCCCCCCCCGACGGTCACTCCTGCTCGGGCCCCATGGCCCCCGGCCACACCAGCGTCGTCACGTCGACGTCCTCGGTCTGCCCGGCGTACTTCTTGAGCAGCTCCTGGGCGGTCGCGAAGCCCTCGACGTTGACGTACGGGTTGCTGCCGGTGTTCCACTTCGCGGCCTCGGCCGCCTCGGGCGTGATGCCGAGGTTGTCGACCAGCGTCGCCCGGGCCTTGTCGATGTTGGCCGAGGCGTACTCCTGGGCCTCGACCATGGCGGTGGAGAACGCCTGGACCTGGGCCTCGTTGGAGTCGATGTAGTTCTGGCTGCTGGTGAACAGGCCGACGGCCATGTCCGGGAAGGTCTCGACGTTCGGCTTGCCGACGATCGTCGCGCCCCGGCCGACGGCGTCGGCGATGAACGGGGCCTGGATGACCGCGGCGTCGACGTCGCCGGCGACCAGCGCGGCCGGCATCTGCCCGAACGGCAGCTGGACCAGCTCGATGCTCGTCGGGTCGACGCCCTGCTCGGCAGCCATGTCCCAGGCGGCCAGGGTGTTCAGCGAGGACAGGCCGATCACGCCGAGCGTCTTGCCGCCCAGGTCGGCGGCGGAGGTGATGCCCGAGCCGGGTCCGGCGACCAGCGCGTTGCCCTCCTCGGGCTCCTCGGCCGCCTTCTGCTGGCCCTCCACCGTCGCCACCGCGCGGATCGGGATGCCGTTGATGTTGGAGTTGAGCACGTGCACCACGGTGGCGAAGCCGAAGTCGTACTGGCCGCTGGCGACGCCGGAGATGATGGCGGCGACGTCGGTCTGCGGCACCACCTCGATGTCCAGGCCGTGCCGGGCGAAGATCCCGTCCTGGATGCCCAGGAACAGCGGTGCGGACTGGGCGGAGGGGTTCACCGCCAGCGTCACCGTCGTGGTGCCGTCCGCATCGGATCCGGCGTCACCGGATCCGTTCGCGCCACCGGAGCAACCGGCAACCAGGGCCGCGGCCGCCACCAGGGCGGCTACGGTCCCGGAGAGGGTTCGTGCCATCGTGTGTGTTCCCTTCACGTCATCGGGAGGGTGGGGCCGGCCATCGGTCCGGCTCCTGCTGCCCGGCGCTCGCCCGTCGGTCGCCGAGGACCATGGGCCGGTGCGGCCGGGGACTGCCGTGCGACCCGGGCCGCATGTGGATGGTCATCCGTGGCCCGGCGGGGTGGGGATCGCACCGCGGCAGGGCGTGGGGCGGGGTCCCGGCGGCGGCGTCGCTGGTGTGTCGGCCTCCGTGCACCGCCCAGGCTAGTGCGCGGGTGCGGGCCCAGAACCACCCACAAGCTATTACGTGATAACGGTTCTGGATGCTGTGCTTCGGGATGCCGGGGTTCGGGTCGATCGGCCGTCATCGCCTGGTCACCCCCACGCCACCGTCGATGGTGTACACGGCGCCGGTGATGTGCCCGGCGGCCGGTGAGGTGAGCAGCAGGGTCAGTCCCTCGATCTCGGCCGGATCGGCCATCCGGCCGGTCGCGGTGGCCCGGGTGAGCTCCTCCAGCATTCCCTCGTTGCCGGGGTTGCGGCTGCCGATCGAGGTGCGGAACGACCCGGGCGCGATGACGTTGACGCAGATCCCGCGGGGTGCGAGCTCGGCGGCGACGTTGCGGGCCAGCAGCGTCGTCGCCGCCTTGGAGCTGGAGTAGGCATAGCCGACCAGTGGATCGGGATCCAGCCCGGCGACCGATCCGGTGACCACGATCCGGCCTCCGGAGTTCATCCGGGACGCGCCCGCCCGGATCGTGTGCAGCACCCCGGTCAGGTTGACGTCCAGCACGGCCGCCCAGCGTTGCGGATCGACCGAGTCGAGCCCGTTGCCGAAGCGGCGTCCGAGCCCGGAGGAGATCCCCGCGTTGGCGACGACGATGTCGAGCCCGCCGTCCCGGCCGGCCGCCCGGGACATGACGTCGCCGATCGCGGCGTCGTCGCGCACGTCGGCCACCGCGGACCGCACGTCCAGCCCCTCGGCGAGCAGCGACGCGGTGGACGTGGCCAGCACGTCGGTGTCGACGTCGACCAGGGTCACCCCGGCCCCGTTGCGGGCCAGTACCCGGGCCATGGCGAAGCCCAGTCCGTCGGCGGCCCCGGTGACCACCGCACCGCGACCCGTCACGTCGAACAGGGTGCGGGGATCGGACGGGCCGAATGCATCGGTCATGGTCGTGCCTCCCAGGAGCGCATCCGGAGAAAGTTGGTCAGTACCTCGGGACAGGCCTTGTCGTCCCAGAGCAGGCCGATGTTGAGCCGGGGGGTGACCCCCACGAGCGGCCGGTAGGCCACCCCCTGCTGGCCGACGAGCTTCGCCGACGACGGCGCGAACGCGACGCCGAGGCCGCCCGCGACGAGCCCGAGCGCGACCCAGGTCGAGTTCACCGTGTGCGCGATGTCCGGGCTGAACCCGGCCTCGTTGCACAGCGAGGTGTAGTAGTCGTGCAGCTGTGGCTCGACCTGCCGGTCGATCAGGATGAGCTCCTCGCCGGCGAGCTCGCGGATGTCGACCGACTCCTGGGCGGCCAGCGGATGGCTGTCCGGTACGGCCAGCGACACGTCCTGCTGCGAGATCGGTTCGGCGGTGAGGGTGCCGCGCACGTCGACCGGGAGCCGGACGAACGCGCAGTGCACGGTCCGGTCGGCCACCTGTTCGGCCGCTCTGCGGTTGGTCAGCTCGGTCAGCCGGACCCGGACCCCCGGATACTCCCGGCGGAACCGGCGCAGCGCGCGCGGCAGCAGATCGGCCAGTGCCGGCTGGATGAAGCCGATCGACAGCTGCCCGATCTCGCCCTTGCTGACGGCCACGGCCCGGGCCTTCGCCACGTCGGCCTGGGCGAGCACCGCGATCGCCTCGTGCAGGAAAGCGGTTCCGGCGTCGGTGAGCGCCACGTGCCGCCGGTCGCGTTCCAGCAGCTGCACCCCGAGCTCGCCCTCCAGCGCCGAGATCTGCTTGCTCAGCGCGGGCTGCACGATGTGCAGGCGTTCGGCGGCCTTGCGGTAGTGCAGCGTCTGGGCGACCGCCACGAAGTAGCGCAGGTGACGGAGCTCCATCAGAGCGCCACCGGGGCGAAGCGGGCGAGGAACTCGTCCGGCCGTTCGACGTGCGGCAGGTGCCCGGCCTCGTCGATGATCTCCACCCGGGTGCCGGTGGGCAGCGCACGTTCCCAGCCGGCTGCGTACCCGACCGGGATGACGCCGTCGCGGGCGCCCCAGAACAGCTGGACCGGCATGCGCAGGCCGGCCAGCCGACCGGCCAGACCCGGATCGCACATGTAGGGGTCCCCGGCGAGCCGCCGGGCGGTGGCCCGGCCGCGGGCCAGCCCGTCGGCGACCCGCTGGTCGGGCGGGGCCGCCCGCAGCGCGGCCCGGCGCGCCGGGTCGTGCACCGTGAGGTCCAGCATCCGTGCCGGATCGGTGGTGAACACGTCGGGTGCGCTGCCGTCGCCGGGCAGGCCCGCCGGGTCGATCAGGGTCAGCGTGCGTACCGCCCCGGGGGCGGCGAGCGCGACCTCCGCGGCGACCCACCCGCCGAACGAGCAGCCGACCAGGTCGACCGGGCCGACGGCGAGATCGTCGAGCAGGGCGACGTGCACGGCGGCGAGCTCGCGGACCGAGCCGCCGGTGAAGGGCGCGCTGTCGAGGAACCCGGGATGGTCGGGGCGCAGGACCGTGCGGGTGCCGGTCCGGGCGAGGTGGACGAACGGGGGCAGCAGCTCGCCGGTGTCGCCCAGGCCGTGCAGGTACACCAGCGGCGGGCCCGAACCGGCGCTCACCAGCCGGACCGCGTGCCCGCCGACCACCCTGCGGGTGCTGTCGACCTCGGTCAACGTGTGCTCCTTCGCCTCGTTGTCGGCGCCACACTAGACGCGGGGAAGCGGCCCGATGATGCTCAGTACCACCCACCTGATCACCACAGGTGATCAGGTGGGTGATGACCTGGGGTGATCACCAGGTTCCTTACGGAACTTGGAGTTCATCGCCGGCGCCCGGCTAGCGTCGGCCCGTCCGCCGGCTGGGCCGGCCGCCGTCGACGACAGGACACGCCGCGATGAAGCTCGCACTGTTCAACGGATTCCGGCTCGGGGTCGTGCTCGACGAGTCCACCGGGGAACCGTCCGGAGGGGAACCGACCGTCGTGGACGTCTCCGACGCGGTCGGTGCCCACGACCGGGACCCGCTCACCGCCGGCTGGTGGCGGGCGCTGTGCCGGGACTGGCAGACCCTCCGGCCCGCCGTCTCCGACGCCGTCGCTGCCGGGACCCGGTACCAGCTGCGCGAGGTTCGGCTGGACTCCGCCGCGCTCGCCCCCAGCAAGATCATCGCGGCGGCCAGCAACTACGCCGACCACGTCGCCGAGATGCACGCCGTGCAGGAACGGACGCTGGGCGCCGTCCAGAGCTGGATGATGGAGTTCGACATCTTCCTCAAGTCGCCGTCCTCGCTGACCGGGCCGGCCGGTCCGGTGCGGCTGCCGGCCGACATGGTGGCCGCCGACACCGAGATCCACCACGAGTCCGAGCTGGTGGTGGTCATCGGCAGCGGTGGCCGCAACATCCCCGTCGAGCGGGCCCGCGAGGCCGTCCTCGGTGTCACCGCCGGACTCGACATCACCGTGCGCAGCTCGGCCGACCGTTCCCGGCGCAAGAGCTACGACACGTTCAGCCCGCTCGGCCCGGTCGTGCGGGTGCTCGACGACGAGTTCGACGCGACGGACCTGGACATCACGCTGACCGTCGACGGCCAGGTCCGCCAGCAGGTCAACACCCGCGACCTCATCACGCCGATCGAACGGATCGTCGCCTACGCCTCGACGGTGATGACCCTCAACCCCGGTGACCTGATCTTCACCGGTGCGCCCCCCGGTGTGGGGCGGATCCGGCCCGGCGAGACCCTGGTGACCACCATCTCCGGTGTCGGCACGATGACTACCGTCGTCACCCTCGACGAGCCCGCCGCGGCACCGGTCGCCGGATGAGCGAGGGGCACGCGCTGCTGGCCGGCAAGGTCGTCGTCGTCACCGGCGGGGCCAGCGGGATCGGACGGGCGACCTGCGTGCGTGCGGCCGAGGAGGGCGCCGCCGCCGTGGTGGTCGCCGACCTCACCGAGCACGGCCGCGACGGCGGCCCGTCGACCGCCGAGCTGGTCGCCGCCACCGGCGTCGCGGTCACCCACTGCCCGACCGACGTCACCGACCCGGCGGCCCTGACCCGGCTGATGGCCGTGGCCGAGGAGTTCGGCGGGGTGGACCTGATGGTCAACGTCGCCGGGATCAGCGACCGGGTCGCGCTGCTCGACATCGACATCGCCCGGTTGCGCCGGGTGATGGCGGTCAACGTGGAGGGCACCGTCTTCGGTGCGCAGGCCGCGGCCCGCTCGATGATCGACGGCGGACGGGCCGGTTCGATCGTCAACATCTCCTCGGTCGGGGGGACACGGGGCTTCGCACTGGCGTCCACCTACTCGGCGTCCAAGGGCGCCGTCCGGACCTTCACCTACGCGTTGGCCGATGCGGTCGCCCCGCACGGGATCCGGGCCAACGTGGTGCTCCCCGGACAGGTGGACACCGAGCTGCTGCGGGTCGAGATGGGCGGGGGATCGCCGATCCGCATCCCGCTCGGCCGCAAGGGCGAACCGTCCGAGATCGCCGACGCGGTGATGTGGCTGGGCAGCGACCTGGCGAGCTACGTCACCGGTGCCTCGCTGGTGGTCGACGGTGGCTACTCGGCGGTGATCTGAGGGCCGCGGGCCGGGATGTGCCATCGTGGTGGCCGGCAGGCCGGGGAGGAGGAGCGGTGGCGCAGGAACGGGGGCGGCGGCAGCCCGACCTCGAACCTCTGATCGACGACCTGAACGGGCTCGGGAAGCCCGCCACGTCGGTCGTGCTGTCCTCGCCCAAGTCCTGGGCGCCGGTCCCGCCGCCCGATGCTGCCGGCTGGCCGCCGGTCAACCCAGTGCGACCAGCAGCGCCAGCACGGACCTGAAGACCAGCAGCGGCGTCATGGCGAGGCGCTCGCTGCGGGACGGGGATACGGCGTTCGGGAGCGTGTTGAGCACGAGGAGCCCGAACACCACCCACATCCCGATCCGGGAAGCGTCCGCGGGATACACGGTGATGACGCCGGCCCGGTCCAGGGCGAGCGTCGCCATCAGCGCGTAGACGACGACCGAGAGCCCTGCCGCCACCCCCAGGCCCGCCGGGAGCACGCCCGGGTACCGCCCACCGAAGGTGAACCGGCCGAGCGGCGCGCCGAGGACCATTGGAAGATCGTGAGGACCGCGAACACGGCGACGAGCAGGAGCGCCGACACGGCAGCCACGGCAGATGGGGCGGATGCAGCGGACACAGCAGCCATTATCGGGCGCCCACCGGCGACGATGTCGATCGTTCGACAGTCGTCGACCGGTTCGTGGTGGCACCGTGGCCGACCGCCGGAGAGGCCTTGCGGCGCGGCCGATGTCGTCTCATCGTGGGGTGATGCTGGCGGTCACCTCGTCGAAGGTGACCGCCCGGGCCTGTGGTGCCCCCGTCTCGACGCGGTCGTCGGGCGTCGACGGGTGCGCGGGGTGGCGGACGGCCAGGTCGGCGTCGGGTGTGCGGCGCGGGCGGCGTTGTGGTCGATCCAGCCGGGTGGGACGAACTCGGGTCGTCCGCCGGTCACCCGGATCTCCCATCGGGAGCGGTGGACGAGGCGGCGGTGGATCCTGCAGAGCAGGGACGAGATTGACGAGGTCGGTGGGGCCGCCGTGTTCCCAGGGCAGGACGTGGTGGACTTCGCAACAGGAAGGTGGTCGGTCGCAGCCGGGGTGCGCGCAGCCACGGTCGCGGGCCGTGACGGCGCGAAGCTGAGAGTCGGGTCGCGGTGCGTTTGGTGCGTCCGACGTCGAGTGGTTGTCCGGTCTCGCTGAACACGACGGGCAGCACGGCGGCCTCGCAGGCGAGCATCCTTGGTGCTGCAGGGTCGAGCTGCCCGCTGTGTTCGAGGGTGGCGGTGGGGGCGCGGTGTTCACGTTCGTCGAGCCGGATGGCGACGTCGAGCTGGGGGCGCCGGCCACCCGGTTTCGAGCGGTACCCCGTCGGGGGCATGGGCCGCGCGCGCCGGGGTCCCAGCCCAGCAGGTCGGCCAGCGCGGCGGCGGGGGAGCGGTAGCCGCGCTCGATGGAGAGGCCACGCCGCTGCGCGACGGCGAGCGTGCTGACCGCGGCGTGGTCGAGGCGGCGGATGCGGGGTGGGGTCGGCCCGGGTCCCGTGACGTCCGGTGCACCTGCCGTCGGGATCCGGACAGGGGAGTGCCGCGGCGACGGGCGGGGCGGTCTCACCGGTGGGCGGGGCGGGTTCCGACGGCGATCGAGGTGCCCCGTTCGTGGTTCCGTCCCGCCATCGGGGTCGACCGTTCCAGTGAGAATTGCGCAGCCTTCTGTCCGCACTTCCGCACCTGCGTAGCGGACGGTGTCCGGAGTCATTCGTTCGATGATTGAGAATGACCCGATCGGGCAGTGATTCTCGGGTACGATCACGTTCGATGCACATTCCCAGTCGTCGGCACGACCGATCCGACCGACAGTGCGCCGCCGCGAGGAGCGCGCGGGCGCTGCTCCTCACCGTGGCGGTGTTCGCGACGGGCGGGATCGCGATGCCGCAGGTCGCAGCGGCGGCGGAGGTACCGGTCGGTACGTCCGCGGAGCGCGGCAGCGACCTCGACGCCCTGGTCGACCTCGACGGTCTCGGCGACGGACTGGTCGAGGTGCTCGCCGACGCCACGATCCCGCTCGGCGGGGACGATTATCCGAACCCATTGCGATTGCAAGACGGAAACGCAGTGGACGGCCCGGAATCGTGGGAGAACGTCCGCCGCGAGGAATTGCTGGCCGATTTCCGGGAGCACGTGTACGGGGAGAGCCTGCCGCTCCTGACGGAGCAGACGTTCGACGTGTCCACTTCCGACACCGGTGACACCATGCGCAAGACCGTCACGATCGGCGTCACCGGGCCCGAGGGCTCCGGCAGCTTTGACCTGCGGCTGTTCGTCCCACAGGGCGACGGCCCGCCGCGCGGCACCTTCCTGATGATCGACCACCGCGGATCGGTCGGCGACGATCCCGGCCAGTCGTCGGGCTACGCACCCGTCTCGACGATCACCGGCGCCGGGTACGCGTTCGCCGTCATCGACGCGAACGATCTCGCCCCCGACGACAGCGGCAGCTACCGCGACGGCGTCATCAACCTGTTCCACCCGTCCGGCCGGGACCTGCCCGACGACGCCGGCCGCGCGATCAGCGCCTGGGCCTGGGGCGCCAGCCGGGCGATGGACTACCTGGAGACCGATCCGGACATCGACCCCACGAAGGTCGGCGTGATCGGCCACTCGCGCAGCGGGAAGGCGTCGCTGTGGGCGGGTGCGCAGGACACCCGGTTCGCCGCCGTCATCACCAACAACTCCGGATCGACCGGCGCCAAGCTCGCCCGCCGCGGCGACGGCGGGGTGGGCGCCGAGACGGTCGCCCGGATCAACAGCTCGTTCCCGCACTGGTTCCCGCAGACCTACCGCGAGTACAACGACAACGAGAGCGCGCTGCCGGTCGACCAGCACGAGCTGATGGGGCTCGTCGCGCCGCGACGCCTGGTCGTCGGCAGCGCCACCGACGACTCCAACGCCGATCCACAGGGCGAGTTCCTCGCCTACGTCGGCGCCGCCCGGGTCTACGAGCTGTACGGCCTGGGGGACACCGGCCTCGGCTCGGACGACTGGCGGCCCGAGACCGACCGCGCCCACCGCGGTCCGGCGATGAGCTACCACCTGCGTTCCGGCGGGCACGGCCTGACCGGCGCCGACTGGGACGTCTACCTCGACGGCGACCTGTTCTCCCGGGCCGCCGCCCCGGCCGGGCTCTGACCCCCGCCGGGATCGGCGTGCCACGGGCCCGCGCCGACGCGACCCCGCGGGCGGCAGGGATCAGCGCGCCGCGGTGACGTCGCGGCCCGCGGCGATCGCGGCGGCGTCGTCGAACTCCCGCTCGATCTCGGCGTTCGGGACGTGGGTCAGCCTGCTCACGACCACCGCCAGCAGCACGTTCACCGCGAATCCCGGCGCGATCTCGTACAGCTCGACACCCGCGATCGGCGGGGCCCAGGTGTCCCAGACGAACACGGTGACCGCCCCGCCGACCATGCCGGCGAGCGCACCCCAGTCGGTCAGCCCGCGCCAGAACAGGCACAGCAGGATCGCCGGGCCGAAGGACGCGCCGAACCCGGCCCAGGCGAACGCGACGAGATCGAGGATGGTGCCGCCCGGGTCGAGCGCGATCACAGCGGCGATCACCGCGACCGCCAGCACGCAGGACCGGCCGAGGACCATCAGGGTGCGCGGCGAGGTGTCCCGCCCGACGACCTTGTAGAGGTCCTCGACGAACGCCGACGAGCTGACGATCAGCTGGCTCGACAGGGTGCTCATGATCGCGGCCAGCGCGGCGGCGAACACGAAGCCGACGACCAGCGGGTGCGGCAGGATCTGGGACATCGCGAGCACGACGAGCTCGGGATTGTCGAGCTCGTTCGGCGTGGTGTGGAAGAAGAACGCGATGCCGACGACGCCGCAGGCGACCGCGCCGAGCAGGGACAGGATCATCCAGCTCATCCCGACCCGGCGGGCCGGTCCGGCGGACGCGGCGTCGACCCGCCGAACGCGAGCTGGAAGAACTCCCCGCCGGCCACCATCATCGACGAGACGTAGAAGGTGAAGAAGACCAGCACGATCGCGCCGGAGGCGACCCGCAGCGACCGCGACGTGTCGTGCAGCCGGTTCTCGAAGAAGCTCGGGATGGTGATCGAGTTCCGCGCCACCTCGGTGTAGGAGCGCAGCCGCGGCGCCACGAAGCGCCAGTTCAGGTAGGCGCCGGCGGTCAGCCTGATCGCGATCCACGCCTCGATCAGCGCGGCCGCGTAGATCGCCCCGGGCAGGCCCATCATCAGCCAGCCGGACATGTCGGACGCCCCGGCGCTGAGCGCGGCCGTCCACGGGGCAGCTTGCGCCCGGCGAGCATGTAGCCCTCGTGGTCGGCGGTCTGCCGGTACGCGTAGTAGCCGATTCCCATCATCACCGCGAAGTAGACGACGAGCGCGACGATCTGGAAGGTCTGGTCGTGCATCACGAACGTCTCTGTTCGCTGTACGGGTCAGACGAGGGTGGGGACGGCGGCCGGGACCGGCACCGGGTGCGGCGTGCCGAACCGGTGCGCGGTGACCGACACGGCCTGCTCGCGCAGGAAGGTCAGCAGCTCGACCCGCCCGGCGGTGACGACCGGGCCGTCGTACACGGCCAGCGCCGGCGAGCCGCCGGTCACCCCGGCGACGTCCGCCGCACGGTCGCCGACGAGCCGGACCCGGCCGCCGCCGGCGGCGAGGGTGCGCAGCCGGTCGTGCCACGCGGCGTCGTCCTCCACCAGGACGGTCACGCCGAGCCGGGCCAGGTGCGCGTCCAGCGCGGCGGGCAGCGGCGCGGCGGCGCTGACGGTCGGCGGCGCCGACGCGCGCAGACCGGCGGCGACGATCCGCAGCAGCTCCACCGGGCGGCCGGTCGCGTACCGGACGGTGACCGGCACCGGGTGGTAGCGCAGCACGTTGTGCTCGCAGGTCAGGCCGGTCGCGTCGTGAGCGATGCCGTAGCCGGCCGCCCAGGCGTCCGCATCGGTCGCCAGCGCGCCGCGCAGCCAGTCCCGGTCGGCGTCGGGCAGCGCGACGTCGAGCACCCGGTCCGCGAGCGGATCGGCCCGGGTACCGGTGGCGCTGACCGGGTGGTCGGACCAGATCCCGAAGCCGAACAGGTAGCTCGGCCCGCCCGCCTTCGTGCCGGTGCCGACGGCGGCCTTCTTCCAGCCGCCGAACGGCTGGCGCTGCACGATCGCCCCGGTGATCCCGCGGTTGACGTAGAGGTTCCCGGCCTCGACGGTGCGCAGCCAGGTGTCGATCTCGGTCCCGTCGAGCGAGTGCAGGCCGGAGGTGAGTCCGTACTCGACCCGGTTGACCAGCCCGATCGCCTCGTCGAGGGTGTCGGCGGTCATGATCCCGAGCACCGGGCCGAAGTACTCGGTGAGGTGGAACTCGGAGCCCGGCGCGACGCCCTCGCGCACTCCCGGCCGCCACATCGTCCCGCGCTCGTCGAGCCGCTCGGGTGTGATCACCCAGCTCTCGCCGGGCCCGGTCGTGGTCAGCGCGGACAGCAGCTTGCCCGATGCCGGCTCGATCAGCGGGCCGACCTGGGCGCGCTCGGTCCAGGGCAGGTCGACGTGCAGCGAGGTCACGGCGTCGACGAGCTGGCGCCGGAACCGCCGGGACGTCGCGACCGAGCCGACCAGGACGACCAGCGACGCGGCCGAGCACTTCTGCCCGGCGTGCCCGAACGCGGAGCGGGCGACGTCCTTCGCGGCCAGGTCGAGATCCGCCGCGGGGGTCACGATGATCGCGTTCTTGCCGCTGGTCTCGGCCAGCAGCGGCAGATCGGGGCGCATCGAGCGGAACAGCTCGGCCGTCTCGTAGGCGCCGGTGAGCACCACCCGCTCGACGGCGGGATGGGTGATCAGCGCGGAGCCGAGCTCGTTCTCGTCGAGCTGGACGTAGCGCAGTACCTCGCGCGGGACGCCCGCCGCCCACAGCGCCTCGGCGACCACGGCCGCGCTGCGCCGGGCCTGGTCGGCCGGCTTGAGGACGACCGGTGAGCCGGCGGCGAGCGCGGCCAGCGTCGATCCGGCCGGGATCGCCACCGGAAAGTTCCACGGCGGCGTCACCACGGTCAGTGCGGCGGGGGAGAAGCGGGCGCCCGCGACGTCGTCGAGCCGGCGGGCCTGGTCGGCGTAGTAGTGGGCGAAGTCGATCGCCTCGCTGACCTCAGGATCGCCCTGCTCCAGCACCTTGCCGCACTCGGCGCCCATGACCTCCAGCAGATCGGCGCGCCGGGCGGCCAGCTCGTCACCGGCCCGGTGCAGGATCTCCGCGCGCCGGTCGGCGCCCAGCCCGTGCCAGGCCGGGCCGGCGTCGCGGGCGCCGGTCACGACGTCGTCGAGCTGGGTCGGGGTGTGCACCCGGCCGGCGTCCGCGGTGCCGGCGCCGAGCGCGCTGTCGCGCATCCGGGCGCGGATCGCGTCGCCCCAGGCGCGGTTCGCGGCGACGGCGGTGTCGGTGTCCGGGGTGTTGGTGAAGCCGTCGGTGGGCGCGGCCGGTTCGGGACGGCTGCGGTCCTGTACCCGGTTCGGCGCGGGCACCGAGGTGGGGACGGTCGCGACCGAGGCCAGGAACCGGTCGCGCTCGCGCTCGAACAGGTCGTGATCGCGGTCGATGTCGAACGCGGCGGACATGAAGTTCTCCCGGGACGCGCCCTCCTCGAGCCTGCGGACCAGGTAGGCGATCGCGACGTCGAACTCCTGCGGGTGCACGACGGGGGTGTAGAGCAGCAGCGACCCGACCTCGGCGCGCACCGCGGCGGCCTGCGCGGTCGCCATGCCGAGCAGCATCTCGACGTCCATCCCGTCGAGGCAGCCGCGACGCCCGGCGAGCAGCCGGGCCAGCGCGATGTCGAACAGGTTGTGCCCGGCCACCCCGATCCGGACGGCGGCGGTGTGCTCGGGGCGCAGCGCGTAGTCCAGCACCGCCTTGTACGACGCGTCGGACTCCTGCTTGCTGCCGCAGGTCGCGAGCGGCCAGCCGTGCAGCTCGGCGTCGACCCGCTCCATCGGCAGGTTCGCGCCCTTCACCACCCGGACCTTGATCGGGGCGCCGCCGTAGGCGACCCGCGCGGCCGCCCACTCCTGCAGCCGGACCATCGCGCCGAGCGCGTCCGGCAGGTACGCCTGCAGCACGATCCCGGCCGGCAGGTCGTGGAACTCGGGGCGCTCCAGCAGCGTGGTGAACACGGCGAGGGTCAGGTCGAGATCGCGGTACTCCTCCATGTCGAGGTTGAGGAACTTCGGGCCGCCGGGCGCGGAGCGGGCCAGCCGGTAGAGCGGGGCGAGCGCGTCGACGGCGTCGGCGACGGCGGCGTCGAACGACCACGGGTCGTGCGGCGCGACGGTGGACGAGACCTTGATCGAGACGTAGTCGACGTCGTCGCGGGCGAGCAGCGCGCGGGTGCCCTCGACCCGGCGGTCCGCCTCGTCGCGGCCGAGGATGGCCTCGCCGAGCAGGTTGACGTTCAGCCGGGTGCCCGGACGGTCGCGGCGGATCCGCCGGATCGCCGGGCCGAGCCGGCTCTCGGAGGCGTCTACGACGAGATGGCGGACCATCCGGCGCAGTGCGGCCCTGGCCACCGGGACGACGACGCCGGGCGCCACCCGGCCGGCGACCGCGCCGGCCCGGATCGCGGTGCGCAGCGGCCACGGCAGGAAGCGCGGGACGATCGGGACCAGGGTCGCCAGGTGCCGGGCGGCGGCCCGCGGGTCCTCCGGCCGGATCACGCCGTCGACGAAGCCGACCGTGAAGGCGAGCCCGTCCGGGTCCTGCAGCACGTCCGCCAGCCGGCGGGCGGAGCGGTCGACCGGTTCCTGCCGGGCGGCCTCCAGCCAGCGCCGCACCAGCGCGACCGCCTCGGTCGCCAGCTCCTCGTCGATCACGACGCCGTTCGTCACGCTCACGCTGCACCCCTCCGCTCGTCCGCCGTTCCCGGGAAGACGAGAGTCCCAGCCCACATACGTCGACAAAAGCGACGATAAGTGAACGCTATTATTCGGTTCGACCGAAAGGTGTGACCGATGTGGGATCTCCACCGGCTCCGGCTGCTGCACGAGCTCAGCCTGCGGGGGACCGTGACCGAGGTGGCGCGCACGCTCAACTACGCGCCGTCGAGCGTGTCCCAGCAGCTGGCGAAGCTGGAGGAGGAGGTCGGGGTCCGGCTGCTCGAATCGGACGGGCGCAGGCTCCGGCTGACCCCGCCCGGCGAGCTGGTCGCCCGGCACGCGGCGGAGGTCCTCGACCTGGAGGAACGGGTCCGGAGCAGGCTGGCCTCGGCGGAGCCGGTCGGCGAGACGGTGCGCCTGGCGACACTGGAGACGACGGCCCGGGCGCTGCTGCCGCATGCGCTGACCCGGTTGCGGGGCACCGCGCCGCACCTGCGGCTGGAGGCGTCGGTGGTCCCGCCCGAGACCGGACTGGCCGAGCTGGAGACCCGCGGGTTCGACGTCGCCGTCGCCGAGCAGTACCCCGGCCACAGCCGGTCGCACCGGGCCACGCTGGACCGCGAGCCGCTCGGCACCGATCCGGTGCGGCTCGCGGTCGCCGCGGGCTCCGGGGTGACCGGCCTCGCCGACGCCCGGGACCTGCCCTGGGTGATGGAGCCGGCGGGGACCGCCGCGCGGCAGTGGGCGGTGCAGCAGTGCCGGGCGGCCGGGTTCGAGCCCGACATCCGGTTCGACTCCGCCGACCTGGAGATCCACGTGCACCTGGTCCGGGCCGGGCACGCGGTGAGCCTGCTGCCGGACCTGGTGTGGACCGGGAACCGGGACGGCGTGCGGCTGATCGGGCTCGCCGGCCCGTCGCACCGCGAGCTGTTCACCTCGGCGCGGCTGGTGTCCGCGGGGCATCCGGCGATCGCGCAGGTCCGGGCCGCGCTCGCGGACGCGTTCGCGGTCGTCGGTGCCGGCCGGCCGGTCAGCCGGTGAGCCGGTGCAGCGCGTCCCGCAGCGCGCGCTCGGCGTCGTCCGCGGACAGCCCGCCGATCAGCACGCGCACGGTCAGCCCGTCCGCGGTGGCGATCAGTGCCCGGGCCGCGGCGAGCGGGTCGTCGAGCGCGGGGGCGATCGCGGTGACCAGCCGGGCGGCCGCGCGCTCCTGACCGTCCTTCGCGTCGGCCAGCATCGCGGCGAGCGCCGGATGGCTGATCGCGGCGGCGGCGTACTGGTGGAACACCGAGACGCCCGCGCGCTCGGCCGCGGTGCGCGGGATCGGGTGCCCGACGAGCTGCCACAGCTGCTCGCGGTCGTCGGCACCGGCCGTCGCGTCCGCGTGCTGCTCGGCGGCGCCGGTGAGCATCGCCGCCAGACCGGCCCGGACGAGCTCGTCCTTGCTCGCGAACCAGTACTGGATCCGGCCGACCGAGACGCCCGCGGCGGCGGCGACGGTGCGCATGGACACCGCCGCCATGCCGCGCTCGGCGATCACCTGCCAGACGGCGTGGATGATCGCCGCCCGGCGGTCGTCGGAGGCCATGGGTGCCACTGTAGGCGAGATCGATACGACTGTATTAGAGTCGCCGTCAATACAATCGTATTGACGGAGGTGTTCCCGTGCGCCGGTTCCTGAGCGTCGTCGCGGTGCTGGTGGTGGGCTGGCTGGTGGTCGACAAGGTCGTCTCGCTGGTCGCGCCGGAGCCGACCGTCGGGCACTGGCGCAGCGAGCAGGGCCGGGACGCCTACCGCGCCGCGTACGACGGGGTGATGGCGACGCTGCCCGCACCGAGCGCCGTGCACGACGTCGCCGTCGACCACGGCAGCGTGCGGGTCTACGAGTGGCGGGTCACCGGTCCGTCGTCCGGCGACCCGCTGCCGGTGGTGCTGCTGCCCGGCATCCGGTCCGGCGCGCCGATGTGGGGGGAGAACCTGGGGCACTGGATCGGTGATCGCACCGTCTACGCGATGGACGCGATCGGCGACTCCGGGATGTCGCTCCAGTCGGTGCCGCTCACCTCGTTCGACGAACAGGCCACCTGGGTCGAGCAGGCGCTCGCCGGGCTCGGGCTGGACCGGGCGCACGTCGTCGGGCACTCGTTCGGTGCGGCCACCGCGACCGCGCACGCACTCGCCCACCCGGGCCGGGTGGCGTCGCTGACGCTGCTCGAACCGGTGCTGGTGCTGCACGGGCTCCCCGCGTCGACCTACCTGTGGTCGACGCTGCTGCTGGTGCCCGTGCCGCAGTCCTGGAAGGACCGGGCGATGGCCGAGATCGGCGGCGTCACCGTCGAGGAGGTGCGGGAGCGCACGCCGATGTCGGTGATGATCGACGAGGGGGCCCGGCACTACGCGGCCGTCACCCTGGTGCCGCGCACCCTCACCGACGACGAGTGGCGGTCGCTGCGGATGCCGGTGCGGATCGACATCGCCGGGGACCGGTCGCTGGCCGGTGGCGCGCAGGCCGCGGAGCGGGCCAGTGCGCTGGGCATCGACCCGGTGATCGTCCGGCCGGGGACGACGCACTCGCTGCCGATGCAGGACGCCGGGCCGCTCGGCCCGGAGCTGGAGCGGTACTGGTCCGGGCACGACCGGTGAGGCGGCCCGCCGAGATGCAGATCAGCGGGCCGGATCCGCCGGGTGCGGCCCGCTGATCTGCATCTCGGTGATCGTGACGGCCGGTCAGGCGGCCAGCAGCATCGCGAGCGGCGCCGGGACGCACACCAGCACCAGCAGTACCAGGTTGCGCACCCGGTGCTCGCGCAGGATCGCGACGAACTCGCGCAGCACGGCGCTCGGCCAGTAGTACCCGGCGGTCGGGGCGCCGACCGCCTGTGCGTCGATGCCGAGCCTGCGGGCCAGCACCGCGGCCCGGAACGCGTGGTAGTTGCTGGTGACGATCAGGCCGCTGCCGGACACCTCGTCGCGCACCAGGGTGTCGGAGAACCGCAGGTTCTGCTCGGTGTTGCGGGACTCCGTCTCGGTGCGCAGCGCGGCCGGGTCGGCGCCGTGCGCGATCGCCCACCGGCGCATCGCCTCGCCCTCGGCGAGCTGCTCGTCGCTGCCCTTGCCGCCGGACAGCACGAGCAGCCGGGCCGACCGCCGGTCGAACTCGTCCATCCCGGTCCGGATCCGGGAGGCCAGCAGCGGTGGCACCTCGCTGCCGCGCAGCCCCGACCCGAGCACCAGCACCCAGTCCGCCGGCCGGTCGTGCACCAGCCAGGCGTAGAGCCGCGCGTAGCCGAGGAACGCGACGAACTGGAACCCGAGCAGCAGCGCCGTCACCGTGCAGAACAGCCACAGGGCGCGCATCCACGGCGTCCCGTTCAGCAGCACCGGCACCGTCACCACCAGCAGCGCGACGATCGCCAGCCCGGCCAGCAGGGACAGCGAGTTGCCCGCGCTCACCCGTTCCCGGCGCAGCATGACCACGCCGTTGAGCAGCAGGAACCCGGCGAAGACCAGCGCGATCAGCGGGGAGACGACGGCCAGGAACACCCCGGTCGCGACCACCGGGTTGCTCCCGACGATCCCGAGCGTCGCGGCCGCGTTGCCGACGAGCAGCGCGGCGAGCAGCAGCCAGTAGGCGTTGCCGAGCCGGCGCGGATCGGTCCGGATGCGGCGCCGGACGAACAGGCACACGCCGACGGCCAGCAGCAGGGGCACGACGAAGGACAGGATGAGCAGGACGATCACCGCGAGCTCGGTCATGATCGGCCCATCCTGCCGTGTGCCCGGGCGCGTTCCGCGGAACGAACCGCGGCGCACACCCGGTCGTGCCGCGGGCGCGCGTCGTGCGGAGGGCCGGCGTCGCACCCCTGGCGCCGTCCCGCACCTCCAGGGCGATCGCGCACCCCCGGTACCCGGTGCGGCGCCGTGCACGGGGTGCGCGGAGGGTGGCGCCGAGCCCCGGACCGCCGCCCGGCGACGTGCCCGGCGACCCGCCGGTGCGACGATCCCCGCATGCTGCTCAACGTCCATCACGCCGGTGACCCCGACGGCCCGCCGGTGCTCGCCGTGCACGGCGTCACCGGGCACGGCCTGCGGTTCCGCCCGCTGTTCGACGCGTGCCCGCAGCTGCGCTGGATCAGCGTCGACGTCCGCGGGCACGGCCGATCCCCCTGGGCGCCGCCGTGGAACCTGGAGCGGCACGTCGCCGACGTGCTCGACGTGCTGGACGGGCTCGGGATCGGGCGGGCCGCCGTCGTCGGGCACTCGTTCGGTGGTGCGATCGCCACCCACCTCGCCCGCACCGCGCCGGACCGGGTGAGCCGGCTCGTGCTGATCGACCCGGCGATCGGCCTGGACCCGGACGACATGCTGGAGCGGGCCGAGGAGTTCCGCGCCGACCAGTCCTGGACCGACGTCGCGGCGGCCCGCGCCGACCGGGTCGCGACCTGGCCGGGGGTGTCCGGCGAGCTCGTCGACGCCGAGCTGGCCGACCACCTGGCGGAGCGCGACGGCGCGCTGCGCTGGCGCTACTCGCGGGCCTCGGTGGTCGTGGCCTGGTCGGAGATGGCCCGCCCGGCGGTCGTCCCACCGGCCGGCCTGCCGACCCTGGTGCTGCCCGCCACCGGCGCCGACTTCGTCCGCGACGGGTGGCTGGACGCGTGCCGGGCCGAGCTCGGTGACGACCTCACGGTGCGCCCGTTCGACACCGGCCACATGGTCTACCTGGAACGACCGGCGGAGACGGCGGCCGAGCTGCGGGCGTTCCTCACCACGCCGTAGGCGGGCATCGATCACCACGCCGTAGTGGTCAGGAATCGAGAAGCGCGGCGGGACCCGCCCCTCATAGCGTGACGGTGACCGTCCGGGCGGGCACCATGGTCCGGATCTCGTGAGCGGTCCCGGGGCATCGGGCGCACCGCACGACCAGGGGGGACCACCGAATGAGCACGTCCGAGCGGCACGCCGCCGACAGCCACGACCTGATCCGGGTGCACGGCGCGCGGGAGAACAACCTGCGCGACGTCAGCGTGGAGCTGCCGAAACGGCGGCTGACCGTGTTCACCGGCGTCTCCGGCTCCGGCAAGAGTTCGCTGGTGTTCGCGACGATCGCCGCCGAGTCCCAGCGGATGATCAACGAGACGTATAGCACGTTCGTGCAGGGGTTCATGCCGACCCAGGCCCGGCCGGACGTCGACCTGCTGGACGGGCTGACCACCGCGATCATCGTCGACCAGGAGCGGATGGGCGGCGACGTCCGCTCCACCGTCGGCACCGCGACCGACGTCGGTGCGCTGCTGCGGATCCTGTTCAGCCGGATCGGGGAGCCGCACGTCGGCTCGGCGAAGGCGTTCTCGTTCAACGTCGCCTCGATCAGCGGCAGCGGCGCGGTGACCGTCGAGAAGGGCGGCCGGCAGATCAAGGAGCGCCGCGAGTTCGAGATCATCGGCGGCGCCTGCCCGCGCTGCGAGGGCCGCGGCAACGTCTCCGACTTCGACCTCACCGCCCTCTACGACGACTCGAAGTCGATCGTCGAGGGTGCCCTCACCATCCCGAACTACTCGGTCGACGGCTGGTACGGGCGGATCTTCGCCGGCTCCGGCTTCTTCCCCGGCGACAAGCCGATCTCGTCGTTCACGAAGCCGCAGCTCGACGCGCTGCTCTACAAGGAGCCGACCCGGATCAAGGTGGACGGCGTCAACGTCACCTTCGAGGGGCTGATCCCGCGGATCGAGAAGTCGTTCCTGGCCAAGGACCGGGAGGCGATGCAGCCGCACATCCGGGCGTTCGTGGACCGGGCGATCGTGTTCCGCACCTGCCCGGACTGCGAGGGCACCCGGCTCTCCGAGCTCGCCCGCTCGTCGCGGATCGGCGGCATCAACATCGCCGACGCCTGCGCGATGCAGATCAACGACCTCGCCGAGTGGGTCCGCGGGCTGGAAGGCGAGTCGGCCGCGCGGGGTGTCGCCCCGCTGCTCGCCTCGCTGCGGGAGACCCTGGACTCGTTCGTCGAGATCGGGCTCGGCTACCTGTCGCTGGACCGCCCGGCCGGCACCCTGTCCGGCGGCGAGGCGCAGCGCACCAAGATGATCCGGCATCTCGGATCGTCGCTCACCGACGTCACCTACGTGTTCGACGAGCCGACGATCGGCCTGCACCCGCACGACATCGCGCGGATGAACGACCTGCTGCTGCGGTTGCGGGACAAGGGGAACACCGTGCTCGTCGTCGAGCACAAGCCGGAGACGATCGTGATCGCCGATCACGTCGTCGATCTCGGCCCGCGGGCCGGGACCGACGGCGGCCAGGTCGTCTACGAGGGCACGGTCGCCGGTCTGCGGTCCAGCGGCACCCTCACCGGCCGGCACCTCGACGACCGGGCGCGGATCAAGGAGTCGGTGCGGACGCCGTCCGGCGCGCTGGAGATCCGCGGCGCGGACAGCCACAACCTGCAGGGGGTCGACGTCGACGTCCCGCTGGGCGTGCTCACCGTCATCACCGGGGTGGCCGGGTCCGGCAAGAGTTCGCTGATCCACGGGTCCGTCGCCGGGCGCGACGGCGTCGTCGTGGTCGACCAGGGCGCGATCAAGGGATCGCGGCGCAGCAACCCGGCCACCTACACCGGGCTGCTCGAGCCGATCCGCAAGGCGTTCGCGAAGGCCAACGGGGTGAAGCCGGCCCTGTTCAGCGCCAACTCCGAGGGGGCCTGCCCGAACTGCAACGGCGCCGGGGTCGTCTACACCGACCTGGCGATGATGGCGGGCGTGGCGACCACCTGCGAGGTGTGCGAGGGCCGCCGGTTCGACTCCTCGGTGCTGGAGTACCGCTTCGGCGGGCGGGACATCAGCGAGGTGCTGGCGATGCCGGTCGCCGAGGCCGAGAAGTTCTTCGGTGCCGGCGAGGCCCGGACGCCCGCCGCGCACAAGATCCTGGAACGGCTGGCCGACGTCGGGCTCGGCTACCTCACCCTCGGCCAGCCGCTGACCACGCTGTCCGGCGGCGAGCGGCAGCGGCTCAAGCTGGCCGTCAACATGGGGGAGAAGGGCCGGATCTACGTCCTGGACGAGCCGACCACCGGACTGCACCTCGCCGACGTCGAGCAGCTGCTGGCCCTGCTGGACCGGCTCGTCGACTCCGGCCTGTCGGTGATCGTGATCGAGCACCACCAGGCGGTGATGGCGCACGCCGACCGGATCATCGACCTGGGGCCGGGCGCCGGGTACGACGGCGGCCGGGTGGTGTTCGAGGGGACGCCCGCCGAGCTCGCCGCCGACGCGTCCACGCTGACCGGGCAGCACCTCGCCGCCTACGTCGGAGGCTGATCCCCGGGCCGGTGCGCGCGGCGCGGTGGGTCAGGGCTGCACGTCGGACGCGTCCGGGGGCGGCGGCTCGGTGAGCACCGCGACCGGGCAGTGCGCGTGGTGCAGCACCGACCGGCTGATCGATCCGAGCAGCAGCCCGGTCACCCCGCCGTTGCCGCGCGACCCGACGACCAGCAGCTGCGCCCGCTCACCGGCCTCCAGCAGGGCCTGGGCGGGATGCCCGCGCACCAGCTCGGTCTCGATCGGCACGTCCGGACGGGCCTGCTGGGCGGGCAGCACCGACTTCTCCAGCTGGCGCCGCTCGTCGTTCTCGACGCCGTCCCACTGGACCAGCTCCAGCACGTAGGGGTCGATCCGGTCGTGGCTCCAGGCCCGCACCGCCAGCACCGAGGCGCCGAGCCGGGCCGCGGACCCGACCGCGAAGCGCAGGGCCAGCGCGCCCGCCACGGAGCCGTCGACACCGACCACCACCGGCCCGTCCGGCACGCCCTTCCCACGGACCACGACGACCGGGCACGGCGCCACCGCGGACAGCGCCATCGACACCGACCCGGTGAGCAGCCCGGTGAACCCGCCGCGGCCGCGGCTGCCCAGTACCAGCAGCGTCGCGGACCCGGCCTCGTCGAGCAGCAGCCGCTTCGGGGAGCCGACGGCGATGTGGTGGGTGACGGTCAGCTCGGGTGCGAGGGCGTGCGCCTGCGCCGCGGCGCCGGTCAGCTCCTCGCGCAGGTGCTCGATCAGCACGTCGCGGTCCCCCTCGGGGAGCACCCCGGCGGCGGCGGGCGGCCGGTACGCCGACCATTCGAGCACGCCGACCAGCCGCAGCGGGGCACCCCGGCGGGTCGCCTCGTCGGCCGCCCAGCGCACAGCGGCCAGCGCCGACTCCGACCCGTCCACGCCGACGACGACCGCCGGCACCTCCAGTCCGTCCACCGTCACGCTCGCCCCTCTCGCCGTCACCCGCGGGTCGGGTGACGGTTCCGATGCTCCCCGCGGGCGGGCCTGTGCGACAGGGGCGTCCGAACCCCGTCCGGGGGACGGAGGTCCCGGCGGCCGGTCAGCGGTCCAGATCGGCGAGGGTCGCGAGCAGGCCCTCCCAGGCGGTGGCGCTGTCGGCGTCGTCGTCGTGCGGGGCGCGGAACCAGCGCAGGAACTCGCCGAGATCGGCGAGCGTCCAGCGCAGCGCGTAGAGCTCCAGTGCCGCCGGGTCCGGCCGGACGCCGGTCAGCTCGGTGTAGGCGGCGAGCTCGGCGGGATCACCGGAGACGACGGCGAGGTCCCGCTCCGGCACGCCCAGCCCGACGGTGTCCCAGTCGATCAGCAGGTAGCCCTTCCCGGAGTCGAGCAGGTTGCCCGGATGCGGCTCGCCGTGCGTGACGACGCGCTCCCGGCCGGCCGTCGTGACCTGGTGGGTGAGCGCGTCGGCGTCGGCCAGCCGGGCCCGGATCGCGGTCGTGTGGGTGACGACGGCCTGCCGCGCCGGCTCGGAGAACGGGCCACCGGTCCAGGAGGTCTGCTGTTCGGCGAGCGCGTCCTCGACGAGCTGCCGGTCGGGGACGGCGGGCGAGTGCCGCGGGGTGGCGTCCGGCGCCGGCGCGCCGTGCAGCCGGGCCAGCAGGGCGAGGACGGCCTCCCGGCTGCCGGTCGAGAGCTCGGTGTGGAAGTCCTGGCCCGGGGCGTCGACGTGCTCGAACACCGTCAGTGCCCAGCGGCCGTCCAGGTCGGCGACGAGCTCGCCGCCGGCGGCCGGGACCGGCGCGAGGACGAACTCGAGCCCGCCGGCGCGCAGCTCGGTCGCGGTGCGCAGCGCCGCCCGGTAGCCGTCGAGGGCGGCCGCGGGGGTGTCGCCGCACTGCGGCTTGTCGGTGAGGTCGGAGACCTTCGCGAACCAGCGTGTGCCGTCGGCGCCGGTCACCGCCCAGTGGTAGTCGCCGAAGCCGACCGGGCGGTGGTGGAGCTCGCGCGCGTCGATGCCGTGATGGCGGGACAGCGCGGAGCGGACGTCCTCGTCGTCGAACCCGTGCGGTCGCTGCTCCATGCGGGGGGATCCTGCCCGATCGGGCCGGCCGGCGGGCCCCGGATTCCGAGGCCCGCCCGCCGGGGGCGGCTCAGCCGCCGATCGAGTCGCCCGCGCCGGACTCCTGCGCGCACAGGTCGGACTGGTCGGTGACCGAGTCGCCGCTCGCCGCCTGGCCGGAGCCCAGCAGGCCCAGCGCGCCGGTGACGCCGTTGCCGGCGGCCGCGTTCTCGACCGGGACCTGCACGCCGAGCACGTTGACCGGCACGTTGTTGTTGCAGGCCTGGATCGGCACGTCGAGGTTGTTGCCGTTCCCGGCGGCGACGAGGCCGTCGGCGCCCTTGTCGATCTCGTCGCCGTGCCCGGCGAACGCCATCGGGCTGATCGCGAGCAGCGACGCGGCCGATGCCGCCACGACAATTCCAGCCTTCTTCAGCACAGTTTCTCTCCTGTCGGTCCGGTGGTCGCCGGTACGGCCACCACACTGCCGATGCAGCGAACATGGGGGAGCCCGCATCGGCTGCCGTGCACCGTATTCGGGCGAAATCGCCGACTCAATTCAGGCAATTCCATCGTGTGACCGGATCACCCTGGGTTCGGTTTCGCACCCGATGCGGTCGATTCCGGGAAAGCGCATTCCGGTGCGCCGGGCGGCGGGCCCGGGCCGCGCCGTCAGCTCCCGCAGAACGTCCGGCGGTAGGCGGCCGGGGGCACGCCGAGCTGTGCGGCGAAGTGCCTGCGCAGCGCGGTGGCGGTGCCGAACCCGCACCGGTCGGCGATCCGCTCGATCGACAGGTCGCCCAGCTCGAGCAGCTCCCGGGCCCGCTCCACGCGTTGGCGCAGCAGCCACTCCAGCGGGCTGAGCCCGGTCTCCGCGCGGAACCGGCGGGTCAGGGTGCGGACGCTGACGTGCAGCCGGGCGGCCAGCTCGTCGAGAGACAGCGGCCGGTCGAGGCGGTCGAGCATCCACTCGCGCAGCCCGGCGGTGCCGGTCCCGGTGCGCTCGGGCGTGACCGGGCGGGCGACGTACTGCGCCTGGCCGCCCTCCCGGTAGGGCGGCACCACGGTCCGGCGGGCGACCTCGTTGGCGACGGCGGCGCCGAAGTCCCGCCGGATCAGGTGCAGGCACAGATCGATCCCGGACGCCTCGCCGGCCGCGGTGAGGATCCGGCCCTCGTCGACGTAGAGCACGTCGGGCTCCACCTGCACCTGCGGGAACCGGCTGCGCAGGCGCTCCGCGGAGAGCCAGTGCGTGGTCGCCCGCCTGCCGTCGAGCAGGCCGGCCCGGGCAAGCGCGAAGGCCGCGGTGCAGATCGAGACGATCCGGGTGTCCGGCCCGATCGAGGCGAGTGCCGCGCCGAGGCCGCCGTCGAGGACGTCCGGGTCCTCGTCGTGCGGGGCGTGTGCGGCGAGCACGACCACGGTTCCCGCGCCGGCGAGGATCTCCGGCCCGTGGTCGACGACGATCGCGAAGTCGCCGTCGGTGCGCACCGTCCCCGGGACCGGCGCGCAGGTCCGCACCCGGTACAGCGGGTCGCCCGCGGCGGACCGGGCCCCGCCGAGCAGCTGATGGACCAGCCCCAGCTCCATCGGCAGCACCCCCGGCCGGACGAGCACGGCGACCTCGTGCCGGCCGTCGGTGTCCGCCGCCGGGCCGGGATGCGACCCGCCGAGGTCCGGCAGCGGGGCGCCGTCGAGCAGTGCGTCCAGCGCGCCGGTCAGCGCCGGGCAGTCGCGCCACGGGTTCGCCGCCGGGCAGTCCCGCACGTGCGCCAGCACCGTGCGGACGATCGCGGCCCGCGCACCGAGCCGGTCGAGCTCGGCGAGCCGGTCGGCGATCGTGTCCCGGCGGTCCGGGTCGAGCAGGGCCGCGATGCCCTCCAGCGGCAGGCCGGTGTCCCGGGCCGCGCGCAGCAGCGCCAGCTCGCGCAGCTCGGCGCGGCCGTACCAGCGGCGCCCGCCGGCCCGGCCCGCCGGGCGGACCAGCCCGCGGTCGTCGTAGTGGCGCAGCGCGGACACGGTCGTCCCGAGCAGCCGGGCGGCGGCGTCGATCGGCAGCCGCGCTCTGCTCAAGCCGGCTTGAGTCTCCACCGGGCCCAGGATGCCCGCCGGCCAAGCGGTGCGCACGCCGGCGGGCGGCGACGGGGCCACCCCGGTCACCGGAGCGCGTCCCGCGGCGGGAGGTCGCGGTCGCGGCGCTGCCCGCCCCACAGGCCGGGGATCAGCGGCGCCACCAGCACGGTGACCGCGGCGACCGCCATCATCAGCGGCACCGCGCGGGCGCCGAGCTGGACGGCCGCGACGATCGGCCCGCCGATCACCACCAGTGCGACGGTGGCGGCGCGGAGTGCGGCGACGTGCGGGGTCAGCGGCAGCCGCAGCGGGCGCACCGCACCCGCCGCCGCGAGCGCGGCGCCGAGTGCGAGCACGGCCAGCGCCGCGGTGACCGTGGCGGGGAGTGTCGTCAGGACGGCCAGGGCGGTGACACCGAGCGCGGTGGCCGTGAGGGCGGTGCTGCTGGGGAGGGTGACGAAGACCGGCAGTCTGTTCATGACTGCGAGCCTGGTCCGGCCGGCGGGGAGCGGACACCGTCCGGACGGACACCGGGCGAACAGATCCGGCCAGATCCGCGGCCCCGGCGCCGGGCCGGGTCAGGGCCGGAGCTGCGCCGAGGTCAGCGCCGGAGCTGCTCGCCGATCTGCTTGAGGATCTCGGTCTGCTCCCGGACGGCCCCGATCAGCGCGGTGATCTGGTCGTCGCCGTGCCGCATCTCCTGGTAGAGCGCGCTCACCGCGTAGGCGGTCGCGGCGGTGTGGCCGTCGGTGGCCTCGGTGTAGTCCTTCGCCCGATCGGCCGCGGAGAGGAGGTCGAGGGCGTGCTCGATGACGTGCTGGCCGCTCTCGCGGTGACTCTGGGGCTCTGGCATGTCCGAATTGTACCTATCCGGGTGATCGACGAGCGCGACTTCCGTCGGTGCGCCGACAACCTTCGCAGGGTGCGTTCCACCCGCCCCGCCCGGCAGGCTCGGTCCCGCCGAGCGAGAGGGGCGCACCGATGGACGACACGGGGACGGCCACGCTGCCGGAGCTGCTGGCGGTGGTGCTGCTCGATCCCGGCACCGGCCGGTTCGTCGTCGACCGGCAGCGCACCGAGCGCGCACTCGCCGGGGCGGTGCTGCTCGACCTGGCGGCCCGCGGCCGGCTGGCGACCGACGATCGGCCGCGGCCGCGGCTGCGGCTGCTGCCCGGACCGGCCACCGACGTCGTCACCGAGCGGGCGACCCGACTGCCGTCCGGCTGGTTCCCGGCCCGCCGCGGGGTGAGCAGGCTGGTGCCGGGGCTGCGGCCGGCCGTGCTGGACGCGCTCGGCAGCGGCGGGCACGCCGACCGCGAGCCCGGCGGGTTCCTGCGGTCCGCCCGGTGGTGGCCGGAACCGGCGCTGCGCGGAGCGCTGCTGGCCGGGGTGGCCGCCGCGCTGCGCCACGGCGTCGCCGTCGACGCCCGGCTCGCCGGGCTGGTCTCGCTGCTGCACGCCGTCCGGGCCGAGCACCGGGTGCTCGACGGGCGGCGGCGCGAGCTGCGCGAACGGGCCCGGGTGGTCGCCGACGGCGACTGGGCCGGCCCGGCGGTGACCGCCGCCGTCCGCGAGGTGCAGGCCGTCACCGCGGCGGTGGCCGCCTCCGCGGTGACCGCGGGGGACGGCCGGTGAGCCGGGCGGGCGCCGGCACCGCGCCGGGACGGGGGAGGTCCTGACCGCGGTGGCCGGGGCGGGGGGGGGGGGGGGGGGGGGGGGGGGGGGGGGGGGGGCGGGGGCGCCCCCCCCCCCCCCCCCGCTCCCGGGGGAATCTCCTGGACAGCTGCGGCGCGCCGCCTATGGTCGACGGGTGCCGGTCCGACCCTCCGCGATGTCGGCGATCCTGATGATCGCCGTCACCGTCGCCGGACTGACCGTCGCCGAGACCCGCGAGATCGACGGCCCGCTGCACGTCCTGCAGCTGATCGCCGGCGCCGCCGCGATCGCGGCGATCCCGTGGCGGTACCGGTACCCGCGGGCGTTCGGCGTGGTGGCGGTGCTGTCGGCGAACGTCTCGCCGCTCACCAGCTACCTGCCGCTGGTCGGGGTGTTCGTCGTCGCGACCCGGCGCCGGGTGTCCGAGACGGTCCTGATCACGGTGCTCGCGCTCGGCGGGGCCGCGCTCAACTTCGCCGCGATCCCGGACCCGCAGACGATGTGGGCGATGCTGCTCGGGGCGTCGACGCTGCTGGTCAGCTCGGTCACCGCGGGCCTGTTCACCGGCACCCGCCGGGCGATGGTCGACGACCTGCGCGAGCGGCTCACCCGGGCCGAGGTGGACCGGGCGCTGCGCGACGAGCAGGCCCGGATCGCCGAGCGCCGCCGGATCGCGGGCGAGATGCACGACCGGCTCGGGCACCGGCTGTCGCTGCTGTCGGTGCACGCGGGCGCGCTCGCGCTGCGCACCGACCTGTCCGCCGAGACCGTCCGGGAGAGCGCACAGGTGCTGCGCGACACCACGCACCGGGCGATGGAGGACCTGCGCACGATCGTCCAGGTGCTGCACGACCCGCCGTGCGACGAGTCCGAGGACACCGAGGACCTGACCGCGGTCGAGGGCCTGGTGGCCGAGGCGCGTGCGGCCGGCGCCGACGTGTCGCTGCGCTCGACCGCGCTGCTGATGGTGGCGCCGCCGGGCAGGCCGCTGGCCGGGGTCGCCTACCGGGTGGTGCGCGAGGGCCTGACCAACGCGGCCCGGCACTCGCCGGGCGCGCCGGTGGAGGTGGTGCTCGACGGCCGCCCGGGCCGCGACCTGACCGTCACCGTCACCTCCGGCTGCACCGGTGACCGGCCCGCCCCGGAGGGCGCGGGGACCGGCCTGGTGAGCCTGCGCGAGCGGGTCGAGACACTCACCGGCGGCACGCTGGCGCACGGCCCGCTGCCGACCGGGTACCGGCTGCGGGCGGCGCTGCCGTGGCGGAAGGAGAGCGCGTGAGTCCCGATCCGGAGATCCGGGTGCTGCTCGTCGACGACGATCCGCTGGTCCGGGCCGGTCTGCGGGTGATGCTCGACGGGCACGTCCTGGCCGGCGCACCGGCGCCGCGCCGGATCCGGGTGATCGGCGACGCCGGCGACGGCGACGAGGTGCCGGAGGCGGTCCGCGCCGGGCGGCCGCACGTGGTGCTGATGGACCTGCGGATGCGACGGGTGAACGGCGTCGTCGCGACCCAGCGGCTGACCGCGGAGCCGGACCCGCCGACGGTGGTCGTGCTGACCACGTTCGACGCCGACGAGCACGTGGTGCGGGCGCTGCGGGCGGGCGCGGGCGGGTTCCTGCTCAAGGACGCCGCCCCGGAGCGGATCGTCGAGGCCGTCCGGGCCGCCGCCGACGGCGACGCGGTGCTGTCCCCGGCGATCACCCGCAGGCTGATCGGCATCGTGAAGGGCGGGGCCGGCCCGCTGGACCGGCGGCGCGCCGCCCGCTCCCGGCTGGACCGGCTCGCCGAGCGGGAGCGGGACGTCGCCGAGGCGGTCGCCCGCGGCGGGTCGAACGCCGACATCGCCGAGGAGCTGCACATGTCGGTGGCGACCGTGAAGTCCTATGTGTCCAGGCTGCTGAGGGAGCTGGGCCTGGACAACCGGGTGCAGATCGCGCTGTTGGTCCGCGATGCCGGCGATTAGTTCCGCCGTCCCGTCCGGTCAGCAGGGCATGAAGCTCACCTCGACCCTGTTCGTCTCCGCCGACGGCGTCTACCAGGGCCCCGGCGCCCCGACAGAGGACACCTCGGGCGGCTTCGCCCGGGGCGGCTGGCTGGTGCCGCACTTCGACGACGAGCTCGGCTCGGTGATGACCGGCATCTTCGGCCGGGCCGACGCGCTGCTGCTCGGCCGGCACACCTACGAGATCTTCGCCGCGTCCTGGGGGGCGATGGACGATCCCGGCGACGACCCGATCGCGGTCGGGTTCGCCACACTCACGAAGCACGTCGTGTCGGCGACGCTGACCGCGCCGTCCTGGGCGGGGACGCGGGTGCTGCCCGGCGAGACGGGCGCGGTCGCCGCGCTGAAGGCGGAGCCGGGTCGGGAGCTGCAGGTGCACGGCAGCGGCCTGCTGGTCCGGTGGCTGCTCGCGCAGGAGCTGCTCGACGAGCTGACCCTGGTCGTCGCGCCGGTGGTGGTCGGCGCCGGGCGCAGGCTGTTCCCGGAGTCCGGGCCCGACACCGCGCTGATCCTGACCGGGTCGCGGACGACCCCGGCCGGCGTCGGCGTCCACACCTACCGGGTCGGCGGGCGCCCGGAGTACGGCGTGATCGAGGTGCAGTGATCGAGGTGCGGTGATCGAGGTGGCGTGATCGAGAGGTGCTCAGCGGGGCCAGGGGTTGGGGGCGCAGCCCTGCAGGCCGAGGCTCTGCTGCTGCATCACCGGGGCCGGGCGGCCCGGCCCGGGGCAGGGTTCGTGGCCGTGCCCGAGCCAGTGCCCGACCTCGTGGTTCACCAGGTAGTGCCGGTAGGCGGTGAGGTCGCGGGCGTAGTCCGGGGTGCCGGTGACCCAGCGCTCCAGGTTGAGCACGACGCGGTCGCCGTTGCGGCAGGACAGCCTGCCGACGGTGTCCAGCGGCAGGCACAGCCGGTCGGCCAGCTCCGGGGTGGCGAGCACGATCCGCAGCGGCGCCGGGCCGTCGGTGCGGGCGAAGCCGACCGAGCCGTCGCCGCCCCAGGAGCGGGGATGGTCGAGCACCTCGGCGACGAACGCGGCGAACGCGGCACCGTCGACGTCGATGCCGCGTTCGATCTCGACCCGCATCGGGACGGTCCGCGCGCGTCCGGCGGGCGCGGCGTGCCCGCCCGGGACGACGACCGTTTCACCGGACGCGGAGCGCGGCACCTCCCGGCTGCGGACGCCCGCCCGGACGTCGGCCTCGGAGAGTGCCGGTTCTGCGGGTTCGGCCGGAGCTGGGGGCTCTGCCGGTGCGGCTGGCGCTGCCGGTGCTGCCGGCGGCGCGGGCGCCGCCGTCGCCTCGCCGAGCGGGGGCCCGGGCGCCGGGCCCGGGGCGTCGTCGGCGGTGCCCGAGCCGCAACCGGCCAGCAGGGTCAGCGCCGCCAGCAGGGCCAGCACCGCCGGCACGGTCGGTGCGACGGTGCCGGTGCGGGCCGGCCGGGCGCCGGCCCGGATGAGGTGCGGCACGTGCGCCAGGGTGACAGAGCACCACCCGGCGCACGAGCCGCCTCGCGCCGTGGCGCGGCGCCGCTCAGGCGATCCGCTTGAGCTTCTGGATCACCAGCTCACCGTCCAGCAGGTCGCCCATGACCTGCTGGAAGTGCACCAGGTGCGGGGTCTGCAGGTGCGCGCCCAGCTTCTCGTCGGTCTCCCAGTTCTCGTAGAAGAAGAACACCGCCGGGTCGTCGACGCCCTGGTGCAGGTCGTAGTTGACGTAGCCGTCCTCCTTCGAGGTCGGCTCGACCAGCTTCTCCAGCTCGGCCCGCAGCTCCGCCTCCTTGCCCGGCCTGGTGCGCATCCGGGCGATGACGGTCAGCAGCTCGCGGTTGTCGTCGGCGGGGGTGGGCGTCGTCGCCTCCGTCGTGGTCAGTCCTGCCCGACGACTATCGCGCATCTCGGCGGGTGCGGCGCCCCGCACCTGGTTACCGTCGGCCCCATGAGCGATGGCGCGGGCACCCGGGCGACGGCCGGAGCGATGGCCGAGGCGGCCCGGGAGTGGCTCGGCACGCTCGACGCGGGGCAGCGCGAGCGGGCCACCGGGCACGTCCCGAGCGGCGACGGCGGCCCCGACGCCGAGCGCAGGCGCTGGTTCTACACCCCCACCGACCACGGCGGGCTGACCTTCCACGAGCAGTTGCCGCCGCAGCAGCGGGCCGCGATGAAGCTGATCGGGTCGGGCCTGTCCCGGCCCGCATACGTCACCGTCGTGACGGTGATGGGCCTGGAGAACCTGCTGGACCACACCGAGGGTTTTGTGACCATGTTCGACCGCTCCCGCGGTCGCGATCCGCTGATGTACTACCTGCGGGTGTTCGGCGAGCCCGGCGACAGCGGCGCCTGGGGCTGGCGGTTCGGCGGGCATCACGTGTCGGTCAACATGCTGGTCGTCGACGGCGAGGTGGTGGCGACGACGCCGTGCTTCCTGGGGGCCGATCCGGCGTCGTCGGAGCTGCTGGGGGACGCGACGCTGCGCCCGCTGGGGCGGGTCGAGGACCTGGCCCGCGATCTCGTGCGGTCGCTGCCGGCGCCGCTGCGCGGCCGCGCGGTGCTGCTGGACAAGGCCCCGCCGGACGTGGTCGCGGCCAACCGGGCCGATCCGCAGGAGGGCGACAACTGGATCCCGCTGGCCGGGGTCTGGCGGGACCGGTTCGGCTCGGACGCCGAGCAGGCGAAGCTGGACGCGGTGAGCGAGGCGATCGAGGAGCGGGCCGGGTTCACCGACGCCGAGAAGGACGTCGTGCGGCTCTCCCGCACGCCGCGCGGCGTCCCGGCCGCGGAGCTGGACGCCGGGCAGCGCGAGATGCTGCGCGCCCTGCTCGGCACCTACCTGGGCCGGGTGCCGCCCGAGGTGTCGCCGATCGGCCGGTACGACGACGACGCCGAGCTGGACCGGGTGCACCTGGCCTGGGCCGGGTCGCTGGCCGACGGCGCCCCGAACTACTACCGGCTGCAGGGACCGCGGCTGCTGGTCGAGTGGGACAACACCCAGCGCGAGGCGAACCATGCGCACTCGGTGTGGGGGGACCCGTCGGCCGACTTCGGGCTGGACGTGCTGGGCGCGCACCGGGCGGCGCACCACCTGCGGTGAGGGATCACGGCCGGTAGGCGGGCGCCCGGCTCGGGCCCTCCCGGTGCCGGTCGGCGAGCAGCGGGCGCCAGCGCGGCGCGACCAGCGTGGACAGCACGACGACGCTGGCCGTGCGGGCGACCAGCGGTGAGCGGCCCAGCGCGAGCAGGGTCGCCTGCAGGTCCTCGTGCGAGGACGCCGCGATCCGGCACAGCACGTCCGACGAGCCGGTCGTCGCGTACGCCTCGGTCACCGTGGGGAGCGCGGCCAGTGCCGCGGTGACGTCGTCCAGCTCGCCCTGGGCGATCTCCAGCGTCACGAACGCCTGCACGCCGAAACCGGCCGCGGGGAGGTCGATGTCCGGCCCGTAGCCGGTGACCACGCCGGCCCGTTCCAGCCGGTCCAACCTGGCCTGCACGGTGCCGCGGGCGACGGTCAGCGCGCGGGACAGCTCCAGCACCCCGGCCCGCGGCCGGTCCGCGACGGCGGCGAGCAGGTCGACGTCGAGGGCGTCGAGGCGGATCGGCTCGGGCACGCCGCGGAGTCTAGGCCGGGCCGGGACGCACCCCGCCCGGCCCGCTCCCGGCACGGCTCCGGCACGGGATTGGCAAGGATCTGGCAAGGCTTGACAAGCTTGTGCAAGGCGTTGCATGGTGAGGCCGTCCCACCGCGGGGACACGCACGAGGAGGAGCACCGTGGCGCCCACCCTGACCGACGTCGCCCGGACCGCAGGCGTCGCACTGTCGACCGCGTCCCGGGTGTTCTCCGATCCGGACCGGATCGGCGCCGGGACCCGCCGCAAGGTGCTGGCCGCCGCGCAGGAGCTCGGGTACGCGCCGCGCACCGCCGAGCCGGCGGCCGCGCCGGTCACCGCCACCGTCGCCGCGGTCGTCCCGGACATCGCGAACCCGGTGTTCTCCCGCTTCGTCAAGGCCGCCCAGGCGCAGGGCAGGCAGGTCCGCTCCACGGTGGTCGTCGCCGACACCGACTACGACGCCGACCGCGAGCGCGAGGTGATCACCGGGCTGTGCCCGCGGGTGGACGGCATCGTCGTGCACTCGTCCCGGCTGGACGGCGCCGAGGTGCTCGACCTGTGCGGCGGGACGCCGTCGGTGCTGGTCAACCGCGAGGTGCCCGGCGGGGACTGCGTGATCGCCGACTCCACGCAGGGGCTGCGCCAGGTCGTCGACCACCTGGACGCGCTGGGCCACCGGCACATCGCCTACGTGCAGGGCCGCTCGGACTCCTGGTCCAACCTGCACCGGGTCGGCCTGGTGCGCGAGCTCGCCGCCGAGTACGGCTGCGAGCTGTCGCTGCTGGGCTGGCACACCGAGACCACCGACGGCGGCAGCGCCGCCGCGGCCCGGGTGCTGGCCTCCGGCGCGACCGCCGCGATCGCGCACAACGACCTGGTCGCGCTCGGGCTGATGGCCGGGGCCCGCGCGCTCGGTGCCCGGGTGCCCGACGACCTGTCCGTCGTCGGCAGCGACGACATCCCGTTCGCCGCGCTGTCCGAGCCGGGCCTGTCCAGCATCGCCACCCCGATGGACCGCGCGGGGACCCTCGCCATGGAGATCCTCGGCCGCGCCGCCGCGGGCGAGCGCACCGCGCCGCGGGCCGTCCGGCTGCCCACCCACTTCGTCGCGCGCGGCACCACCGGCCCGGCGCCGGCCCGCTCCGCCACCGCACTGGAGGTCACCCCGTGAAGATCGTCGTCGCCGACCAGAACCTGGCCGGCATCCGCGCCGAGACCGAGGCGGCACTGCCCGCGGGCAGCGAGATCGTCTGGTCGCCGACCCGGGACGCCGCCGACATCGCCGCGCTGGTCGGCGACGCGGAGGTGCTGATCGGCGGGCACTGCCCGAAGGAGGTCGCGGACGCGGGGCCCGGGCTGCGGCTGGTGCACGCCGCAGGCGCCGGCACCGACGGCATCGACGTCGGCGCGCTGCCCGCCGGGTGCACCGTCGCCAACACCTTCCATCACGAGGACTCGATCGCCGAGTACGTCGCCGCCTCGGTGGTCCTGCTGCGCCGCGGCTTCCTCGCCCAGGACGCCGCGCTGCGCCGGGGGGAGTGGCCGACCCCGGCCTACGATCCCGCCGCCCGCTGGACCGGCTCGCTGCAGGAGGCCACCGTCGGCCTGGTCGGCTTCGGGCACATCGGGTCCCGGGCCTGGGAGCGGCTGCGGGCGTTCGGTGCGCGCGGCGTCGCGGTCAGCAGGCGCGGCGCGATCGACGCCGCCGCGACCGGCCTGGACTGGGCGGGCAGCACCGCCGACCGGCTCGGCGAGCTGCTGGCCTGCTCCGACGTGGTCGTCGTCAGCGCCCCGCTGACCCCGGCGACCGAGGGGCTGATCGGTGCCGCCGAGCTGGCGTCCATGAAGGACTCCGCGATCCTGGTCAACGTCGGCCGCGGGCCGCTGGTCGATGAGCGGGCGCTGTACGAGGCGCTGCGCGACAACGTGATCGGCGGCGCCGCGATCGACGTCTGGTACGGCTATCCGGCGCCGGGCACCGCGCGGGCCGAGCCATCGGCGCTGCCGTTCCGGGAGCTGGGCAACGTCCTGATGACCCCGCACAGCTCCGGCCTGACCCGGCAGACCTTCCTCGGGCGGGCCGCCGAGATCGGCGCGAACACCCACCGGCTCGCAGCGGGGGAGCCCCTCGCCAACGTGGTGGCGGTGGTCGGCCGGTGAGCGGCCCGGACCGGATCGTCGCGGCCGAGGTGCTGCTCACCTCGCCCGGCCGCAACTACGTCACGCTGAAGATCGCCACCGCGGACGGGGTGACCGGCTGGGGCGACGCCACCCTGAACGGCCGCGAGCTGGCCGTCGCCGCCTACCTGCGCGAGCACCTGTGCCCGCAGCTGCTCGGGCGCGACCCGGCCCGGATCGAGGACACCTGGCAGTACCTCTACCGCGGCGCCTACTGGCGGCGCGGCCCGGTCACCATGACCGCGGTCGGCGCGGTCGATCTCGCGCTGTGGGACATCAAGGGCAAGGCCGCCGGGCTGCCCGTCTACCAGCTGCTCGGCGGCGCCGTCCGGGACCGGGTGCGGGCCTACACGCACGCCACCGGCTGGGAGACCGGCCAGCTGTGCGACGCCGTGGACGCCGTGCGCGAGCGCGGCTTCACCGCCGTCCGGGTGCAGAGCGGGGTGCCCGGCCTGGACTCGGTCTACGGCGTCGGCCGCGGGCCCGGCTACGAGCCGGCCGCCCGCGGCACCGTGCCCGCCGAGGAGGTCTGGGACACCGCCGCCTACCTGCGGCACGTCCCGGGCGTGCTGGCCGAGGTCCGGGCGCACGCCGGTCCGGAGCTCGCCCTGCTGCACGACGCGCACCACCGGCTCACCCCGATCGAGGCCGCCCGGCTCGGGAAGGCCCTCGAACCGGCCGACCTGTACTGGCTGGAGGACGTCACCCCGGCCGAGAACCCGGACGTGCTGCGCCGGGTCCGCGCGCACACCACCGTCCCGCTGGCGATCGGCGAGGTGTTCTCCACCCTCTGGGAGTTCCAGCAGTTGATCACCGAGCAGCTGATCGACCACGCGCGCGCCGCGGTCACCCACGCCGGCGGGATCAGCGCGCTGCGCAGGCTGGCCGCGCTCGCCGACGTCTGGCAGGTGAAGGTGAGCCCGCACGGCCCCTCGGACGTCTCGCCGATCGCGATGGCGGCGGGCCTGCACCTCGCGCTGGCCACGCCGAACCACGGGATCGCGGAATACATGGGCTACCCGGAGCAGGCGCACGAGGTGTTCCGGCACGCCTGGACCTGCACCGACGGCCACCTGCACCCCGGCGACGCGCCCGGCCTCGGCGTCGACGTCGACGAGGCGCTCGCCGCCCGGTACCCCTACGAACCCGCCCTGCTGCCCGTCGCGCGCCGCCGCGACGGCTCGATGACGGACTGGTGAGCATGCACCCACCGACCGGGATCGTCCACATCGGACTGTCCAACTTCCATCGGGCGCACCAGGCGGTGCACACCGCCGCCGCGCTCGCCGCCGAACCCGGCCCGTGGGGCGTGCTGGGGGTGGCGCCGCGCAGCACCGCGGTCGCCGACGCGCTCGTCGCGCAGGACCTGCGCTACACCGTCGTCGAGATCTCGCCGGACGGCGAGCGGGCGAGCGTCCCCGCGGTGCACACCGGTGCGCTGGTGGCGGCCCGCGATCCGGAGCCGGTGCTGGCCGCACTCGCCGCACCGGACACCCGGATCGTCTCGCTGACCGTCACCGAGGGCGGATACACGATCGATCCGCGCACCGGTGGCATCGATCTCGACGATCCCGGTGTGCGGGCCGACCTGGCCGGCGCGAGCGGCACCGCGATCGGCCTGGTCGCCCGCGGCCTGCTCCGCCGGGCCCGCGGTCACGGCGCCCCGGTGACCGTGCTGAGCTGCGACAACCTGCTCGCCAACGGCGAGGTGACACAGCGGCTGGTGCGCGGTTTCGCGGCCGCGCTGCCGGCCGCCGAGCGCGACGACCTGCTCGGCTGGCTCGACGCGGGCGCCGTCACGTTCCCGAACTCGATGGTGGACCGGATCGTGCCGGCCACCACCGACGCCACCCGGGCCGCCGCGGCGCGGCTGACCGGCGTCCCGGACGCCGTCCCGGTGCCCGCCGAGCCGTTCAGCATGTGGGTGCTGCAGGACGCGTTCGCCGCAGGCCGGCCGGCCTGGGAGGCGCCGGGCGACCGGGGGCGCGTCCCCGGCGCGGTGTTCACCGACGACGTCGCCGGCTACGAGCTGCTCAAGCTGCGCCTGCTCAACGGCACCCACTCGCTGCTCGCCTACCTCGGCGCGCTCGCCGGGGAGGACCTGATCGCGGACTCGGCAGCCCGGCCGTCGATCCGGGCCGCGGCCGCGCGGGTGCTGCACGACGACTACCGGCCCACCGTGCGGGTGCCCGACGGCGTCGACGTCGACGACTACGCCGCCCGGCTGTTCACCCGCTGGTCGAACGTCGCGCTCGGGCACCGCACCCGGCAGGTCGGGTCGGACGGATCGCTCAAGCTCGCCCAGCGGATCCCCGGCCCGGCCGCCGAGCACCTGGCGTCCGGCACGATGCCGCACCATCTCGCGCTGACCGTCGCCGGCTGGCTCGCCTGCGTCGCACCGCCCGCCGGGTTCGATCCCGGCCCGCACGCCGCCGCGATGGCCGAGCCGGCCCGCGACCGGCTGGCCGCGACCGCGGCCGGCCCGGCCGACGGGCACGTGCGGGCCGGGCTGGACCTGCTCGGCGGGGATCCCGGTGGCGGGTTCGCGGCCCGCACCGCCGAGCTGCTCGACGTGCTCGTGCGGCACGGCGTCGACGCCGCGGCCGCCGAGGCCGCCGGTGAGCGGAGGGCGGCATGAGCACCGGAGCGATCCCCGGGCGCACCCGCGCCGCCGTCCTGCACGCCGCGCTCGACCTGCGGGTCGAGGAGGTGCCGGTGACCGGTCCCGCCCCCGGCGAGGTGCTCGTCGCGGTCGAGGCGGTCGGCGTCTGCGGCTCCGACGTGCACTACTTCACCGACGGCCGCAACGGGCGCAACGTGCTGCGCGGCCCGATGGTGCTGGGGCACGAGGCGGCCGGCGTCGTCGCCGCGCTCGGGCCGGGGGTGACCGGACCGGCGGTCGGCACCCGGGTCGCCGTCGAACCGGCGGTCGGCTGCGGGGACTGCCCGACCTGCCGGTCCGGCGCCTACCACCTGTGCCCGTCCGGGACCTGCCTCGGCTCGCCGCCCACCGACGGCGCCATGTCCGGCTACCGGGCCGTCCCGGCCCGCGCCGTGCACCCGCTGCCGGACACCCTGCCCACCGAGCTCGGCGCGCTCGTCGAACCGCTGGCGGTCGCCGTGCACGCGGTCCGCCGGGCCGGGGTGTCCACCGGGCACCGGGTGCTGGTCACCGGTGCCGGGCCGATCGGGGTGCTGGTCGCCCAGGTCGCCCGGGCGGCGGGCGCCGAGCAGGTCGTCGTCACCGACGTGCACGACGCCCGGCTCGACCGGGCCGCCGGGCTCGGCGCCACCGGCACCGTCAACACCGCCCGCGACGAGCTCGGGGAGGCCACGTTCGACCGGCTGCTCGAGTGCTCCGCGGTGCCCGCTGCGCTCTGGCAGGGCATGCACGCGCTCGGCCCGGCCGGGCGGGCGACCGTCGTCGGGCAGGCACCGCCGGCCGTCGACGGGCTGCCGCTGGCGCTGATGCAGCGCTGGGAGATCGACCTGAACGCCTCGTTCCGGTCCGCGCACGCGTTCGGGCCTGCGCTCGGGCTCGCCGCGTCCGGACGGGTGGACCTGGCCGGCGTGCTGACCGGCCGGTTCGCCCTCGCGCAGGCACCGGACGCGCTGCGCGCGCCGGGTGCCGACCCGCACCACCTGAAGGTCGTCGTCCGCCCGGGCGACTGACATCCCGCCCCGCACGGGGCCCGACTCCATCCGAGGACGCATGGACACCAGCGGAACCGCACCGAATCCGTCCACAGTGGATCCCGATCGGCCGGCCGACCCGAAGGCGACCCGCAAGGCGGCCTGGGCCGGTCTGGTCGGCACCACGCTCGAGCAGTACGACTTCGTCATCTACGGCACCGCATCGGCGCTGGTGTTCTCGACGCTGTTCTTCCCGAACGTCTCGCCGACCGTCGGCATCCTGGCCAGCGTCTCCGCCTATGCGGTCGGGTTCCTGGCCCGGCCGCTGGGCGGGCTGTTCTTCTCCCGCTACGGCGACCGGCTCGGCCGCAAGTGGATCCTGGTCGCGACGCTGCTGCTGATGGGCGGCTCCACGCTGCTGATCGGCCTGCTGCCCACCTACGAGATGATCGGCGTGTTCGCGCCGATGCTGCTGGTGGTCTGCCGGTTCTTCCAGGGCTTCGGCGCCGGGGCCGAACAGGCAGGCGCGGCGACCCTGCTCACCGAGACCGTCGGCCGGGGCCGGCGCGGCCGGTACGCCTCGCTGGTGATGGTGGGCGCGGCGCTCGGCACCGCGCTGGGCGCCGTCGTCTGGATCGCGGTGCAGCAGCTGCCCGAGGAGCAGCTGATGAGCTGGGGCTGGCGGCTGGTGTTCGGGTCCAGCCTGATCGTCACGATCGTCGCGATGGTGATCCGCCGCAAGCTCGACGAGAGCCCGGTGTTCGCCGAGCTGAAGGAGAACCACGTCGCGCCGGCCAAGCCGGCCGGCGAGGTGTTCCGGCACGGCCGCCGTCCGATGCTGCTGGTGCTGTTCATGAACGTCGGGACCAGCGCGCAGTCCTACACCTTCCAGGTGTTCATCGCGTCCTACCTGGTGATGCAGGTCGGCGTGGACTCGTCGTTCGTGCCGCCGGTGCTGCTGGTCGGGGCGATCTGCGGCGGCCTCGCCGCGTTCGGCTTCGGCTCGCTGTCCGACCGGGTCGGGCGGCGCCCCGTCTACGTCGGGATCATGGCCGGGATCGTGCTGCTGCCCTGGCCCGCGTTCGTCGCGCTGAACACCGGTGACCCGGTCGCCATCGTGGTGACCATCGTGATCGGCTTCGTGCTCGCCGTGAACGGCGGCGTCGGCGTCCAGATGAGCTACTTCCCGGAGCTGTTCGGCAGCCGCTACCGCTACGCCGGGGTCACCCTGGGCCGGGAGTTCTCCTCCGCGCTCGGCGGCGGCGTCGCACCGCTGATCTGCGCCGCCCTGCTCAGCGCGTTCACCGGGTCCTGGATCCCGGTCGCGCTCTACATGTCGCTGATCGCGCTGGTCGGCCTGGTCGCCGCCTGGATGGCGCCGGAGACCCTGGACCGTGATCTCACCGTCCCGCACGACGCCGGGGCCCCGCCCCGCGGCCGGGTGGACGCCTGATGGGTACGGCGCCACGGGCCGTCTGCCTCGGCGAGACGATGGGCCTGCTCGCCGCCACGTCCGTCGGCCGGCTCGCGCACGTCGGCGAGATGGCGCTGGGCATCGGCGGGGCGGAGAGCAACGTCGCGATCGCGCTGTCCCGGCTCGGGGTGCCGACCGCGTGGACCGGCCGGCTCGGCGCCGACGCGATCGGCGACCGGGTGGCCCGGGAGCTGACCGCCGAGCGGATCGCGGTGCACGCCGTCCGCGACCCGGACGCGCCGACCGGGCTGATGCTCAAGGAGCGCCTGCCCGGCGGCCGGATCAAGGTCTGGTACTACCGCTCGCACGCCGCCGGGTCCCGGCTGGTCGCCGCCGACGTCGACGACGACCTGATCGCCGCCGCCGAGCTGCTGCATGTCACCGGCATCTCGCCGGCGCTCGGGCCGGGCCCCGGGGCGGCCGCGGCGCACGCCGTCGCGGTCGCCCGGGCGGCCGGGACGACGGTGTCGGTCGACGTCAACCACCGCTCCGCGCTGTGGTCCGACGACGCTGCCGCCCCCGCCCTGCGGACCCTCGCCGCCTCGGCGGACGTGCTGTTCGCCGGGGACGACGAGGCGCGCCTGGTGCTCGGGAGCACCGAGACCGATCCGGAGACGCTGGCCCGCGGGCTGGCCGGGCTCGGGCCGTCCGAGGTCGTGGTGAAGCTGGGGGCGGACGGGGCGCTCGCGCTGGTCCGGGACGGCCGGGCATCGGCTGGTGTGGGGACTGTGGGAGCTGCGGGGTCTGTGGGGACTGTGGGGGCCGCGGGCGGCAGCGCCACGTCCGGCGGCTGGACGGTGCTGTCCGAGCCCGCGGTGCCGGTGGAGGTCGTCGACCCGGTCGGCGCCGGTGACGCGTTCGTCGGCGCCTACCTGGCCGAGCGGCTGGCCGGCCGCGACCCGGCGGCGCGACTGCGCACCGCGGTCGCCGCGGGCGCGCTGATGTGCACCGTCCCCGGGGACTGGGAGGCGCTCCCGGACCGGAGCGACCTGGCCGCGATGACCGGACCCGACGTGAGCCGCTGAGCTCACACCCCGTCGCCGTCGTCCGCACCCGTCGCAGCGGGTGCGGACCGGGGCGACGGGGTGCGGACCGGACGGCGGGCGAAGGCGGGGGCCCGCTCCGGGAGGGGGCCGACGCCGACCAGGTAGGCCGGGACGATCCGCAGGGCCGGCACCCGGCGCATCAGGCCGAGCACCGCTGCCGGCGGGGCGGTCAGCGTGCCGTCGAGTGCGGGAGCGGCGACCAGCCGGTGCATGATCCGTTGCACGCCCTGGACCAGCACGGTCGGCAGCAGCCGCCGGCGCCGGACCCGCGCGAGCTCGGCGCCGGGCACGCTGCCCCGCCGCAGTGCCGGGGCGAGCAGCCTGGCGGCGGCGACCGCGTCCTGCACCGCGAGGTTGATCCCGACCCCGCCGATCGGGGACATCGCGTGCGCGGCGTCGCCGATGAACAGCAGGCCGTCGACGTGCCAGCGGCGCAGCCGGTTCAACCGCACGTCGAGATGCTTCACGTCGTCCATCGAGCCGATCGCGCCGACCCGGTCGGCACAGTCCGGGATCAGCTCGGCGACGTCGGCCCGGAACGCCTCGATCCCGCGGGCGCGCAGCGCCGCGTCGGAACCCTTCCGGCCGAGGTAGGCGATCTGCAGGTAGCCCTCGCGCGGGATGACGACGGCGAACCGGCCCGTGCCGAGCCGGGGCGTGAGCATCGCGCCGGCCTCGTCGGGCCGGCGCGGCAGCCGGAACCACCAGGCGTCGAACGGGACCCCGAACTCGCGCACCGCCAGACCGGACCCGGACCGCAGCAGCGAGTGCCTGCCGTCGCAGGCCACCGTCAGCTCGGCCCGGAGGATCCCCGACGCGCCGTCCGCGGTCCGGTACCGGACGCCGGTGACCCGGCCGTTCTCGCGCAGCACGCCGGTCGCCGCAGTGCTGGTCCGGAGCGTGAACGACGGCTCGGCGCGGGCCGCGTCGGCGAGCAGGTCCAGCAGGTCCCACTGCGGCATCATCGCGATGTAGGGATGGCGCACGCCGAGCCGGGCCAGCCGGGCCAGGTCGCCGACGACCTGCGGCGGGCCGCCGCCCGGGGTGGGCAGGGCGACCTCGGTGATCCGGCTCTGCGGAAGGGCCGCGACCCGCTCGCCCAGCCCCAGGTCGTCGAGCAGGTCGAGGGTCGACGGGTGCACCGTGTCGCCGCGGAAGTCGCGCAGGAAGTCGGCGTGCTTCTCCAGGACGGTCACCCGGATCCCGGCCCGGGCGAGCAGCAGCCCGAGCACCATCCCGGCGGGGCCGCCCCCGACCACGCAGCAGGTCGTCCGCTCCATCGCGTCACCTCGAATCGGCCGTGACCGACTGTAGCCCCGGACGCCGGCGGGGGCCCGCCGTTCCCGGCCCCGACGTCGCACCCGCTGGAGCCGGTGCGGCGTGCGCGCCGGGGTGCGGCGGGGGCTCGGGTGACGGTGCGGCGTGGTTGTCGCACTCTCCGCGCGACGTCGCACCGGGTGGAGTCGGTGCGGGGTGGGGCCCGGGGTGCGGCGGGGGAGCCGGGGTGCGGTGTCGGGCCCGGGGTGCGGTGGGGGCGCCGGGGTGCGGTGGGGAGGCGTGACGGGGCACCGAGGCGGCGGTGTCGCCCCCGGTTGCCACGGGATCAGGCGTGCGCCGCGGCCCGGAACCCGTGCAGCTGGGCGGGGCCGTCCGGCCCGGTCCACAGCACCTGGGTGAGCAGCAGGCTGATCACCCCGGTCCGCGGGTCCGACCGCCAGCCGGTGCCGAGCCCGCCGTCCCATCCGTAGCGGCCGTCCGGCTCGACGCAGAGGCCCAGCCCCCAGCCGGCGCCGTCGAGGAACATCGTGGCGTCGGCCCGCTGCGCGTCGGTGAGCCGGTCGGTGGTCAGCTCGGCGACCGCGCCGGGGGTGAGCAGCGGCCTGCCGCCGTCGCGCAGTGCCCGGGCGAAGGCCAGCAGGTCGTCGAGGGTGGAGACGAGCCCGGCCGCGCCGGACGGGAACGGCGGCGGCGCGGCCCACGCGCCGCGCACCGGGTCGACGACGGTGAACCCGCCCGCCGGGTCCGCGGCGAGCTGCGGGACGAACCTGTCCAGCCGCTCTGCGGGCACGTGGAAGCCGGTGTCGTGCATGCCGAGCGGGGCGAACACCCGGTCCCGGAGCAGGTCGGGCAGGGACCGGCCGCAGACCCGCGCGAGCAGCACGCCGAGCAGGTCCCCGCTGGTCTGGTAGGCCCAGCGCTCCCCGGGCTGGGCGATCAGCGGGATCGCGGCGAGCCGGCGCAGCCACTCGTCCGGCGGCGGGGGCTGGTACCGGCCGGGCGGGCCGTCGCTGCCGAGCCGGGCGTCGGCGTAGGCCTTCTGCACCGGCAGGTCGGCGGTGGACCGGGGCAGCATCCCGATCCCGCTGCGGTAGGACAGCAGGTCGGCGAGGGTGATCCCGCGCCGGGCCGGGACGGTGTCGTCCAGCTCGGCGACCTCGTGCCGCAGCACCCTCGGCCGGGCCAACTCCGGCAGCCAGGTCGTGACCGGGGCGTCGAGATCGAGCACCCCGTCCTCGACCAGGCCGAGCGCTGCGACGGCGACGACCGGCTTGGTGATCGAGGCGATCCGGACGATGGTGTCCCGGCGCAGCGGCCGCCCTGCGCCGTCGTCACCGAGTACGTGCACCTCGGTGCCCCCCCGCGGCCGGTCGACGGCGGCGAGCAGCCCGGGCGTCCGGCCGTCGGTGACGGCGTCCTGCAGCGTCCGTGCGACATCGCCGGACGGGCTGCGGTCGAGATCGGTGCGCACGGTGCCTCCCGGTGTCGAACGGTCTCACCGGTTCCGACCCGGCCGGCCGCCGGAACTCATCGGCCGGGCTACGGCCTGATGCCGACGCCCCCGACGACGCAGCGCTGCACGGCGTCCTCCGGGGAGAGCTGCGGACCGTCCGGCCACCACCGGTGACACGTCACGATGCCCGGCTCGACCAGGTCCAGGCCGGTGAAGAGGGCCTCGATCTGCGGCCGCGTGCGGAAGTGGCCGCTGCCCATCGGGCTGTGCACGAGGAGGTCCTCGATCCGGCGGGCCAGCGCGCTGTCGTCGTTCTCCGGATCGAAGAAGTGCGAGAGCACCACGACGCTCCCGGCCGGGAGCCGGTCGAGGTAGCCGGCCATGATCTCGGCGGTCCGCTCGGCGACGTGGTGCAGGGTGGCGACCTGGAACAGCGCCACCGGCCGGTCGAGATCGAGGAACTCCTGCACCGTCGGGTCGTCGAGGACCGCGCCCGGGTCGCGCAGATCGGCGTCGAGGAACCGGGTGTTGTCGTTGTTCTCCAGCAGCGCCCGGCCGTGTGCGACGACCGTCGGGTCGTTGTCGACGTAGACCACTCTGGCCTCGGGCCGCAGCCGCTGGACGACCTGGTGGGTGTTCTCCGCGGTCGGCAGGCCGGAGCCGCAGTCGAGGAACTGGGTGACCGGGGTCTGGGTGGCGACGAAGCGGGCGGCCCGGATCAGGAACGCCCGGTTGTCCAGCGCGATCCGGCCGATTTCCGGGGCGACCGCCCGGATCCGGTCGATGATCGCCCGGTCGACCTCGTAGTTGTCCTTGCCACCGAGTGCGTAGTCGTAGACGCGGGCGATGCTGGCCCGCGTGGTGTCGATGTAGGTGGGAGCTCGACCCTCGGCCGGCTGGACCATCTGCGGTGTCCTCACTGCGCTCGGCGCGGGCGTACGGAGTGACCGGCGTCACCTGTTCGGTCCACCGTAGCGGACCCCTGGGGGCGGCTGAGCAGGACGGTTGCGCCGCGATTCGAACACCGGCTGTGTAGGCTTGATCGCCCGAACGCCTGAGCCGGGCACCTGGTGCCCGGCCGGTACTCCCCGGCGAGTCGGTGCCCGGCCGGTTCCGGCCGGTTCCGTGGCGTCGGGACCCCTGTCCGGATCCAGAGGAGCACGCCCCCCGGTGGTCGCGAGCCCGAACAGCCCGACGCCGCCCGGCGCCGACCGTGGCCCGACGGCGCAGCGGATCGTGCTCGGCTCCCACCTGCGCCGGCTGCGGGAGCGGGCCGGGATCCGGCGGGCCGACGCGGCGTACGCGATCCGCGGCTCGGACTCGAAGCTGAGCAGGCTCGAGGCGGGCAAGGTCGGCTTCAAGCAGCGCGACGTGCTGGACCTGCTCACCCTCTACGGCGTCGCCGACGGCCCCGAGCGCGAGCACGTGCTCGCGATGGCGGGGGAGAGCAAGGGCAGCGGCTGGTGGGCCCGCTACAACGACGTGGTCCCCGGCTGGTTCGAGGGCTTCGTCGGGCTGGAGTCCTCGGCGTCCCGGATCCTGACCTACGAGCTGATGTTCGTGCCGGGCCTGCTGCAGACCGAGGCGTACTGCCGCACCGTGGTGAGCGGCGGCCACGCCGAGCTGCCGCCGGACCGGCTGGCCGAGGTGGAGAAGCGGGTCGAGGTCCGGCTGCGCAGGCAGAAGGTGCTGCACCGCAAGGACGCCCCGACCTTCTGGGTGGTACTCGACGAGGCGGTGCTGCTGCGTCCGGTCGGCGGGCCCGCGGTGTACCGGGAACAGATCGAGCACCTGCTGGACCTGTCCGCACTGCCGAACGTGATCGTCCAGCTACTGCCGCGGAGCCTGTCCGGCTACGCCGCCGAGCACGCGTTCACGATGCTGCGGTTCGCCGAGCCCGAGCTGCCCGACCTGGTCTACCTGGAGGAGACGACCGGCGCGTCGTATCTGGACAAGCGGGCCGACGTGGAGCGCTACGGGCGCTCGATGGACCGGCTCACCGTCGACGCGCTGAGCCCGGACGAGACCGGGCAGGCGCTGGTGAAGCTGCTCGCCGACGGCTGACCGGACGCCGGCCGGGCGATCGGCGGGCCGCAGCGCCGGCGGCCGGACGGCGGCGCGCGCCGGCCCGACCGGACGACCGGCGATCTGCAGCCGGGCGCGGCCGGGTGACCGCCGGGCGCCGACGGGCGGTGCCGCCCCGGCCCGGCTGCTACCGTCGATGCACGCGACAATGCATGTGCAGATGAGGTGAGCGTTCGCATGAACCAGATGCACCTGAGCGACCCCGCGACGATCGACGAGCTGACCTGGCGCAAGAGCACCCGCAGTGGCCAGCAGGGCAACTGCGTGGAGCTCGCGGTCACCGGCGGGGGGATCTCGGTCCGCAACTCCCGCGATCCGCACGGCACGGTCCTGGCGTTCTCCACGTCCGGATTCGGCGATCTCCTGACCTCGATCAAGAACGGCGAGCTCGACGATCTCGCCTGATCCCTGTTCCTCCCGCGGGCGGCCGGCCCGACCCCGGCCGCCCGCGGTGAGCCACCGGGCCGCGCGACGCCCGCCACACCGGTGATCATCCGGCGTCACCCGGTGTAGGAAAGAACGGTGAGCCGTTCGGAACAGGCCCCGGCCCCGTCCTACCGCGGGGCCAGCGCCCACTATCTGTCCCCGTCCCGGCGGGACCCGGTGAAGATCCTCTCCGAGGAGCCGGTGACCCGGCGGGTGATCGCCGCCGCGCTCGCCGCGCTCGACCGCACCGGGGACGGTCCGGTGTCGGTGCTCGACGTCGGCTCGGGGACGGCCGACGGGTACACGCTGCTCACCCGGTCCGCGCCGGACGCCCCGCCGCTGGTCGTGCCGGAGCGCCTGACCTACGTCGGCCTGGACGTCGATCCGGAGATGGTGCGGACGGCACGGGCCACGGTGCTCTCGCCGTCGGCGTCGTTCGTGCTGGGTGACGTGCGCGACCGGCTGCCGGACGGCGTCTTCGACGTGTACCTGTCCTGCGGTGTCCCGTACTCGCACCTCACCCGCGACGAGCTGGTCGTGGCCCTGCGCTCGGTGCTGACCGCGGTCGCGGCACGCGGCCGCCGGGCCGCCGTGATCGTCGACGTGCTGGGCCGCTACTCGGTGGAGTGGCGGCCGCGCTGGGACCGCGAACGCTGGGACTACGCGATGAGCTTCTTCGCCGGCGGCGGCGACGCGATCTCGGAGCCGATGACCTTCTACTCGCGGCCCGCGCTCGACGCGGTGGTCGACGCCGCCCGCGAGGGCAGCGGCGCCCGGATCGTCGCCCGGACCGCCGTCGACCGCTCGGTGCTGGTCGGGCGGCACACCGCCACCGGCACGTTCCACCCACAGGTGCCGCGGTTCCGGACCCTGGTCAACGACCTCCTGCGCGATCCGGGCCGGGTGCGCCCGGCGGACCTGCGGTTCACCCCGGCGACCGACGGGGGCCCGGCCGACGTCCTGGCCTGGCTCGGCCGGTTCGCCACCCGCTGGAACCGGCTGCTGGCCGGCCTGCCGGACCGGGCGGGCGCGCTCGACGACGCCGCGGCGGCCCGGCTCGCGCACGCCCTGCTGGATCTGGAGCGGGAGGCGGGGCCCGGCCTCGGCGTCGGCCACTCGCTGACGATGACCCTGGTGGCCGAGCGGGCGTGACGCGGGTCTGGCGCGACCTGGCTGGTGAACCGCGCCCAGGCCGAGGACCTGCGCGACAAGGGCCAGGGCTACCCGGAGATGTTCCGCTGGTTAGGCGCGGTCGTCGAGGCCGAGCTGCCCGGCGTGCAGCTCGTGCAGCCGGACGAGGTGTACGACGGCACCCGGGTGATCGACCTGGGCGGGCGCACCGTCGAGCTGCGGCCGACCGGCCGCGCGCACACCCGCGGCGATCAGGTCGTCGTCGTGCCGGACGCGGGCGCGGTGTTCGGCGGCGACCTGGTCGAGGCCGGCAGGTTCGCGATCGTCCCGTGGTTCCCGCCGCACGACACCGACGCGACCGGGCCGGGCTGGATCCGGGTGATGGAGGGCCTGGCCGCCGAGGAGTTCCGGGTCGTGGTCCCCGGGCACGCGCGCCGGGCGGGCCGGAGCGGCTCGACGTGGTGCTCGAGCACCTGCGCCTGCTGCGCGACGAGACGTGGCGGCGCCGGGACTCGGCGATGCCCGAGGAGCAGATCGTCGCCGAGGCCCGCGAGGTGCTCAGCGCGGCCTGCCCGACCTGGTCGGGCACGAGTGATCGAGGCCGGGGTCGGCTGCTTCTGCGCCGAGCACGCCGTCCGTCCGGAGGTGACCGCATGACCGGCCCGCTACCGCTGGTGTGGGAACCCGAGGCGCTGCAGCGCCAGGTATCGCTGGTCGAGCCCGGCGACGGCGAGATCACTCTCGACGGCACCCTGCGGGTGAAGCTGGTGGAGGCCGGCGACACCACCGACGGCCGGCACGCGGTCGGCATCGCCACCGTGCAGAAGGGCCGCAACTCGGGCCTGCCGCACCGGCACCAGAAGCACGACGAGGGCTTCTACGTCATGTCCGGGCGGTTCGGTTCAGCGTCGGGCCGGACACCCGGGTGGTCGGCCGGCACCTTCATCATGGTGCCGCCCGGCGCGCCGCACGGCTTCCACAACCCGTTCGACGAACCTGCCGTCATGCTCGTGACGTTCTCCCCGAACCTCTACGTCGGCCTGTTCCGGGAGATGGCCGAGATCATGCGCCGGGACGGCCCGCAGCTGACCCCGCAGGCCGACGTCGCGGCCCGCTACTTCACCGACTTCTCCGACGAGTACGCCCGCTCCCCGGTCGACCCGGGCTGAGCCGAGTTCAGCACCCGATCCGGCGTCGACGGCGACGCCGGCACTCAACGAGAAGGGAAGTCGCGTGACGAAGACGTTTCGCGTGGGGATCGTGGGCGGGTCGCTGGTCGGGACGGCCGCGGCCGTGCTGATGGGTGACGCCGGCAGCGTCGCCCGGCCGTACAACGCTTCCGGCGCGGTGAAGGGCCTGCAGGACGCGATGGCGCTCGCCCCAGCAGGTGCTGGACACGCCGGACTTCCACGACATGGACCAGGCCGGCTTCGACGCCTGGATCGCACAGGGCGCCAGCGCCATGCACAACGCGTTCCGGCAGCAGGCGCCCGCTCCGGCCTGATCCGCCCCCCGCACCGAGATGCAGCTCAGCGGGCCGCAGCGCCCGCGAGCGCCCCGTGAGCTGCATCTCGGCGGGTGCCGGTCAGAGCTGCACGCCCCGGGTGAGGGCGCCGTCGACCACCAGGTTGGTGCCGCTGATCCGGCTCGCCCGCGGGCTCACCAGCGAGACGACGGCGTACGCGGTCTCCTCCGGGGTGCCCATCCGGCCGGTCGGGTTCAGGCCCATCGCGTGCGCGAACAGCTCGGGATCGCCCTGCTCGACGCTCTCCCACACCCCGCCCGGGAAGTAGACGTTGCCGGGGGAGACCGCATTGGCCCGGATCCCCTTGGGCGCCAGGTCGAACGCCAGGCCGGACACGTAGTGCACCAGGGCGGCCTTCATCACGCCGTACGAGCCGTCCGCGAAGTCGATCTCCCGGCCGGACACCGAGGACACCGCGGTGACCGACGCGGCGTCGCTGCGCTCCAGGTGCGGCAGCGCCGCCTCGACCAGCCGCACGGTGTGCAGCAGGTCGATCTCGAAGCTGGACCGCCAGTTCGCCTCACCCGGGCCGATGGCGAGCGCGCTGACGTTCGCCACGACGGCGTCGATCCGGCCGTACCGCTGCGCGGTCGCCTCCACCCAGGCGGTGAGCGCGTCACCGTCGGCGACGTCCACCGCGGTGCCGGTGACCTCCGCCGAGCCGGCCCGCAGCTCCTGCTCGGCGGCCGAACAGCCGTCGGCGTCACGGGCGCAGAACGCCACCCGGGCGCCCTCGGCGGCCAGCGCGTCGACGACCGCCCGGCCGATGCCGCGCGAGCCGCCGGTGACCAGGACGACCCGGTCGGTCAGCAACATGTCCACGGGGGAGCTCCTTCTAGAGGGTGCGGGCCTGCTCGCGCAGGTGTCGGTGCACGCCGTTGTAGGCGGCGGCGTCGGGGAGCAGCGCCTTGGAGATCTTGGTGACGGCGCTGTAGTTGGTGTCGACGACGTTCGCCAGCGGCGACTCCGCCGCCTGGGTGAGCAGCTGGTAGGCGTCCAGCCGGTCCAGGCCGTACAGCTCGCCCAGCCAGGCGATCATGCCGACCTGGCTGGCCCGCCAGGCGTCCTCCAGCGGCCGGGACGACCCGACCACCACGTAGTGGCTGTCGGTCTCGATCCGCGGCCAGGCCGGGGCCGGCGCGTTCTTGATCAGCTCGACGATCAGCACGACGTCCATCGCGCCCTCGACGGCCGTCCCGCAGCTCTCGCCCTCACCCTGCCGGTAGTGCCCGTCGCCGACCGAGAACAGCGCGCCCTCGACGTTGACCTGCAGGTAGCAGGTGGCGCCGGCGCGCATCTCCGGGGTGTCCATGTTGCCGCCGAACACGTCGGGGACCAGCGAGCTGCGCACCTCCCGGCCGGGCGGGGCGACGCCGACGGTGCCGAGCATCGGATTGCACGGCAGCTCCAGGCGCAGGTCGGCGCTGGTCGCCTCGAACAGCACCGTGCCGGCGGCCCGGTCCAGCTGGTAGATCCAGGTGCGCTCGGGCAGCGGCTCGTGCAGCAGCGCCGTCCGGTCGGTCGTCGAGAGCGCGCCGAACAGCGGGATCGTGGTGGAGGCGCCCCAGTCCCGGGCCGGGGTGAGGTCCACCAGGTGGATGGCGAGCGTGTCGCCGGGCTCGGCGCCCTCCACGAAGAACGGCCCGGTCTGCGGGTTCACCTCGGTCATGTCGAGCACGTCGGTGGCCCGGTCGGAGGTCGAGGTGATCCGGCCGGAGAACGCGTCCTCGGTCCACAGCCGCAGGCAGGTGCCGGGGGTGACCCGGCGGGCCGGGGCGGCACCGCCGAACGTCCAGGCGAACTCGTGCCGTTCGGGGCGGTATTCGACGACGCGCATGGATGGGATCATGTCCCGCCCGCCGTTGCCCGGCAACGGTTACCGTACGCATCGTGGTTCCGGGGGATCTGCTGCCGCATCTGCGGCGGGCGCACGACGAGATCGACCGGCACTACGCCCGGCCGCTGGACCTGGCCGGGCTCGCCGCCGTCGCCGGGGTGTCCCGGCACCATTTCCTGCGCTGCTTCGCCGAGGTGTACGGGCGCACCCCGGTGGCGACGCTGACCCGGCGCCGGATCGAGCGCGCGCAGGACCTGCTGCGCGCGACGAACCTGACCGTCACCGAGGTCTGCCACCTGGTGGGCTACTCCTCGCTCGGCTCGTTCAGCTCCCGCTTCCGGCAGCTGGTCGGGGTGGGCCCGGCGGCCTACCAGTGCCGCTGGGCGGACGGGGCGCCGCGGATCCCCGGCTGCTTCGTGCTCATGCACGGGCTCTCGGACACCGCAATCCCGGAGAAGCCCGCGGACCGCCGGCGCCGCTAGCGTCGCCCGGATGCTCACCAACATCTCGCTGGTCACCCTCTACGTCACCGACCAGGACGCCGCCAAGCGCTTCTACTGCGACGTGCTCGGGTTCGCCGAGGGCACCGACGTGTCCATGGGTGACGGCTTCCGCTGGGTCACCGTCCACCATCCGGCGCACCCCGAGCTGGAAGTGACGCTGATGAAGCCCGGACCGCCGCTCGACGACGCGATGGCCGAGGCCGTCACCCGGTCGCTGGCCGCCGGCCGGATGGGCGGGTTCGGGCTGACCACCGACGACTGCCGCGGCGACCACGCCCGGCTCGCCGGCCTGGGGGTGGAGTTCGTCCAGCCGCCGGCCGAGCGGCCCTACGGGATCGAGGCGGTGCTGCGCGACAACTCGGGCAACTGGCTGGTGCTGGTCGAGCCCCGGCCCTACGACGGCTCCGAGTTCCCGCACGGCTGACCGCCGCCGGTCCGCCGGTCCCGGCTCGCCTCGGCGGCCGCCCGGGTGGCGTCCCCGCTGGTGGCCGCCCGCGCGGCGAGCTCCCGGTAGGTCAGCGGCCTGCGCTCGAACCGGCCCTCGTGCGCGGCGATCGCGTCGCGCTGCTCGCGGTGCTCGGGATGGCGGGACTCGAACTCGCGGCGTGCCTCGACGGTGCGCCGCCAGTGCGTGATCGTGTCCCGGTCGCCGCCGCCCACGCCCTCCCAGGACTGCGGGGCCGAGGCCATCGACGGTGGTGGCGCGGCCCGCCCGTGCATCGCGGGCGACGGCGGCCGGCGCGCGGTCGCCGCACCGCAGGCCGGGCAGTCCGGGTCGGGCGACGACCAGGACGGGACCATCATCTCGAAGCGGGTGCCGCAGCCGCAGGCGTAGTCGTAGACGGGCATGGTGGCGGCCCCCTCAGGTGTAGTGGTTCCCGGGGCCGGTGCGCAGCTCCCTGATCTGGTTCGCGTCGTGCCCGAACACCACGGTCGCGCCGGTCCGCTCCTGGATGGCGCGGATCTTGTCGACCGATTCGAACCAGGCGACCGTGTCGTAGACGATCCCGGCCGCGATCGGCGGCGGGCCGTAGGACTCCTTGAGGTACAGCGAGTCCGAGGCGAAGATCATCGTCCCGGAGTCGGCGAGATCGACCTGCAGGCTCATCGTGCCCCAGGTGTGGCCGGGCGTGCGGAGCAGCGTGACGCCGGGCATCAGCTCGGTGTCGGCCGAGATCGTGTCCAGCTCGAGGGTGTCGTAGTCGGACTTGATGTGCGCGCCCTTGTTGTGCCCGTCGAAGGAGAACGCGCCCGCCTTCTCGGCCTCGTCGACGATGATCGTCGTGTCGGCCTTCTCCCAGAACTTCGCGTTCGCCGCGTGGTCCAGGTGCAGGTGCGAGAGCACCAGGTAGTCGATGTCGTTCGGTTCGAGCTTCAGCTGCCGCAACCGCGAGTCCAGCCAGTCGTCCTCGGTGGCGGCGTCGACCGGGAAGAACTGGCCCAGCCCGGACGGCGCCCAGCGGGTCTCCCAGTCCCGCGGGACACCGGCGTCCCACATGAGCTTCTGGCCGTTCGGATGCTCGACGTAGACGACGTGGGTGGGTACCTCCACCCAGTCACGCTGCTTCGCCGGCTGCTGGTGCGTCGCCATCCGGGACGGGTCGATCAGCAGCCAGGTCAGATCGGCGTGCATCGTTCCGGTCGGCAGGATCGTGACCTTGATCTTGTCTCTGGTCGTGTCGGACATCGCTCTCCTCGTCGAGCAGCGGGCCGGGTCGGACACATGCACCCTGCCGCACGCCTGACGTGCGCGACAACCGGAGGCGGCCGTGGCAGGCTGCCCGGATGGCGAGGTACTACGACGTGCACCCGCAGAATCCGCAACCCCGCAGCATCGGTCAGATCGTGGACGTGGTCCGTGACGGCGGGCTCATCGCGTACCCGACCGACTCGTGCTTCGCCCTCGGCTGCTCGCTGGGCAACCGGGAGGGGCTCGACCGCATCCGGCAGATCCGCAAGCTCGACGACAAGCACCACTTCACGCTGGTCTGCGCCGACTTCGCGCAGCTCGGCCAGTTCGTGCAGATCTCCAACCGGGTCTTCCGGGCGGTGAAGGCGTCCACCCCGGGCAGCTACACGTTCATCCTGCCCGCCACCAAGGAGGTGCCGCGGCGGCTGCTGCACCCGAAGAAGAAGACCGTCGGCGTGCGGATCCCCGACCACGCCACCACCCAGGCGCTGCTGGAACGCCTCGGCGAGCCGCTGCTGTCGTCCACCCTGCTGCTGCCCGGGCACGACGAGCCGATGACGCAGGGCTGGGAGATCAAGGAGGAGCTGGAGAACCAGGTCGACGCGGTCATCGACTCCGGCGACTGCGGCACCGAGCCGACGACCGTGGTGGACCTGTCCGGCGACGAGCCGGAGATCGTCCGCACCGGCGCCGGGGACCCGTCACGCTTCGAGTGACGCCGGACGGGTGACGGCCGGCCGGGAGCGGTGACGGCGCGACGAGGGCGCGGCCCGGGCCACGCGGCCCGGCGCTGCGGAAGGTCCGCCGGTCGAGGGGGACCGGGTGGACGGGCCGGTGGGTGGCCGGGCCCGCGCCGCCCGCCCCTCCGCGGTCCACCGCCCACCGCATCGGGGCGGGCGAAAGCGCAACCGTTGAGTAGTCTTCGTGATCGACCGTTCCCGGCCCGATCCCGCAGCGGGCCGGGTGCGCGACGTCCGGAACCGGGCGTCGTACCAGCCGTTCGGAGGACGATCGCGTGGCGCGAGACGACCCGCCGTACAGCCGGTCCGGTCCGGGGCAGGATCCACCGGGCGGGCCGGGTGACGGCGCCGGAGGCGACGCGGTGCTGGCTGCGATCGCACACCGGCTGCGGGCCCGGTCTGAGCGCCAGCAGCTCCTGACCGAACGGCTGCGCAGCGGTGAGCTACGCCCCGGCGCACTCGCCGACCTGGCGGAGCTGGCCGCCGCCGCCCGGCGCGGCGCCCGCGACGGTGACCACATCCTCGTCCTGGCCGGGTCCCCGCGCGGCCCCCGGCTCGCCGCGCCGCCCACCCCGCTCGGGCAGACGCTGAACGCGGTGGTCGCGTCGAGCGAGGCCGCGTCGCGCACCGTCGTCCCGCCCACCCCCAGCATCGCGCTGGACGCCGCCGCGGAGACCGTCCTCGGCCAGATCCTCGCCGAACTGCTCGCGCACGCCGCCGGATCGACGCCGCCGGGGGAGCGGCTCGAGCTGCACAGCCGCTGGGGTCCTGACGGCGGCCTGGTCGTCGAGCTGCAGTGCGCGCAGCCGCCGCGCCACCTCACCCCGATCGACGAGCTGGACCGGGCGCTGACCACGGCCACCCCGGGCGGCCCGGTCGCGCCGCAGGAGATCGGCCTGCACGTCGCCGCCCGGCTGGCCCGCACGATCGGCGCCCGGCTCGGCGTCCGCGGGCCCGCCGGGACCACCGGCGTGTCGCCGATCGCGGTCCTGCACCTGCCGTCGTCGGTGGTGCACGGCGGTCCGCAGGGCGAGCAGTCCGCGCCGCCCGAGCCGGCCCGCGAGCAGGAGGCCGGGCCGACCGCGGCACTGCACCACTCGCCGTCGGCGGCCGGTGAGGCACCGTGGCCGCCGCAGCAGCACGAGCCGCGCCCGGCCCCGGCCGAGGAGCAGGTGCCGAGCTGGCCGCCGCTCTCGGCCGCGAGCACGGCTCCCCGGCCCGGGGACCCGGCCGGGACCGATCCGGTCCGGTCCGGCCCGCCCGCCGTGGAGCACCGTGGTGGCCCGGAGGGTGATCTGCCGCGGCCCCCGTCCGGCGGTGACCTGCCGCAGCGTGGCGTGCCGGCGGGTGACCTGCCGCAGCGCGGGGCGCCGGGGCGGCCGCCCGGGATCGCCGCGGCCACCCCGTTCGGTGCCCCGGACCAGCGCAACGGGTCCGGTGCGCAGTGGCCGGTCCGGCAGCCCGCCGAGCAGGTGGACGCCCTGTCCCAGCAGAACGGGCCGTCGCAGCAGAACGCCCCGTTCCAGCAGAACGGGCCGTTGCCGCAGAACGCGCCGTCCCGGCCGGGCCCGCAGCCCGATCCGCAGGCCGAGGCCGCGCGCGCGGACGCCGCCCGCGCCGGTGTCGCCTTCGGCACGGTCCCGCCCCCTCCGCCCGGGCCGCCCCAGGGCGCACCGCCGCAGGGGCCCCCGCCGCAGGGCGGACCGCCACCCGCCGGGCCGCGCAACGGCGCCCGGCCGCCGGGCCCGGACGGCCCGGACGATCCACCCGTCACAGAGGCACTACCTCTCACCGCTGCGGAGGGCACCCCGCCGGTGGAGCTGTTCGGTCCGTTCGATTCGGAGGTTCCGGTGGCCGTGGACGACGTCGACGACACGCCGATCTTCGCGGCGGTCGCCTCGGCCTGGTTCCGGGAGCCCAGCGCACCCGCGGGAACCGACGGGCAGCCGGGCGGCTCCGCGACGTCGGGCAACTGGCGCACCCCCGGGGACACCGAGTTCGACGCCGCGCGCATCCGCGCCGACCGGGTGGTCGACCTCCCGACCACCGCCCAGGGGCTCCCGCAGCGGCTGCCCGGGCAGGCCATGGTGCCGCCGTCCTGGCGGGACACGCCGAACGGCGCCCTGCCGAGCGGATCGCGGGAGCGGCAGCCCGACCGCGTCCGGAGCCGGCTGGCGAGCTACCAGCGCGGCCTGCGGGAAGGGCGGCACCGCGCCGCCGAGGACCCGCTGCCGCCTGCGCCGCCGGTGAACGGTGCCGCGCTCAACGGGCACGGTGGTGGGCATCGCCTCAACGGCGACGGCGGGCGCAACGTCGGCTGATCCCCGGCCGCCTCCCGCCGGCTCGCGTCGGTGCGGGATCCGCGTGGCCCGGCCGGGGCTCGGTGCGGGGCGCCTGCGGGTTTGCGTGGGCGGCGGCGGCGCCGCGGCGGGCGCGGAGGTCACCCCCCGGCCCACCCGGCCGGATCGTCCCAGGCCTGCAGGGTGCGGCGGCTGACGAAGCGCCGCCGCCGTCCGGTGAGCGGGTCGTCGAACTCCAGCGACCGGGAGAGCAGCTGCAGCGGGCGGGTGAAGTCGCCGTCGGTGCGCCGGCGCAGCTCGGGGTACACGTCGTCGCCGAGGATCGGCACGCCGAGCCCGGCGAGGTGCACCCGCAGCTGGTGGGTCCGCCCGGTGCGCGGGAACAGCCGGTACCGGGCGACGCCGTCGCGGTGCCCGTCGCGTTCGATGCGGGTCTCGGCGTTCGGCTCGCCCGGCTCGGTGACGGCCGCGAACACCCCGCGCCGCTTCACGATCCGGGAGACCACGGTGCGCGGCAGCTCCAGCGCGGGATCGTGCGGCGCGAGCGCCTCGTAGGTCTTGGTGACCCGGCCGGTGGCGAACAGGGTCTGGTAGGCGCCGCGCAGCTCGGGCCGCACCACCAGCAGGAGCACCCCGGCGGTGGCCCGGTCCAGCCGGTGCGCCGGGCTGAGCCCGGGCAGGCCCAGCTCGTGGCGCAGCCGCACCAGCACCGTCTGCCGGACGTGGCTGCCGCGCGGGATGGTCGCCAGGAAGTGCGGCTTGTCGACGACGACCAGGTCGTCGTCGGCGTGCAGCACCTCCAGCGGGAAGGGCACCGGCGCCTCGTCGGGCACCTCGCGGTGCAGCCACAACGTGGTCGACGGGGTGAACGGCGAGTCCGGGCGCAGCGGCCCGGCGGCGGTCACGATCTCCCCGGCGGCCAGTTTCGCGTCGATCGCCGCCGGATCGACGTGCGGCAGCCGCGCGACGAGGTGCGCGCGCATCGTCGGCCACGTCCCGGCGGGCGGGGTGCGCAGCCGCGCGGGATCGAGGCCGTCGCGGGCGGGCAGTGGCGACACCTCCCGCGCGGCGCGCCGCCGGCCGGAGCGGGATCTCACGGCTCCGGACCCTACGTCGCGCCGCTGTGGTCTGCTCCCGGGGGAGCCCGGCGGGGCTTGCTCGCATCGTGGGGCGTACATCATGATGTGGGTCGACTGTCGTTCGAGGAGGAACCGTGTCCGACGTGACCGCGGACGGACTGCCGCTGTCCGGTGTCCGCGTGCTGGAGCTGGGCAACTACATCGCGGCGCCGACCGCGGGCCGGCTGCTCGCCGACTTCGGCGCCGACGTGATCAAGGTCGAGCGCCCCCGGACCGGCGACGAGCTGCGGAACTGGCGGCTCTACGCCGGGGACACCTCGATGCTGTACCGGACGCTGAACCGCAGCAAGCGGTCGATCACCCTGGACCTGCGCAGCGACGCGGGCCGGCAGGCGGTGCTGGACCTGGCCGCCCGGTCCGACGTCGTCCTGGAGAACTTCCGGCCGGGCACGCTGGAGAAGTGGGGTCTCGGCCCGGCCGAGCTGGACGCCGTCAACCCGGACGTCGTGCTGGTCCGGATCTCCGCGTTCGGCCAGACCGGCCCGCTCGCCGCCCGGCCCGGGTTCGCCGCCGTCGCCGAGGCGATGGGCGGACTGCGCGCGCTGGTGGGGGAGGCGGACCGGCCGCCGTCGCGCACCGGGGTGTCGATCGGCGACTCGATCGCCGGCCTCTACGGCGCGTTCTCCGCGGTGATGGGGCTCTACCAGCGGGAGTCGAGCAGCGACCGGCCGCCGCTGAACCGGCGGTCGATGGACGTCGCGCTCAACGAGGCCGTCTTCTCGATGATGGAGTCGCTGGTGCCCGACCATCTCGCCTACGGCGTGCAGCGGCGCCGGGTCGGCGGCCGGATGGAGGGCATCGCCCCGTCCAACGCCTACGTCTGCGGCGACGGCGGCAGCGTCGTCATCGCCGGGAACAGCGACTCGATCTACGGCCGGTTCATGCAGGTGATCGGCCGCCCGGATCTCGCCGAGGCGCCGGACCTGACCTCGAACGCCGGTCGCTGGGCCCGGCGCGACGAGCTGGACGGCGCGATCGAGACCTGGACCCGGTCACTGCCGCGGGACCGGGTGCTGGCCGAGCTGGAGGAGGCCGGGGTGCCCGCCGGGCCGATCTACTCGGCCGCCGACATCGTCGCCGACGAGCAGTTCAGGGCCCGGGACATGGTCCAGTACTTCGACGTCGACACCGGCGGCGAGGCCCCCGCCCGGGTCGGGTTCCCCGGCGTCGTCCCGGTGCTGGACGGCCGCTCGGTGCCGGTCCGCCACGTCGGGCCCGACCTGGGTGCCGACACCGACGACGTGCTCGGCGGCCTGCTCGGCTACCCGGCCGAGACGATCCGGGCGGCCGCCGGGGACGCGTCGTGACCGGGGCCGTGCTGCGCGACGTGACCCTGCGCGACGGCCTGCAGCTCACCGGGAAGCCGCTGCCCACCGGCCGCAAGGTCGAGCTGGTCCGGGCGCTGCTCGCGGCGGGCGTGCCGGAGCTGGAGATCGGCTCGCTGGCCCGCGGCGACCTGGTGCCGCCGCTGGCCGACACGCTCGACGTGGTCGCCGCGCTCACCCCCGACGAACTCGACCGCTGCTGGGTGTGGGTCGCGACGCCCCGGCACGTGCAGAAGGCGCTCGCCGCCGGTGCCCGGAACGTCCAGTACTGCTTCTCGGTCTCCGACGCCCACAACAACGCCAACATCGGCCGGGACACCGAGGTGTCGCTGGCCGCCATGCCGGACGCCGTGCGGTTCGCGCTCGACGCCGGCGGCCGGATCCAGCTGTGCCTGGCGACCGCGTTCAGCTGCCCGTTCGACGGCCCGGTCGATCCGGACCGGGTCGCCGCGATCGTCGCCGACCCGCGGACCGCCGGCTCCTGCGACGTGATCGTCTGCGACACGCTCGGCCAGGCCGTGCCGTCCGAGGTGGGCGCGCTGGTGCAGCGGGTCGCCGGGCTCGCCGACGGCCGCCGGATCGGCTTCCACGGTCACGACACCTGGGGACAGGGCGTGGCGAACGCGCTGGCCGCGGTGGGCTCCGGGGCGACGCTGCTCGACGGCGCGCTCGGCGGGCTCGGCGGATGCCCGTTCGCACCGGGCGCCAGCGGGAACACCGCCACCGAGGACCTGCTGTTCGCTCTGCGCCCGGACTGGCTGACGCCGGCGGTGCTGGCCGGGCTGGTCACCGAGGGGGAGGACCTGCTCGACACGCTGGAAGAGCCCAACCGGTCCCGCGCCGCGCAGGGGGTGCGGTCACCGGCGGTGAGGTTCGCGTGGACAGCGGGTCCGCGATCCTGAGCCGGTACCCGTCCCGGCGAGCGGTCGAGTCACCCGTCCTCGACGCCTGCCCACGGTGGTACCCGGGCGGTACCGGAGCGGCTACAGGGTCGCTCCGGCATCGACGGGGAGCAACGCACCGGTGACGAAGCGGGCCTCGTCGGAGGCCAGGAACAGCACCGCGTTGCTGACGTCCCGGGCCTCCACCCAGGGAACCGGCATCGCGTTCATCTCCCGGCACCGGTCCCGGATGTCGTCAGGCCCCGGGTCGGGCAGGTCCGGCCGGAACAGGGCGCACATCGCCGGATTGGTGACCATGTCGGTGCCGACGCCGGTGGGCAGCACACAGTTCACCCGGATCATCCTGGGCGCCAGCTCGATCGCCAGGCTGCGCATCATCCCGGTCAGGCCGTGCTTCGCCGTGACGTAGTGCGCCAGGTTCGGGCGGGCCCGCAACCCGGCGGCCGAGCTGGTCAGCACGATCGACCCACCACCGGCGCCGGTCAGGTGCGGTATCGCGGCCTGCGCGGTGTTCCACGCCCCGGTGAGGTTGACGTCGATCATGTCCTGCCAGGTGGCCTGCCCCATCTCACCGGCCCCGGCGAAGCTGAGGATGCCGGCGTTCGCGCAGGCGATGTCCAGCCTGCCGAACTCCTCGACCCCGGTGCCGACCGCGGCACCGAGCGCGACCGGGTCGCGCACGTCGGCCTCGACCGCCACGATCCGCCCGCCCACCGCCCGGACCTCGTCGACCGTCCGCTCCAGATCCGCGGACGTCGCGAGCCGGTACGGCACGGAGTCGATCTGCCGGCAGATGTCCACCGCGATCACGGCGGCACCTTCCTCCGCCAGCCGCACCGCATGGCTGCGGCCCTGACCGCGGGCCGCGCCGGTGACGAGCGCGACGCGGCCCGCGATCAGTCCGGTCATCCCACTCGGCTCCCTCAGTCCATCCGCACGGTGGAGAAGTCGTGGTCGCCCACGATCGACACGGTCACCCCGTGCGTGACGTGCGGTGCATCGGCCTCGATGGAACCGGGGAAGCAGACCGGGACCACCGGTGCGCCGAGCTCGGCGGCATCGGCGACGACCTGCCGCACCGGGCCGGTGCGGTCCGCCTCGTCGGTGGACTGCCGGGCGAGATCCACCAGCTCCGCCCCGCCGGGTGTCGTGAAGCCACCCGGATTGAACGTCCCACCGGGCAGATAGAAGTCGGTCAGGAAGGTCGTCGGATCGGGCCGGCCGGACTCGTACTGCCCGCCGACGGCGTCGAAGTTGCCGGTCTGTCGCAACGCGGTCAGTGACGGGTTGTCCATGATGTCGAGGTCCACGGTGATCCCGATCCGGGCCAGCTCGCCCTGGACCGCCTCGCCGAGGCGCTGGTAGGTGGTGATGTTCGAGACCGCCAGGGTGAACGTGAACCCGTCGGGCAGGCCGGCCTCGGCGAGCAGTGACTTGGCCTGCTCCGGGTCGTACTCGGGCTGGCCGACCTCGGGGGAGTGCGCCCAGTGCGTCTCCGGGTAGGGCTGACCCGCCGGACTGCAGTTGCCGTCGTAGAGGGTCTGGGCCATGGTCGCCCGGTCCAGCGCCAGTCCGATCGCGCGCCGCACCCGCGGATCGCCGAACTCCGAGCGGCCGGTGTTGAGCAGCATCGAGTGGAAGACGGTGCGTTCGAAGACCGTCGTGCGCATGCCGGACTGCTCGGCCTGGTCGATCTGGGACGGGAAGATGAAGCTCGCGTCCAGCTGCCCGGAGCGCAGTGCGTTCAACCGGGCGGTGTCGTCCGGGAAGCCGTGGATCTCGATGCCGTCCAGCTCGGTCGTGTCGGCATCGCGGTAGCCGTCCCACCGGGCGTAGGCGGTCCGGCCGCGGGTGAGCTCGGTCAGCTGGTACGGGCCGGTGCCGACCGGGTTGCGGGCGGCCTCGTCGCCGTCCAGCAGCGCCGGGCTGATCATCATCCCGGCCTCGCTCGCCAGCACACCGACGAGATGACCACCCGGCGCGTTCAGCCGCAGGACCACGTGCGTGTCGTCGACGACGTCGACGCTGTCCACCGTGGTCAGGCTCCGGGCCGTGAGGGTGCCGGAGCGTGCGGCGGCCTCCAGGTTGGCCCGCACCGCCTCGGCGTCGAACGGGGTGCCGTCCTGGAAGGTCACCCCGGGGCGGAGGGTGAGCGCCAGGCTGCGGCTGTCCTCGGCGAGGGTCCACTCGGTGGCCAGCGCGGGCTCGTACCCGCCGTCCGGGGTGGACTTGATCAGTGTTTCGTACACCGGGGTCAGAAAGATGTTGTACGCGGGCGCGCTGAGGTGCGGATGCATCGTGATCGGGTCGCCGCCGAAGCCGACCCGGAAGACCTTCGGACGATCGTCGCCCGCTGCACTGCCACAGGCCGTGAGCAGGAGCAGGGCGGTCACGCCCGCCAGCGCGACGGTGAGTCGACGGGCCATGGAGTCTCTCCTTTGAGATCTCAGCTGTCCTATAATCGGACAAATAGTCCACTATGTAGATAGTATCCGCGGGAGAGTGCGCTGGGAAGGGCCGATGATCCGTGCGGGCGACGCCATCGCGGCCGAGTGCCGATTGCCGGTGCCGGAGCGCTGACCTGCATCTGCGCACGCCGGAACCCCGGGTCCGGCGGTGCCGGACCCGGGGTCGTCCACTCCATCCGGGCCGTGTTCAGCCGGCCGGGAGGTGACTCCGCAGGTGATCGGTGAAGTCGGCGAAGTCCAGGGCCAGCTGCTCGGCCGTCCAGCCACCGGACCGGTGGGTCACGAACGCCTCGGACGGGTGCGCCCACACCGAGAACCGGTCGCCGCCGAACCCGAAGTACTGCCCGGTGACCTTCGCCGACTCCGCCGCGCTCAGGTACACGACCAGCGGCGCGACATCGGCGACCGTGCCGGTTCCGTTGTGCCGCAGGTGCTCGGGCACGGGTCCGCCGGCCTCCACCTGCTCGACGACCTCGGCCATCCCCGGGATCGTGGCCGCCATCCTGGTCAGCGCCTTCGGGATGACGGCGTTCACCGTCACCCCGATCCTGGCCAGCTCCACCCACCAGACCCGGACCAGCCCGACGATCGCCGCCTTGGAGGCGGCGTACGCGGTCTGCCCGAAACTGCCCAGCTGGCCCGCCGGTGACCCGATGAGGATCAACCGGCCGCCGTCACCCTGCTCCTTGAACTGCCTGGCGGCGGCTCGGCCACAGGTGATGGTGCCGCGGATGTGGCTGTCCAGCACTATGTCCATCTCGTCGTCGGCGAGCTTGAGCAGGGTCCGGTCGCGCAGCGCACCCGCGTTGGTGCACATCACGTCCAGCCTGCCGAACTCGCTCACCGCCCGCTCGACGAGCTGCTCGGCAGTCTCGGTCGGACCGACCCCGCCGACGTGTGCGACGGCCCTGCCGCCCGCCCCGGTGATCGCGGCGACGGTCTCGCCGGCCGCGTCGGCGTCCAGGTCGTTCACCACCACCGCGGCACCTGCGGCCGCCAGCGCCTCGGCGTAGGCGCGGCCGAGGCCGCGTCCGGAGCCGGTGACCACCGCGACCCGTTCACTGAGATCGATGTTCTGCATCCGTTGCGTTCCGTTCCCTGATCAGCCGGCGATCTTGATGGAGGCGAAGCCGTAGTCGCCGTACGTCGGCACCTCGAAGCCGGTGACGCCATCGCGGAAGGCGGCGACCCAGATGACGTTGCACACCGGGATCACCGGCGGTCCCGCCTCGAAGACCTCGCGGAACAGCTCCCGGGTCGGTCCCTCCCGCTCGGCCGTGTCGTCGGCCGCCCGGGACTCGGCGAGCAGGGCGTCCAGACCCGGCAGCGAGAAGTTCCCCGGGTTGTAGGTGCCGCCGGGCATGTAGAAGTCCACGGCGAACTGGCTGCTGTCCGGTCGCCCGGCCTGCAGCAGCGACACGGTCGCGCTGAAGTTGCCGGTCCGCCGGGCCTCGACCATCTGGCTGAACTCCAGCGGCCGGACGTCGGCGCGGAACCCGGCTTCGGTGAGCTGTGAGCTTCCCCCGCTTCGCCGGAGTCTTCGAAGACTGGTCCCATGGTTAGGGACTGGGAAGGAAGGCTCTGTTGGCAGCACCGAGGAAGTACCCCGATGAGCTGCGGGAACGGGCGGTCCGGCTGTATCGACAGTCCGAGCCGCGGCCGTCGTTCAAGCGGCTGGCCGAGCAACTCAACGTGCACCCCGAGGCCCTGCGGAACTGGGTCCGTCAGGCCGAGGCCGATGCCGGCGAACGGCATGACCGCCCAAGCACTGACATGGTCGAGGAGAACCGCAGGTTGGCCGCCGAGAACGCCGAGCTGCGGCGGGTCAACGAGGTCCTGCGCGCGGCGAGTGCGTATTTCGCCAGCGAGATCGGCCCGACCCGGAGGTGGTCATGAGCTTCATCGACGCCCATGGCTTCCCGGCCGGTCTCGTACTGCGGGTCCTGGGCATCCCCGCCTCGACCTACTACGACTGGCGGACCCGCCGCGAGTATCCCTCGCGCCGTGAGCTCGACGATGCCGCACTGCTCGAGCAGATCGTCAAAGTGCGCAGCGTGAACGAGTACGCCGCGACCTATGGCTCGCCGCGGGTGTGGCTGGAGCTGCGCCGCCAGGGCGTGCGGGTCGGGCGCAAGCGCATCGAGCGGATCATGCGCGCCCACGGCCTGCAGGGCGCGCATCTGCGTCGGGGTTGGAAGCACGGCTCGACCCGGCAGGATCCGAACCACACCGCCGCCCCGGATCGGGTCGAACGCAACTTCCGGGCCGACGCGCCGAACCGGCTTTGGGTGGCGGATCTGGAGCGCCACGAGGCGCTGTTGAACCGAGTGGAGGTGAGAGACCTTCGCCGCCGTGTCGTCGCAGCGGCGCAGTGAAGCTGGGGGCAGTCCGGGTCCGGGACGGGAACCACGGGCGGGAAGCAGCCCCGACAACGACGAGGCGGGCCAGAACTGCCAGATGGTCCGGGCTCGGCAAGCAAGACGGGACG
>NZ_JBZFLK010000023.1:0-85947 GCF_058448985.1 Pseudonocardia sp. DxW | reverse complement strand
CTGGCGCCGACGACGCCAGCACCAGGCCCGGACCTGCCACTACCGCCGCCGCGGCCAACGCCCACCAGCCTGACAAAACGCCGTTGCAGTACTAGACAGTCGCTTTCCGACGCAGAGGTTTTGCGCCTGCATGCTAGTGCCTCGACACGGAACGTTGACGTCGTAACTCGCCCTGTCCGGTGAGCTGGGAGGCTGTCGCTGGAGGTGAGCGATGGCACGACCATCAGAAGTCTTCGTCCGGGATCTCGGCCCCGACGAGGCCCAACGTCTGGTGAAGATCACCCGCACCGCGAAGGACCGGGTCCGGCTGCGCCGGGCCGGGATCGTGCTGGCCTCGGTGCAGGGTCGCACCGCGAGCGAAGCCGCCGGGATGTTCGCCGCGACCGCGACCTACGCGCGGGAGGTGATCCACGCGTTCAACCAGCAGGGATTCGCAGCCCTGGACCCAAAATGGAGCGGGGGTCGACCCCATAGGTTCGGCCCCCACACTCGCGAGACGATCTGCCGGGTCGCCCGGATCCCACCCCAACGGCTCGGGTTGCCGTTCACCTGCTGGAGCTTGACCAAACTCGCCGCCCACCTGGCTGCCGAGCACCGCATCGAGGTCAGCACCGAGACCGTCCGCCGCGTGCTGCGCGCGGCCCGGGTGACCTGGCAGGCGACCAAGACCTGGAAGGCCAGTCGCGACCCCGAGTTCCGGGCGAAGACGACCCGCATCCTCGCCCTCTACGACCAGTCCGCCGCAGGTCGCATCTCCGCTGGTGGCCGGGTGATCTGCGTCGACGAGTTCGGGCCGCTGAACCTGCAACCCCGCCCGGGACGAGGCTGGTTCCCCACCCGCACACCGGCCCGGCTGCGAGCGACCTACACCCGCACCGGCGGGGTCCGGCACATGTTCGCCGCCCTCGACCTGGCCTCCGGGCAGCTGTTCTACCGGTTCCGCGACCGGAAACGCTCCACGGAGTTCCTCGGGTTCCTGCGCCAGCTACGCACCCGTTTCCCCGACGGCCGGCTGCACGTGGTCTGCGACAACTTCTCTCCCCACCGCACCCGGACGGTCGCCGACTGGTGCGCCGCCCACGACGTCGAGCTGGTCTTCACCCCGACCAACGCCTCCTGGCTGAACTGGATCGAGTCGGAGTTCACCGCGCTGCGCTACTTCTGCCTCGACAGCAGCGACTACCCCTCCCACACCGCACAGGAGGCCGCGATCGCCAGCTACGTCCGCTGGTCCAACCGCCATGCCCGACCGAAGCTGCGCTTCGCTCCCGAGTCCAAGATCCGCAGACCCGATTACCTACCCAACGTTGCGTGACGCGGCACTAGCCGCGCACCCGCGGACGAGCGCGCCGAGGCCATCCTGGATAAGGAGCTGGCGCGCGACCCTCTGCCAGACCATCGTCGTGGACACCTATACGTCGTCGCGCAACCGACTCGAGCGGATCGACGTATCGCACGTTCTTTCGTACGCGGCAAGACCATTGAGGTCATGGAGCTTGCTCATGGCGTTGATCGGCTGCTCGGTCGCGACATTCGTGATTTTGCCCCGCAACCGCGAGAAATGACTAGCACCGCGATCCGATCTAACGGCGTGGCTGTTACTTCCTATGGCTTGTCTGGGCCAGGTAGAACTATCCGCGACCCTGATACGACATACGGATCGCATCTGGATATGGAGTTTCGCGACGACGGCGGTATCCGCGTTTTCGTGGACCGAATGACCGATATGTGGGCCCGAGCCAATGGACTGGTGGTCGTCGATGGACTCGCTGTGGCATACTCACTGCGCATCGTTCACTGGGCTGCAAGGCTTGGCGAGCGGATCGGGTACAGAGGATCCTGGATACTCGGACTGCATGGGAGTGGCCTGCGGGGACTTCAAAGTCACAAGCGCGTCGAACACTGGGACTCAGGCCCCGCGTATGACGAGAACTTTTATCGCGAAACTACGACGGCATTTGATCTAGAGATTCGCCAGCGCCCCCACGCGGTAGCCGAACGTCTGGTTGGCCGCCTGATCGACGGGCTCGGCACGCGCCCTGCTTTCGATCAGTATCTAGTTGACATCGGACAGCGAGGCCAGCAGTAGACCCGACAAGGGCCCGCTACTACATCGGGCACCCCTGTCGTCCGGCCATCGGGCGCCGACATTGACCCCCGCGGCGTGCGGCGTCTAGGTCGGCGGCGATTCGGCACTGCCAACGGCGGCCGCCTTTTCGTACGTGGGAAGTTGGCGGCGACTATAGGCTAGGCCCATCGCGGCTCATCTCAGTCCGCGACGCATCGCTTCGTCGACCATCTCGGTCGGCGCACCGGTCGCGTCCGCGATCATGTGCAGCAAGTCGGTAGCGCGGCGGACGATGTGGCGTGGTGGGCTGAGCCAGATCTGTGGCCCCCCGAAGTCGGAGACGCCATTGCGGGTGAGCTGGGCGTAGTAGAGCCCATCCTCGATCCCCCACGTGCTGGTGTGCTCCCAACCGTCGAGCATCAGCGCGTGGATGCTCATAGCCGGCCCGCCCGCCGGTCGCTTCTCGAATCGCTGCCGGCGCGATGCCGGGCGAGGGCGCGGTCGGCGCTTCGGGCGCGTCCACCGGGCGCCTCGGGGCGGCGCAGGGTGACGCCAGCGTCGGTGAGCATTCGCAGGTCGAGGCGCCAGTGCCGTGCGGAGCGCTCGGTCCAGAGCCGTCCGGCGTCCTCGACGTGCCGGTTGACCTGCTGGTCGCTCATCCCGGTGACCTCGCGCAGGTGGGTGAGAGCCTCGTCGGCTCGCCCGGTGACGTTGGCGTAGCCGAGGTGGGTCACCAGGTGACACGGCGAGCACAAGCAGATCAGCCGACGCAGCGTCTGGGTGTCGGTGCGGTCGTCGTAGCTCCAGCGCTCGTGCGCTTCGAGCCAGCGACGTGCGTCGCGATCCTCGACGCTGCCGCAGGCTTCACAACGGTGACCGGCGCGGCCGAAGATCATGCGGCGCAGCCGCTCCCAATCCCGCTCGGAGACGCAGGTTCGGACGTTGGTGAACCAGCAGGTACGCGGGATCATGTCCACGAACAACCCTGGCCCGAAGCTGCGGTCTTCGCCCGGGAGCAGGTCCGGGACCTCGGGCAACGGTGCCCAGCGCTGCAGGCCGGCCGTCGCAGGGCTGGGGTCATACCAGCGCTTCGCGGCCTGGTCCCAGCGGGCGCCGTGGGTCTTGGCCTGGTCCTTCTCGCTGAACGGCACGTCGAGCCACGCCCGCTTGGGCGTGGTCGTCCTGGTCTCGCTCGTGGTCATGTGTGCGCTCCCCGACGCCGGCGACCTGCGCTCTGCTCCACGGAGGATGACACCGGGCACCGACATTTCCACCCCGGCACCCTTGCGGTTCGGCGTGCTCGCACCGGTCATGTCATCGGCGTCGGGTCCGCCGTACCCCAGGGAGGTCCATTCCGTCTCCGGTGATCTCTCGCGCGACCCGCACGATGTGATCCCGCACCTGCACGGGCACGACGTCGAGTCGCCCGGCCATGAGCTCCAGCAGTTCGGCCAGCCGGTCGGTCGTCGCGGCGGTGTGCAGGCCGGCGAGCCGGGCCGGGCCGGTGCGGTCAGATGCGGCGTGGACGATTCCGGCGGCTCGGGTGACCACTTCGGTGTCGGCGCGGAGCTGGGCGGCGGCGCGGAAGGCGCGTTCGTGCATGGGGTCCCCTGGGCGCGTGTGCTGGAGCTGGTCGCGGCTGCCGGGGGAAGCGGTGCCACCTGCATCATCGGGCAACTGCATTGCGGCCGGCTACCCGGGATCTCTCTGCACGGCCCGGTTGCTGGGCATGGGCTTCTCGGGCCGACCTCAGTTGGTGTCGAGTGGGCCACCGTCCATCAGGCCGTCGCCGTCCGCGTCGGTGCCACACGCGGCGGTGCCGTAGTCGGCGCTTGTCGGGTCGGAGCATGTGGATTCGCGGTTGTCTCCAACGACCTCGCTGTTGAGCTGCTCCAGGTAGTCCCGCTGTGCCTGCTCCTTGGCGGCGTTGATGTCCGGGCAGTCCTTGTTGGTGATCACGTTCGGGTTGTCAGGGTCACCGAACTCGGCGTCGCCGGTCGGGTCGCAGGTGTAGACAACCTCCCGCTCCGGCTCGGGCTCCTCGCTGGTTGGCACCGGCAGCGGCAGGTCCGGGATGACCCGTTCAGGAAGCGGGGGTGGCGGCACCAGCGCGCGCGGGGCGACTGGCGGGGCTGCCGTCGCGGCGGCGATCGGGTCGGCGGCCTCCGCGACCGGGGTCGGCGAGAACTCGGCCAGTGTGAGGGCGGCGGCGGCGCCGAGGGCGGCGACCAGTGTCGTCGGCACGAGCGCGCGGAGGGCGCGGCGGCCGAACCGCCGGGTGCGGTGCTGGTCGGTCGCGCCCATCGGTGCTGCTCCCCCGGTGACCGGGCCGCCGGTGCGGCCCGTACGCCGTTGACATCGCGGCGCACGGGCCCGCGTTAGCCGCCGAACGGGCTACTTTGCGAAATCATCACGCAGCCGCAGGCGGTCCATCGACCTCCGGTCAGCGCATCGCATCGGCTTCCCACTCGTCGGCGGACTCCTGCTGTTCGGCGGCGTGGTCGTCGTGGTGCCAGCGGGCGAGCTGCTGAGTCCGCTCGTCGTCGGGGTCGTCTGCGGCGTCGCGGTACATGACCTCGTCGAGCACGCGGCCGGCGTAGCGGACGGACTCCTCGGTCTCGTCCGCGGCGGGGACGCGGACGTCGTCCTCCCTTGTCGGGGCCGGCGCTTCGGCGGCCTCCTCGCGGAGGTCCCGCCAGTCGGAAACCTGGTCGCCTGTGTCGTGCACCGACCGGTCGTCGAGCGCGCTGTCGTGGACGTCGTCTTCGGTGATCTCGCGGTGCCGCTCGTCTGCGGCGACGGCGTAGTCGTGGGCGGCCTTCCACTCGGCGGCGGTGACCCGGTCGTCGGGGTCGTCGTCGGCGTCGCGCGCGGACAGCTCGGCCTCGGACAGCTCGGCCTGGACGCGGGTCTCGGCGGTGTGGACGAGCCAGCGGCCGCGGGCGTCGTCGACCTTCTGCAGTTCGGCGGCGCGCTGCTGCAGGATCGCGGCCAGGCCGGCGGCCTGCTCGGCCTCCGCGGTGAGCCGCTGCTGTTCGTCCGGGTCGGTGGCGGCGTCGGCTTCGGCGCGGCGCAGGACGGCGTCGTGCTGGTGGCGGTCGGCGGCCTGGCGGGTGCCGGCGAGTTCGTTGGCGACGTAACGGGGTGCGGCGGCGAGTTCGCGCTCGTAGGCGCGCACCCGCATGCGGAGCTGGCCGTTGGACAGCTCCAGGTGCTCGCGGTCGATCTCGGGGCGGCCGAGGTCACGCCAGGCGGCGCGGTAGGCGGCGAACTGCTCGACCTGCCCGGGCTGCGGGGCCGGGCCGAGCGCGTCGGTGGGGTCGTCGTGGCCGCGGGTCTCGCGGTAGGCGGCCACCCGGCCGGCCGCGGAGATCCAGGCGTCGCGGGCCGGGCCGGCGTCGGGGAGGTCGCCGAACGCCTCGGCGGCCCACTGCTGCGGGTCCTTCGCCTGCTCAGTCCCGAGCTGGCGGGCCCGCTGGTCGGCGGCCTCGGCGAGCGCGGACAGGTAGTCGCTCCACTCGGCGTCGTCGGTGCGCGGGATCCAGTCCGACCAGGTGCTTCCGGTCGGGTCGAACCGGTGGTGATCGCGGACCCGCGAGTAGAGCACGTTCGACACGTGCCGGGCCCCGGACAGCGAGCCGCGCTCGACCGCCTCGGCCAGCACGGCGTCGGGGTCGTGGCCAGCGAGTTCGGCGCGGCGCAGGATCCGGGTCAGCGCGCCGGTGCCGTCCTCGGCGGCGATCCGGGTCCGCTGCTCGACGGTGAGGGATCCGGTGTCGACGAGCCGGTCGAGCGCGGCGGCGGTGCGGTCGTGGGCGGCGAGCTGGGCGGCGTCGGCGAGCAGCTCGGCCGCGGTCCGGGCACTGCCGGCTTCGGCGGTGGACTCGGAGGCGAGGGTGAGCGTGGAGCGGGTGACGGCCTGCTCGGTGCTGTCGAGGATCGCGGCCAGCGTCGCGACGGGGTCGCGGTGCAGGCCGTGCTCGCGGTCGGTGCCCTCGGCCGGGTCCTCGGGGCCGGTGCGGGTGGTGACGTGCGCGGTGTTGGCCTCCCGCCCGCGGGACATGCCGACGTAGAGCGCCGCGGGCCCGGTCCGCGCGGTGATGACCGAGTGGGTGGTGTCGACGGTGGCGCCCTGGGCGGCGTGCACGGTGGCGGCGTAGCCGAGCGCGAGATGGGAGTCGACGTAGGTGGCGGGCAGCACCATCGACTCGCCGTCCCCGGCGCCGGTGGTGTCGGTGCAGACCTGCAGGGCGCCGTCGTCGCGGACGGCGGTGACCCGGTAGGTCTCGCGGTTGATCGGGCCGCGCCGGTTGCCCTCGACACCGGCGAGGTTCCACCCGTTGCTGCGGGCCTGGACCAGGTCCCCGACGCCGGCGAAGGTGCCCTGCAGGCCGAGGGGGACGCCGTACTCGTCGACCCGGCCGAGGCGGACCAGCTCGGCCCGCACCGCCGCCGACAGGCTCGCGGCCTGTTCGTTGGTGTCGACCAGCAGCAGCGACCGGTGCCCGTCGAGGGTGTCGGCCAGCCACGCCCAGGCGGCGGACTCCTCGGCCTGCTCGCGGGTGCCGGCGTCGAGCAGTCGCCCCTGCTGGTGGTACTCGCGCAGCACCGACTCGTCGCCGGAGCGCAGCCGCAGCGACGCGGCGCGTTCCCACCCGGCGGAGAACCGGCGCGCATCGGCCAGCTCGTAGCGGGACCCGGCCGCGGCGAGCATGTCCATCCCGCCGCCGGCGCCGACGGCGGCAAGCTGCTTGTGGTCGCCGACCAGCAGCAGCTTCGCCCCGGCCGCGTCGACGTGGCCGTGGATCGCTGCCAGGGCGGCGGTGTCGGTCATCGCGGACTCGTCGACCACGACCAGGTCCCCGGCGTCCAACTGCCACGGCTGGTCCCCGTCGACAGTGCGGTGCTCGGCGGGCGCGGCGGCGATCCGGTCCTGAACGCCCAGCCACTGGGTGACGTTGCGGGCGGTCAGGCCCTCGCCCGCCAGGACGTCGGTGGCGACCTGGCTGGTCGCCAACCCGAACACCCGCCCTGCCCGCTGTCCGGCGGCGAGGGTGGGGTCGGCCCAGGCGCGGGCCAGCGTGCCGACGACGAACGACTTCCCCGTCCCGGCCGGCCCGACGAGAGTCTCGACCCTCGCCCCGGAGGTGAGGATGCCGCGCACCGCGGCGGCCTGGTCGGCGCCGAGCTCGATGCCCTGCCCGCGCAGCTGCTCGAGGAACCGGCCGGCCGCCGGATCGGACAGCGCGGCACCGTCGCGCGCGCCGGTGGCAGCGAACAGGATCCGCTCGGAGCGCACCTGCTCCGGGGTGGCGTAGATCCGGCCGCCCGGGGCGGCCATCGCCGAGTCGCCGTTGTCCAGGCGCAGCTCGGCCGGCAGCCGGTCCTCGCCGGGGCGTTCGGCGTCCATCGCGACCGCGTAGCCGATGGCCTCGTCGGTGAGTTGATCGAGCAGCTCGCCGACCTGCGCGCCGTCGGGGACCCCGAGGTAGTCCGGCAGCGCGGCGTTGATCGCGCGGGTCAAATCCGCCCGGGTCCACCCGGACTTGCGGTCGGCGACCTCGGCCAGGGCCAGCTCGATCACCGCCTGCGGGTTGAACGCCATCGGCTCGACGCCTTCACGGCGGGCAGCCAGGGCGGCGTCGGCGACCCCGACCAGGCCGCCGTCGATGTCGGCCCGCATCCGGGCGTTGATCCGGTCCAGGAACTCCTCGCGGGTCTCGCCGTCGTGCGACTTCGACGCCCGCGTGGCGAACGTGGCCTGCCGCGAGATCCGGTCCCGCTCGGCCGAGTTCGGGGCGCGGCCGTAGCGCTGCTCAAACAGCTCGAACAGCTCGGCGGTCTTGCCCGTCACCGCGTGCCGGCGCGAGGAGATCAGCGCCATCGCTTCCTCGGCCACGCCGAGGATCTCGCGGGACTTCCCGTCCGGACGCATCCCGAACATCGTGCCCAGCGAGTGCGTGAGCCGTTCCTCGGTGGTGCGCTCGGCGACCGCGCCGGCGGCCGGGCGCCACCGGTAGAGCGAGCGGCCGTCGAGGGTGCGCCAAACCCCGTCCGGTCCCTCGACGCGGTTGAGGATCGTGTCGTGGATGTGCAGCTGCGGGTCGTGATCCCGGGAGTCGTGCTGGAAGAACGACGCGACCACGAAGTTGTGCGCGTCAACCCACCGACCGGCCGCGCCGCCGTGATGGCCGACCCGGGAGTACCCGGCCTTGTCCTGTAGGTAAGCCAGGGCGGCGTTGTTGCCCGCCCAGATCGCGTCCTCGACGGCCTGGCGGAACTCGCCCCACGCTGCGGCGACCTCCTCGTCGCCGGCCTGGCGGGCGGCGACCTCGCGGGCCTCGAACGCGGTGTGCAGCAGCGTCACCGACTTCTGCACGCTGAACGTCACGTCGAGGAACGCGACGTTGTGCCGGGCTGCCTTCCCGGCCTCCGTCCGCAGTTCCGCGCGGCGTTCCGCCGACGCGTCCGGCTCGCGTTCCAACGCCGCGGCGTAGAGGTCGTCCTCGGACAGGTACTTGCGTCCCGTGTGTCCCAGAGTGGACACCTCGTCCCACCGGGACGGGTCGTGGAACCCTCCGTCCCGCGGATCCAGGAGCCGCTCGTAGACCGCGCGCATGTCCTGTGCCTCGACCAGGCCGCGCAGGCCGAGCGTCTCCGCGCCGGCGCCCCACCAGCGCCCCGGGGGCTCGCCCTCGGCGACCGCGCCGGTGTAGTAGTTCTCCCGCCCGGCCGCGACCTCCTTCAACAAGTACTCCGGGCTGTAGCCCGAGGCGATGCTCAGCACCCCGACCACCCCCGAACGATCATGAAACGGGCGGTCAAGAGATCAACAGTGCGGGCGCTGCGGCGTCGCCGGCCGGAGGCCGGCCCGCCCCCTCGGATCGTGATGCATCGGTGTGCGGCCTTTGATCTTGCTCTGCTGTTGCTCTGTTCGGGGTAGTCGCTGTCGGTTCTGGTGGTGTGCTCGGTCGCGTGGCTCTTGCTCGTGCTCGGGTAGGTCGGTTCGGTGCTGATGGTCATGGCTGGGTCCTGTCGTGGGTCTGGTCGGTGATGAGGTGCAGGCCGGTCGGGGCCTGCTGGCCGGTGTCGCGGAGCTGGGCGAGGGCGCGGGCGGCGGTGCCCCGGCCGACGTCGGCGAGGCGCTGCAGCTCCCGCACGGTCGGGAGCGCGCCGTGGCGGTCCCGGTGGGCTGCGGCGCCCGCGCGGGCGCGGTCCTGCGCTCCGGCGGCCGTCGCGGGCTCGCCCGGACGCGGCGCGGTGGGACATCGGTCGGGTTCGGGGTGGGACACCGGACGGGACGGGCCCTCGATCACCGGACCGTCCAGCGCGGGACGCTCCGGCTGTCCCGTGTCCCGTCCCGCCGGGCCGGACACCCGGGACGGGCCCGACGGCTGTCGCACGGTGATCGACGCCTGCATCGGGCCCGCGGGCTCACTCCGCTCGGTCGGCGTGTGGGCCGGGGCTGGGGTGGGGTGGTCGGTGGCCAGGAGGTAGAGCAGGTGGGCCACGATCGCGGCGGCGATCGCCGGCCAGGCCCCCACCCCGAACCGCAGCAGCGCCGGCGCGGCCGCCGCGACCGCGCCGGGTGCGGGTGGGTCCCCCGCGAGGAACGCGGCTTGCGCCAGCCCGGAGAGGCCGGCGGCGAGGATGACCACGGCCCAGGCGTAGCGGGCCGCGCCCCCGGAGAGGCGGGCGGTGGCGGCGTAGGCGACCAGGGCCAGGCCGTCGGTGATCAGTGGGTAGAGCCAGGCGATCCCGGCCGGGACCCGTGCGGCGAGGGCGACCTCGAACAGGCCGTGCGCGGTCGCCACCGCCGCGGCGATGGCGACTGCCAGTCCGGGCAGCCACAGGCTCGCCCGCGCCCACCGCCGCCCCGCACCCGGACCGGGCACGGCGCCGGTGCCGCCGCCGGTACCGGTGTCGGTGTCGGTGCTGCGCGGGGTTCGGGTGTGCTGCTCGGTCATCGCCGACCACCCCCGGCCGGGCCGGCGCCGTTGCGCGCGGCCGGTTCGGGTTCGGGCGGGGCGCTCTCGCGGTGGGCGGACCACCACCCGGCGATCGGTGCGACGGCGTCGGTGCCGGGCACGGTGATCGGGCCGCCGGGTGGGGCGGACCAGCCGGGTCGGGTCTGGTGGGCCTCGGGCGAGCACGATCCGGCGGCCTTGCGGAGCCGGGCGATGACGCCGGGGCGTTGGCGGTCGTGCCAGTCGGCGGCCGCGCCGACCGAGGCGCCCGGGCCTTGGTAGGCCGCGCACCAGGCGTGCATCAGCCAGAGCAGTTCCTCGACCACGTCGGGGTGCCACAGCCAGCATTCCGGTAGCGCCTGGGCGCCGTCGGGGTAGCGCAGGAACACCCCCTCCAGCCAGGCGCACAGCTCGTCGAGCAGCCGTTGCACCTGGTCGGGGTCGGTGGGGGCCATCAGCCACGACGGCGCGGCCGGGATCCGCCGCCGGGCGGTGACCGCTCCCAGGGCCTCGGACAGTTGCCCGACCAGCCGGGCCAGCTGATCGACCCGCTCGCCGAGCGGTTCGAGCTCGGCCACCGCGCGGCGCAGCGTGTCGACCTCGCGGGCCAGCCCGGCCAGGGCGCCGTCGGGGCCGCCGGCCTCGGGTGGCTGCGGGTGCTGGGGATGTGCCGGTCCGGTCATCGCGCCCACCCCGCCTCGTGATCGGCCGCGTCAGTGCCGGCGCCGGTGCTGTGGTTGCGGCCGGCTGTCAGCTCGTCGTCGTCGGTGGCGTCGGCGGCGTGGTGTGCCTGGGCGGCGCGGACCGCGCTGGCGATCGCGGCTAGCTGGGCGTCGGTGACCGGGCCGCGTGGCATCGGCACCCGACCCGCCGCGGCGTCGGGCGCCTCCGCGGCGCGGGCCTCGGACCGGGCACGCTCGGCGGCCTCGGCCACCGCGCGGGCCAGTTCGGGGTAGCGGTCGGCGTCGACCCGGGCCGCGTGGTGCTCCTCCGCGGCCAGCCGGGCGGCCCGGCCCCGGGCGGGCCCGGCGCTCACCGCTGCCACCCCACCGCGTCGACATCGTCACCGGCCAGGCCCCGGCCGGCGTCGTGGCCTGTGCCGTGCTCGGCCCCGTCGTCGCCGGCGACGCTGTGGGCGCGGGTGGTGGCGCAGTCGGTGCGGACCTGCTCGGTAAGCGCGGCCAGCTCCGCGTCGCCGATCTGGCGCCACCCACTCGGTGCGGTGTCATCGCGGGTGAACCCCCAGCCCTCGACCCACCGGACCCGGTGCGGGTCCTGCGCGCCCTCGTCGACACCGGCAAGGTCGTCGAGGTACTGCTGGTGCGCGGCCTCGTAGCCCTCCAGCACCCACTCGCGGTCGGACTCGTCGTAGAACTGGCCGCTCATCGCCGGCCTCCGCTCTGGTCACGGTCATCGGTCCGGTCGTCATCGCTGCGGTCGTCATCGCTGCGGTCGTCATCGCTGCGGTCGTCATCGCTGCGGTCGTGGTCGCCGGCGTCGCCGGTGGGTAGCGCGGCCGGCCGGTCCCCGCCGCCGCTGGGGGTGGGTGCGGCGTCGGTGTGGATGCGGTGCAGCTCGGCGAACATCGCGTTCGCCGCCCGCACCCGGGCCGCGGGCTCGCCGAACCGGCCCGGCCACCGCCGCGCCAACCCGGTCAGGACGCCTTCGAGCTGGCGGTCGCGCCAGGTGCGAAAACGTTCCCCGCGGCGCCGCCACCGGGTCTCGGCCTCGATCCGGGCCAGCAGCCGCACCCGCCGCCGCACATCCCGACGGCGCCACGCCATCCGCGCGCGGCCGATCACCGGGGCGATCCCGCGCCGGATCACCACCACCCGCCCGGCGGGCAGGTTCGCGATCTGTGCCGGGGCGAGCACCGGCACCTTCCGCACGCTGCGGGAGGCGACCCGCCCGTTCGTGTCGGTGGTGTTGATCCGTTCGTCGCGCTCCCCGGCCAGGGTCGACCAGAACTCCAGGTCGGCCTTGTCCCGCGTCCCCCCGAAGATCACCAGTCCGCCGGTGTTGTTCAGGATCGTCGCAGCCTTGTGCTCGCCCCACCGGGCCAGCAGCTGAGCGCGGGACTGGAACGCGGCCAGGATCGTCACCCCACGCCCACCCATGTCCGCCGTCCACGATTCGAGGGGAACGGGGGAGATCAGGGCGGCCTCGTCGAGGAACAACCCCAGCGGCGGATCCAACCGGCCGCCCGGCTGGCCGGCGGCCAGCCGGCGGGCCTCGCGGGCGATGTGCCCGGTCAGCGCGCAGACCAGGGGCGCGGTCTGGGCCTCCTCGGCGCCGAGCAGGAACACCGTCGCCCGCTCGCCCAGCAGCCGGGCGACGTCGAACCCGGCCCCCGGCTCGGCGGCCGCCGCGGCCGCGGGGTGGGTGAGCCAGCCCAGGGCGGGCATCACGCTGGAGGTGATCGAGGAGCGGGTGCGCTCGTTCGTGGCGATGAACTGCATCGCGTCCTGCTCGAACGCCTGGACCCCCGAGCGGCGCAGCAGCGCGGGGACCTCCCGGCCCGCGGCGTCGGGGTCGGCGACCCAGCCCAGGACGTCGGGCATCCGGCGCTCGCCCAGGGCGGCGGCGTGCAGCAGCGCCGCGAGGACGCGGCGGGCCTGGTTGTCCCAGAACTCCCGATCCCCACCGTTGCCGCTACCGACGGCGGCGATCATGTCCGTGGCCCGCTCCGTGGCGGTCACGGGGTTGGTGCAGCCGGTCAGCGGGTCGAAGGTGATCGTCGAGGCGCGTTCACCCAGCCCGGCCGGGTTGAACACGAACACCGGCCCGCCCGCGGCGCGCAGCGGCCCGCACAGCTCCAGCAGGTCCGTGCGGGTCGAGGTGACCAGCGCAGCCCCCGGGGCGTCGAGGACCCGGCCGGCCAGCCAGCCGGTCTTGCCGGTACGGGGTCCGCCGACGACGATGACGACGTCCTCGACCAGGGTCCACACCCGCAGCGCGCCGACCCGGCACAGCTCCACCGCGCCCGCGGTCGTCGGCGTCCGGAACCGCTGCCACCGGGTCAGCCCGGCCAGCGAGGGCCGGACCGTCGCCCGTCGGCGACGCACGGCGAGGGTGCCGGCCTGGCGGGCGATATCCAGCGACGAGGCGACGCCGGCCTTGCGGCGGGTCCGGGCCGCCCAGCGGGTGATCGTCGCCGACGACCGCGACCACCGATGCCACACCAGCGCCGCCACCAGCAGCCCGGCCGTGGCGAACGCCGGCCAGGACAGGGCCTGCACCAGCGTCGCCCCCGGCAGGACGGCGACCGCCCCGAGGCCGAGGGCCAGGGCGCGGGCGCCCCGGCTCCACGCGAGCGCGGCGGCGCCGACGAACACGAGCAGCAACAGGATCGTGGTTCCGAGGCTGATCAACAGCGTGGTCATCGTCCGTCCTCCCATCCGGTGCGCTGCTGCCACGCCGCGACATCGCCCGCGTGGCGGGCACAGCCGGTGGCGTGGCCGGACTCGCTGTCGTCGGGGTGCGACGACTCGGAGGGACCGTGGTCGGTGACCTGCTGGTCACAGGTGCCGCAGCGCCACCACGCCGAGGGCGTGCGGAACGAGGGCAGCCCGTCGGGCTCGGAGTCGGGCTCGCGGCCCTCGACCAGCCATCCGAACGCCGCCTCGGCGCGGGAGCTGAACTCGTGGGCGGGCAGATCCAGCGCGGCGCCGACCTCGTCCCACGACCGGCCCGCCGCCCGCGCGTCCCGGGCGTGAACAAACATCTGGCCCTCGGCCACGGTGCGCGCCAGCAGCGCCGCCCGGACCCCGGCCAGCGGGTCGTCCAGGCGCCGGTCGGTGAGCACCTGAAATCCGGGGATCGGGGCCTCGACGATCCGGGCCTCGAACGCCTCCACCGCGACCTCGCGCACCACGTCCCGCAGCCGCCTGACGGCCCGCTCGGTCGGCGACCTGTCGAACCCGGCCATCACCGACCACCCCCGGACACGACCCCGCACCGCACCGGCACGCCGTGCTCGCGCAGCGCCGCGGCCCAGCGGTCCACCGTGCGCCGCGACACCCCGCACGCCCGGGCGACGTCGGCGCGGTCCCGCCCGGCGGCCAGCGCGGCGCGGCCGGCCTCCCGCGACCGCGACGTGTTCCCGCTGCCCCGACCGCACCCCGGCGACGACGTCACCGGCGCGCAGTGGGGCCGGGACCGGCGGTTGCGGCGCAGCGCGGCCCGCTCGGCCTCGCTCATCCCGCCAGCGACCCCGAACGGCAGCGCCTCGCTCGCCCAGGCCAGGCACTGGGCCCGGACCGGGCAGCCCGCGCACACCGCCTTCGCCGCCTCCTCCGCGCGCTCGCGTTCGGGCCCGGTCTCGGCGACCGGGAAGAACACCTCCGGATCGGTGTCCCGGCACCCGGCGCGGGCGCGCCAGTCCCGGCCCTGGTCCGGCCGCTGGTCTCGTCCTACGCTGGTCATCTCTCCTGCCTCCATCCATTGAGTGGGGAGAGCGGCCCGGCGGCTCGTATCCGCCAAGATCCCGTCGCCGGGCCGACCCCTCCCGTCCTGCCTGTGTCGTGGGTTCACTGCGTCCTCCCCGGTTCCGGGGCCCGCGCCGGCGCCGCGAACAGCCCCGGTGACGCGTCCTCGGCCTGCCGGCGGGCGTGGCGGTCCGCGGAGCTGTCGCGTGCGGCCCGCGCGCCGGGCACGACGTCGGCCAGGTGCGCCAGCCGGGACGGGAGCGGGGTGTTCTCCAGCAGGGCCAGGGCGATCACCCGCGAGGGGCAGTCCCGCCGCCCCGACACCGACGACCACCCACACCCCGGACACCGCCCCGCCGCGGGCAGGTCGTGATCGACCACCACCTGCAGCAGGTCCGTGCGGCCGGCCGGGCGCCGCAACCGCGCATCGAGGTCGTCGGCGGCCGCGGCCGGCGCCCGCACCGACCACTCCGGTCCCGGGCGGCCGGTCACCGCGCCCACCCCGCCGCCTCGTCCAGCGACAGCGCCGCGCCGGCCTCGGTCAGCCTGTAGCGCAGCCCGCCGGCCTCGACCGGCTCGGGGACCCGCCCGAACTCGTCGGGGCAGAGCACCGACCCGTCGGGGTGCGAGAACAGCGGGGCGAGCCCGGCACGGGCCGGCCACCCCGACGGCGGCACACCGGCCACGGGGCCCCCGCATCCCGGGCAGACGAGCGCGGCGAGGTCCACCCACTGCTCCGCCTGCCCCACGGCGGGCGGGTTCTGCTCCATGGCGATCGTGCTCACGCTGGCCTCCGAAACGGTTGAGGAGGGACGGCCGGTCCGGCCCCCCGGTGGCGGCGCCTGCCCCGCCACCGCGCCGTCAGGCGCGCACGGCCTCCGAGGCTCGGACTCAAGGGCGGCCGCAGGCCGTCGGCGCAGCCGATCGCGCAGCGACCCTTGAATTCGAGTGAGGCCGTGCTGAACTCGGGCCGGACGGCCCTCCGCCCCGCCGAAGGCGGGACCACCCGCGCTCTCGGCCTGCCCGGCCGTGAGGGCGAACTCCTCCCGCCCCTCGCCGGCGGCCGCGCTCATCGCCGACCACCCGCGGTCTCGGCCTGCTGCTCGCCACCCGGCTGCTGCTGGGTCAGGGCCGGCGTGGCCGCCCGGTCGAACGCCGACACGAACGTCGACACCGCACCCGGCAGACCAACTCCGACCGGCGTCGCCAGGAACAACACCAGCGCCAGCAGCGAGAACACCACCGCCCCACCGGCAGACCGCGCCTTCGCGCAGATCACCGCACCGACGATCGTGACCAGCAGCAGGACACCTACGCTGCCCATCACTCGGCGCTCCCTCGGGCCGCCGGGACCCAGGAAGCGACGTCGACGACCCCCTGCTGCGCGACGGCGGCGCTCACCATCTCGTCCAGCACCCGCGCCGGAATGATCAACCGGCCGCGGACCCGGATCGCGGGGAATTCGCCATCGCGAATGGCGCGGTAAAGCGTGACCGGCGACGTTCCGATCAGCTTCGCCGCGTCGGTGACGCTGTAGAAGGTCGGGGCCTGCGACCGCGCCGCGTCGGCTCCCGTCCTGGTAGACGGATTGTTCATCTGCTCTCTCCTCCCGAACTCGTGACCTTTGTCGGTCACTGCGGATAGCCTGAGAGCGGTTCTGAGCGAGAGCCCGGAAGGAAATTCCGGGGTAGTTCCGACCAGTCGGGGGAGGGTGATCGTCATGCGCGGGATGACCCAGACGATGACCATCGGCGAGCGAATCGCCTTCTACCGGCGGCGCCGGGGGCTATCGCAGCTCGTGCTCGCAGGACTGGTCGGCCGGACCGAGGACTGGTTGAGCAAGGTCGAGAACGGCCGGATCGAACTCGACCGGCTGTCGGTCATCCGGCGCGTCGCCGAAGCGCTGGACGTCGCGATCGGTGACCTGGTCGGCGAACCGACCCTGCTGGAGTGGACCGAGGACAGCGGCGTGCGGACCGTGCCGGCGCTCCGCGCAGCACTGATGGACTACCGGCAGATCACGCCGCTGCTCGCCTCGCCCGTAGCAGCTGGCGAACCCGTGGACCTCGACTCTCTCGAGACGGACGTCCGCGCGATCTTCGACGCCTACCAGGCCAGCCGCTACGGCTACGTCACCGGCCGCACCCCGCTGGTCCTCTCCGACGCCCTCAACGCGACCCGGAACGCCGACCCAGCGACCCGGAACCGTGCGCTCGCGCTGCTCGCCCTGACCTACCAGGTCGCGGTGTCGGTGCTGACCAGGCTCGGGGAGACCGACCTCGCCTGGATCGCATCCGAGCGTGGACTCGCCGCAGCGCAGGAGTCGGAGAACTCGGTCGTGCTCGGATCGCTCTTCCGGTCCGTCGCCTACGCGCTGCACTCAACCGGTCGGTTCGCGGCCGGCGTGGATCTGGTGAGGACCGCCGCCGGCGTCCTGGAGTCGCACCTCAGCTCGCGGACCGATGACTCGTTCCTGGCGGTCTACGGAACGCTGTTCCTGACCGGCGCGGTGGCCGCAGCTCGTGCGGAGGACCGTGGGTCGGTGACGGCGTTCCTCCGCGAGGCCGAGGAGAGCGCGCAGCGGGTCGGCCGGGACACCAACGCGATGTGGACGGCCTTCGGCCCGACGAACGTCGCGATCCACCGCATGACGACCGCGCTCGAACTCGGCGACATCCAGGTGGCTGTCGACCTCGCACCGTCGATCGACGTTGCCGGCCTCCCGGCCGAGCGGCAGGTGCGCCACGCGATCGAGACGGCCCGCGCCTACAGCGCCCGCAACCGCAGCGACGAGGCGCTCGCAGTCCTCCTCCAGGCCGAGCAGGTTGCGCCCGAGCAGGTCCGCCACCACGCGCTCAGCCGTCAGCTGGTGCTCAGCTGGGTCAAGGCCAGACGCGCCCAGCGCGACCCGGCGCTGGACGGGCTGGCGACGCGCCTCCGGCTGGTCTCGTAGCCGGAGCCTCACCGTAGGGTCGGCACTGTGACCGACCCGAGTGCCAAGTTCGCGACCCCCCGGGTAGCCGCCGGCGCACTGTTCCTCGACGGCGCCGGCCGGGTCCTGCTCGTCCGCCCGACCTACAAGGACACGTGGGACGTCCCCGGCGGCTACGTCGAGCGCGGCGAGTCCCCCGCGTCCGCCTGCCGCCGGGAAGTCGTCGAGGAGCTGCACATCGACCGGACGCCCCGCGCGCTGCTGTCGATCGACTGGGCGCCGAGCGACCGGGAGGGCGACAAGCTGCTGTTCCTGTTCGACTGCGGCGACCTGGGCGACGACGAGGCGGCCGTCCGGCTCGACGGCGAGGAGCTGGACCGCTGGGAGTGGGTCGCCCTGGACGACCTCGACCGGTACGTCATCCCGCGACTGGCCCGGCGGATACGTTCCACCGTGGCGGAAGGACCGAGCTACCTGGAGCACGGCCGCTCGGTCACCAGCGCCTGACCAGGGGACGGTATCGATCGAAAGTGCCGGTGCACGACGCCGCTGTCGTCGTTCGCTGGTCAGGTCAATGAGTCGAGGGCGGTGCGTAGGCGCTCACCGGCGTCGGCGGCGGTGTCGCCGAGTTCAGATTGGTCTCCGCCGGCGATGCCGAGCAGGGTTCCGGGGTCGACGGCTTGGATGAGGGTGCGGCCGTCGGCGCGGCGGACGGTGACGTTGCAGGGCAGTAGCAGGCCGACCTCCGGGCTGGCGGAGAGCGCGGCGTGGGCGAGGCGGGGGTTGCAGGCGCCGAGGATGGTGTAGTCGTCGACCTGTTCGTCGAGCTTCGCGGCGAGGGTGGCCTTGATGTCGATGGTCGTCAGCACGCCAAAGCCCTGCTCGGCGAGGGCGGCGGTGACGGCGTCGATGGCCTGTTGGTGGTCGAGGTCGACCTCGACGGTGTGGGCGATCTGCATCGCTGCTGGCTCCTCTCGGTTGAAGCTGCGGGGCCGGGTGGCCTGCTCGGGTGGTCGGGATCACGACACTACCGGAATACCCCCCGGGGTAGGTTCGGTTGTGCGATGGGCGAGCCCACGGACCCACCGTGGGCCGCCCGGGAACGGAGACCGTGATGCAGGTTCAGGTCGATGAGCTCACCGACGTGGTGAGCCGGCTGCGCCGTGTGGAGGGCCAGATCGGCGGGATCATCCGCATGATCGAGGACGGGCGCGAGTGCAAGGACGTGGTCACTCAGCTCGCCGCGGCCGCCCGGGCGTTGGACAAGGCCGGCTTCAAGATCATAGCTACCGGCCTGCGGCACTGCATGACCGAGAACGACGAGGGCGAGCGCGCGGTCGACGTGGCCGAGATGGAGCGCCTGTTCCTCTCCCTGGCCTGACCGCGCCTATCCGCCCGCATCGGGCGGGCCGGCAGTAGGACCGACCGGCGCGTTCATGACGGACATCCGACAGAACAACGACCGATCACACGGTGGGACATACCCTACCGGGTAGGGAACTTTGATGATCGACATTCACACGATCGCGACGCTCGGGCTAGGCGACCGCAGCTACCTGGCCACCGACGGCGAGGTGGCGGTGGTGATCGACCCGCAGCGCGACATCGACCGGGTCCTGGACCTGGCCGCCGGCCTCGGCGTCAGGGTCACCCACGTCGCCGAGACCCACATCCACAACGACTACGTCACCGGCGGGCTCGACCTCGCCCGCCGCACCGGCGCGGCGTACCTGGTCAGCGCCGCGGACGAGGTCGGTTTCGACCGCACCCCGGTCGCCGACGGCGACGAGGTCACGGCAGGCACGATGCGCCTGCGGGCGATCGCCACCCCGGGACACACCCACCACCACCTGTCCTACGCCCTGCTCGACACCGCCCCGCTCCACACGACTGCGGACGCGGGTGACGAGGTGGTGGCGGTGTTCACCGGCGGGTCGATGCTCTACGGCACCACCGGGCGCACCGATCTCGTCTCGCCGGCCGACACCGTCGCGCTGACCCACGCCCAGTTCCACTCGGTGCGCCGGCTGGCCGCCGAGCTGCCGGCCGGGGCCGCGGTCTACCCGACCCACGGGTTCGGCAGCTTCTGCGCCGGCACCCCGGCCAGCGGCGCCGACGGTTCCACCGTCGGGCAGGAGGCCGGCACCAACCCGGCACTGACCCGGGACGAGCAGGACTACGTCGACACGCTGATCGCCGGGCTCGGGGCGTTCCCGACCTACTACGCCCGCATGGGCCCGGCGAACGCCGACGGCCCTGCCCCGGTCGACCTCTCGGCCCCGGCCCCGGTCGACGCCGCCGAGCTGCGGCGCCGCCTCGAGGCCGGTCAGTGGGTGGTCGACCTGCGTGAGCGCACCGCGTTCGCCGCCGGCCACCTGCCCGGGTCGCTGGGCTACGAGCTCGCGACTCCGTTCGTCACCTACTTCGGCTGGACGTTCGACTTCGACGCCGAGCTGACCCTGATCGGCGACGACGCCCAGCAGGTCGCCGACGCTCAGCGGGAACTGGTCCGGATCGGCATCGACCGCTTCGCCGGCGCCGCTACCGGCCCGATCGAGACCCTCGATGCCGGGCAGGGTCTGCGTTCCTACCCGGTATCGGACTTCGCGGGCCTGGCCGCGGCCCGCGCACGGGGTGGCCACGACGAGCCCTTCGTCGTCGATGCCCGGCGCGACGAGGAGCGTGCCGCCGGCGGGATCTCGGGCTCGGTGCACATCCCGCTGCACGAGCTGTCGGCCCGCCGCGACGAGGTCCCCGACGGCGAGGTGTGGGTCTACTGCGGATCGGGCTACCGCGCCTCGATCGCCGCCTCGATGCTGGACCGCCCCGGCCACGACCTGGTCCTGATCAACGACGACTGGCCCCGCGCCGCCGACGCCGGGCTGCCGGTGACCGACCAGCACGTCACCACCGGTGGCTGAGACCGGCACCCGCCCGACCGCCCCGGTGCCCACCGACCACCGCCGCCGCTCCACAGGGCACATCGCTTCGCTGCAGACCGAGAGGACCACTTCTCCCATGAGCACGACCTCGACGCCCGAGACGTCCCACATCGGTCGGACCGTCGATGCGGCGACCGTCCTCGCCTGGCACCGGGCCGCCGAGACCGAGGGGGCGCGTGTCCCGATGGTCGTCGACGTCCGCAGCGCGGCCGAGTACGGCGCCTCCCACATCCGCGGCTCGTACCACGTGCCGCTGGCCACACTGGCCGAGCACACCCATGACCTGGCCGCCCACATCGAGGGCCCGGTGGTGCTGGTGTGCCAGTCCGGGGTGCGCGCCGAGCAGGCCCGCCGCCACCTCGCCACGACAGGTCTGGAGCGCGCCCACGTCCTCGACGGCGGCCTGCCCGCCTACACCGCCGCCGGCGGTGACATCGTCGGCGGCCCCCAGGTCTGGGCCTTGGAGCGCCAGGTCCGTCTCGTCGCCGGTGGCCTCGTACTCGCCGGGCTCACCGCCGGCCGGTTCCTCTCACCGAAGGGCCGACTGCTGGCCGGCGGGATCGGCGCCGGTCTCACCTTCTCCGCCCTGAGCAACACCTGCGCCATGGGCGCCGCCCTGGCCCGGCTACCACTCAACCGCGAGGTCACCGAACCCGAGGCCGGCCAGACCCTCGCCGCGCTGCGAGCCGGGCCGCACGGCCGAGCACCGGAGAGCCAGCGGTGATCGTCCTCGCGGCAGGGTTCGGGCTGCTCATCGGCGCCCTGCTCGGCCTCGTGGGCGGCGGTGGCGGCATCCTCGCCGTCCCCGCTCTCGTCTACGGGCTGGGGCTGCCGCTGGGCGAGGCGGTCCCGGCGTCGCTGGTGGTGATCGGGCTGGCCTCGGCGGTCGCGGTCGCCCCCCGCGCCCGCCGCGAGGTCCACTGGCGTCTCGCCGCGATCATCGGCGCCGCGGGCATCCCCACCGCTGTTATCGGTGGGATCGTCAACCACCGGCTCGACGACCGGTGGCTGATGCTCGGGTTCGCGGCACTCATGGTCGCCGCCGGGCTGCGGATGCTGCGCGGCTCCGACGAGGCCGGCGGGGTGTGCGAGCTCCCCGGCGGCGGCGTCGCCTGGCGCCGCTGCCTGCCCCGCGCCGTCGCGACCGGGCTGCTGGTCGGGTTCCTGACCGGATTGCTCGGCGTCGGAGGCGGGTTCCTGCTCGTGCCCGCCCTCATCGTCGCCCTCGGCCTTCGGACCCCGAGCGCGGTGGCCACCTCGCTGGTCGTCATCGTGGCCAACTCGGTCGCCGGGCTGCTGCCCTACCTCACCACCGGCAGCGCTACCGCCTCCGAAGGCGGGCTGGACTGGTCCGTCGTCGTCCCGTTCGCCGCCGCCGCGATCCTCGCCTCGCTCCCGGCCGGCCACCTCGCCCGCCGGTTGCGCGCCAGCACGCTGAACCGCGGGTTCGCCACACTGGTCCTGCTCATCGCCGCCGGCGTCGCCACCCAGACCCTCATCGCCCTCACCACCACCTGACCAGCACACGACAACGAGACGAAGGAGCACCATCCATGACCGTCCGTGAGATCTCCGTCGACGACCTCGCCGCCGCCCACGACACCGGCGAGCCGACCGTGATCGACGTCCGCAACCCCGACGAATACGCCGAGGGCCACATCCCCGGCGCCCACCTGATCCCCCTGCCCGAACTGGGTGACCGCATCGCCGAAGTCCCCACCGACCGCCAGGTCCACGTCGTGTGCCAGTCAGGCGGCCGCAGCGCCCAAGGCACCGAACTGCTCGCCGCGGCCGGCATCGATGCGGTGTCGGTCAACGGCGGTACCAAGGGCTGGATCGACTCCGGGCGCCCGACCACCACCGGATGACACACCAACCCATCGGGTAGCCCAGCCGTAATCCTGCACAGCACGAGATCGACCCCCGACTTCCCCTCACCGAGGAGGCGTCGGATCAAGGAGGCCAGACCATGATGAACGGGACGATGATGGGATGGGCCTGGATACTGCCTGTCCTGTTGCTGATCGGGCTCGCACTACTGGGCTACGTCGCCTTCCGGCTCGCCCAGAGCCGCGGAACCGCCGGACCGGCCTCGGCCGAAAGGACATCGTCAGGCGGGTTGTCGGGGGCTCACTCGTCGGCCCGGCAGATCCTCGACGAGCGCTACGCCCGCGGCGAGATCGACGCAGACGAGTATCGCCACCGCCGCGACGAGTTGGCATGAGCGTGGCGCCGCCACGGTGTGGCGGCGCCACGCAACGGGCCGGCCCGGCTACTGCTCCTGTCGGATAGCACGACGTGGGCAGGCCGCTCTGGCAATTCAGGGCGGTCGACTCGCGGTGCAACACGTCGGACGAGACGCCTAGTTGGCACCATCTCGCGTGGAGCCATCCATGGAGCGAACTACAGAAGTTTCCGGGCCGTGGAGCCACCGCGAGATCGCGACGTGACACGGAAGTACCTGGTAGAAGGCTGCGGATCGCCCTGTCGGACGGACTCCTAAAGCGGGTGTCGCAGGTTCGAATCCTGCCGGGGGCACTACTGAACCGTCCCGGGTTCGGTGCCGCTTCCTTCCTTGTGGAGGATGTGGATCATGTCCGAGCGCTACCCGCCCGAGCAGCGTGCCCGGGCCGTGAAGATGGTGCTCGACCACCTCGACGAGTACCGGTCGGTGTACGCGGCGTGTCAAGCGATCGGGCCGAAGGTCGGCGTGGGGGTCGAGTCGCTGCGCCAGTGGACGGTGCAGGCGCAAGTCGATGCCCAGCAGGTGCCTGGGCCGAGCACGGTCGAGCGGCATCGGATCAAGGACCTGGAGCGTGAGGTCCGGGATCTGAAAGAGGCCAACGAGATTCTCAAAGCTGCTTCGATTTTCTTCGCGAGGGAACTCGACCCTCGCCACCGCTGATCTGTGATTTCATCGATCAGATGCGTGCATGTCGATATCGGGTCGAGTCGATCTGTCGCGTGCTCACCGAGCAAGGCGTCCAGGTCGCCCCACGCACGTATCGCAACTGGAAAACCGCCCAACCATCGGCTCGGACGATCACCGACGCCTATCTGACCGATGCGCTGCGCGCCACGACAGGCACCCCAGAAGGCATGTACGGACGACGAAAGATGACCGCACACCTACGCCGTCAGGGCCACCGTGCGGCGGCCTGCACGATCGACCGGTTGATGCGCGACGAGGGCCTGGCCGGGCTGGTCCGAGGGGGCCGTCACCGCACCACGATCCCTGCCGACCACGGTGGCCGACGCGCGCCTGACCTGCTCGATCGAGACTTCACCGCGGCGGCGCCGAACCGGAAGCGGGTCACCGACTTCACCTACTGCCGAACGTGGTCCGGGTTCGTCTACGTCGCGTTCGTCATCGACTGCTTCTCCCGGGCGATCGTCGGCTGGCGCGCCACACAGGTCAAGAACACCACCATGGTCACCACTGCACTGAAGATGGCCTTGTGGCGACGCGACCACCAAGGGAGGCGAATCAGCGATGGCCTCATTCACCATAGCGATGCCGGGTCTCACTACACGTCTATTGCCGAGACTCTCAGCATCGAGGGTATCGCGGCGTCGATCGGCAGTGTCGGCGACGCCTACGATAATGCACTCGCCGAATCCACTATTGGACTGTTCAAGACCGAGGTGATCGGTAGGGACAGTCCGTTTCGGGCGCGCGCGGCGACCGGTCCCGGTCACGGCATCGTCACCACGGGATCCCCCTCCCGGTCACCACCGCGTCGGCCGCGACCGGCCAGCCGACCAGTCCGAGCAGGCGCTCCACCGGTGGGGCGGGTGAGCCGACGAGCAGCACCGCCGTGCCGCGCTCGTCGGCGAACTGCTCCGCCTCGAGCAGCACGCTCAGCCCCGCCACCCCCAGGAACTCCAGGTCCGACAGGTCGACGGCGACCACCGCCGGACACGCCTCGACCTCCCGGCGCAGGTCGTCGCGCAGCCGCGGCGCGCTGCACGCGTCGACCTCACCACGTGGCCGCAGGACACGGACGGGGGCCGCCCTCGCGACACCGGCTTCGATCCGTGCGAGGCGTGTACCTGTCCGGCTGAGCAGCGTCATGGGCCCAGCATCGGGGGCCGGCCCGCGTCGGTCTTCGGCTCCGCAGCGCGAAGCGGAACGCCGTCACTCGGTCTCCGAGGACACCCGGCCACGACCGGCACGCCGGGCGATTTGGGCCTGCGGGGTCGATGCGGAACCGCTGTGGAGCAGTTAGAACGCCTCCACCGACCGAGTAGCAGGAAGGCCATCGACCGTGACGTCCACAGACGACCCACCGACGTTCGAGCAGATCGTCACCATCGGCGGTCTGCCGGTGCGCGTGCACGACCACGTCTGCCTCCTGTACCGGGGTGCGGACCAGCGGGACGCGCTGATGGCGGCCTTCCTCGCCGAGGGCCTCCGCGCGGGCCACCGGTGCTACTGCATGATCACGCCCGACCGGCACCGCGGGATCGCGGACGCGGTGGTCGCGCTCTCCGAGCCGGGCACGGGGAGCACGGACGGCGCGGCGCCCGGCTCCCCGGGGCACATCGACTTCGTCGGTCCCGGCGGGAGCCACCTGCACGACGGCGGATTCATCTCCGACCGCATGCTGCGCTTCTGGGACGACTGGGGGGACACGACCTTCGACCGCGACGGCGTGCTCCACGCCCGGATCGTCGCGGACATGAGCTGGGCCATCCCGCTCGTCGGCACCCCCGGGTTCGTGATGGACCTGGGGCGCTACGAGACCCGGTTCACCCTGTGGTCGAGCCGTCGCCCGCAGGTCACGGCCTGCATGTACGACCTGGACAGCTTCGACGGCGACGTGATCGTCCCCATCGTCCGGGCGCACCCGACGGTGTGGATGAACGGGGTCATCCTGACCAACCCTTACTACCTGCAGAGCGAGTACTTCTCGGAGGCCGAGGCCGAGGAGCTGAACCACCATGCCGCGGCCACCCGACGACGCCCCCCACGGTGACGGCGGTGGTCCCCGGCCGTTCTGGGCCCGCGCCCGGATCGACGGGACCGCACTCGACGTCGTCACCACGCTCGTCCGCGCGCTGGCCGCGCACTCCACGGCCGGGGGCCTGGCCGACCCGTTCGCCCACTGTGTCGCGGTGGCCGCCGCCATCCTCCTCGCCGGCGAAGCGGGCACGTTCGACCTCTGGGAGGAGCCGGGACGGCTGGTGTGCCACGTCGCCCGCGGCGACGCGGCGGGGGCGACCGCGCCGCGGCCGGACCCGCGGCGGCTGCGGCTGGTCCCCCGGACCGCGACGCCGGGCGGTCCCGGGCCCGGCATCGTGGTCGAGCTCGGCCCGGGCCGGGTGACGGTCGTCCTGCTCGTACCGTTCGGCTGACGCGGTCCGGACCCGGGGGACGTCGTCGCCCGCCGCGGCGGACGGGTCGTGGTCAGTACACCTGCCGGACGAGGTCGGTGGCGCGCTGCCACTGGTCCGTGCCGGGGTTCGACGCGTCCGGGTCGACGGCCCGGAGGGCCCGCGCGAGGGCGATGCCGAGACCACCGAAGAGCTCCGGCAGCAGCGCCTCGGTCTCCTCGGAGAACGTCACGTCGGCCGGCGGCCTGCGCACGGCCGCGGCGAGCAGGGCGCGGACCTCTGTCGCCTCGTCCAGCTCGTCGAACTCGCGCATCCGCTCCTGGAGCCCCTTGGGGATCGGCAGGTCCATCGGGGCGATGACGTCCCGGCCGTTCCACCGGGCCGAGTTCCGGCCCGCGACGGCGACGTCGTCGACCAGCCCGTCGACGAACTCGCGGAACCGCTTCACGTCGCTCCGGTCCACCCGCAGCCCGGCCACCGAACGGAAGAACCTCTCGAACACCGGGACACCCGACGGGCCTGCCATGCCGATACCTCCTGCTACCGCGCGTGTGCCAGGTGCTCGTGCACCAGGCGGACGGCCATCGCTCCCTCGCCGACCGCGGAGGCCACCCGCTTGGTCGACCCGCTGCGCACGTCGCCGGCCGCGAAGACACCCGGGACGCTCGTCTCCAGCAGCACGGGAGACCGTCGCCCGTCCCCGTCCCCGTCCCCGGCCCCGGCCGACCGGCCGGTGCACACGTAGGCCCCGGAGTCGAGCGCGACGGTGCCGGCCAGCCACCCGGTGCACGGGTCCGCGCCGATGAACACCATGAGCTCGCGGGCGGGCAGGGTGGACCGGGTACCGTCCCGCGAGTCCTGCACGACGACGGCGTCCAGCAGGCCGCGCTCACCGACCAGGTCGCACACCTCGGTGTGCAGGTGCACCTCGATCCGCGGGTCGCGCTCGATCCGGTCGGCGAGGTAGCGCGACATGTACTCGTCGAGCCCCTGCTCGCGCACCACCAGCCGGACCGTGCGGGCGTGGTCGGCGAGGAAGAGGGCGGCCTGACCGGCCGAGTTCCCCCCGCCCACCACCACGACCGGGTCGTCCACGCACAGCTGCGCCTCGACCTGGGTGGCGGCGTAGTAGACGCTCGTCTGCTCGAACTCGTCAAGCCGGGGCACGGGCAGGCGCCGGCAGCGGGCCCCGGTCGCGACCAGCAGCGCACGGGTGACGAGGGTGTCGCCGCCACGCAGCCGGACGACGTGGAGCCCGCCCGAGGTGTCCAGCGCGACCGCCTCGGCCGGCGCGTGGGTGGTGGCCCCGAACTTGACGGCCTGGACCTCGGCCCGCTCGGCGAGCTCGGTGCCCGAGATGCCGGCCGGGAAGCCGAGGTAGTTCTCGATCCGCGACGTGGTGGCCGCCTGACCGCCGGTGCCCACGGCGTCCACGACCTGGGTGCTCAGCCCCTCGGACGCTCCGTAGACGGCGGCGGCCAGACCGGCCGGACCGGCACCGACGACGACCAGGTCGAGGGGCCGGGACCGGCGGTGCCGCACGGGACGCTGCCCGACCAGGGCGGCCAGCTCGGCCGGGTCGGGGTTGCGCAGCACGACGTCGTGCCAGATCACCACCGGTGTCTCGGCGGGCGTGATGCCGAGGGTCCGCAGCAGCGACTCCGAGCCCGCGTCGGACTCCAGGTCGACGAACCGGTGGGGCAGGCGGTTGCGCATCGCGAACTCGCGCAGTGCCCGGGTGTCGGCCGAGAAGCGGGACCCGACGATCCGGAAACCGTGTCCCTCGCCGATCGCCAGGGAACGCCGCAGGAGGGAGGCGCGCAGGATCTCGTCGCAGAACTCGGCGTCCCGCAGCAGGCACTCGCGGAGCCTGTCCCGCGGCACCTCGAGCACCTCACCGGGCTCCAGCGCGACCGCGGTGGAGAACGCGACCTGCCCGGTGAGCAGGCCGAGCTCGCCGAGGAACCGGCCCGGCCCGTGCACCCGCACGATCTGCTGCTCCGGGGTGCCGAACGCCGCGACGACCGCGACCCGGCCCGCGAGGACGACGACGAACCCGTGGTCGGGACGGCCCTCGACGATCAGCAGGTCGCCGCGCGACGTCGGCCGCCGCACTCCGCGGGCGCTCAGCATCCGGACCCGGTCGGTGCCCAGCCGGGGGTGGGCACCCGAGAGGTCGGGGGTCTCCCCCGGCGGGGCCACGGCCAGCAGGTCGTCGACGGCGGGTGCGCCGCCACCGGCCGCGGGGCTCATACGAGCACCTCGTCCACGTAGCACCACCGCCAGTTCTCGCCGGGCTCCAGCGAGGCGACGATCGGGTGGCCGTGCACACCGGCGTGCGCGCGGGCGTGCCGCATCGGGGACGAGTCGCAGCACCCGACGTGCCCGCAGCTCAGACACAGCCGCAGGTGCAGCCACGGGGTGCCCATGCGCAGGCACTCCTCGCACCCTCGGGTCCGCGGCCCGACGTCCCGGATCCAGCTCACGTGCGGGTCGACCCCCGTCGGGCGCGGGACGGTCACCGCCGGTCCCCCGCCACCAGCGCCGCACCGATGCCGACCAGCCAGGAGTCCTTGGCCAGCGCGACGCCGTCAGGGGTGGGGAACGGCGTACCGGGTCGGCGCATCCCGGGGGTCCGCGCGTACAGCCCGAGCAGGCCGGCACCGAACCCGAGGAGCCCCAGACCGGCCAGACCGGCCGGGACGACCGGGACGAGCAACGCGGCCCCGAGCACCACCTCGGCCGCGGCCAGTGCCCTCGTGAAGGTGACCGGCCGCACCGCACCCAGGAACGGGTAGGTGCCGGTGGCGAGTCCGTGCAGCTGCCCGGCCGTGTCCTCGTCGGGGTCCCACTTCTGCAGGCCGGAGTCCAGGACGTAGGCGCCTGCGGTCAGCCGCAGCGGCAGCTGCCAGGTCGGGTTGCGCCGGCTCATGGCGACTCCTCGGTCTCGTCGGGACCCGGGGCCGAGGGACTCGGTACCGGGGGGTCCAGGCCCGCGAGGGCGTCGTCGAGCCAGCGCCGCAGCGTCGCCACCGGAGCGGCCCCCGGCTGCCGGGCGACGACCTCGCCGTCGCGCAGTACCAGCAGGGTGGGCACCGCCCGGACCTGGAACCGCGTGCCGGTCGCGGGCGCCCGGTCGACGTCGACCTTCACAAGCTTGATCGCGCCGGCCCGCTCGGTGGCCAGCTGCTCCAGCACCGGGCTGACCATCCGGCACGGCCCGCACCAGGTCGCCCACAGGTCCACCAGCACCGGGACCGACGGCTGCTCCGCGACGGCGGCGAAGTCGTCGTCGCCCGCGTCGGTGATCCACGGCAGCGGGTTGCGGCAGCTGCCGCACCGGGGGAACCCCCCAGCCACCGACGGCACCCGGTTGCGCGAGCCGCAGTGCGGGCAGGTGACGACGGTCCGGCGCGCGGCCGCGTCGGCGGTCACGGCGCCGACCCCGCCGGGACGTCGTGGGAGACGACGAGCTCGCCGCCCTCACTGAGGTCCAGGTGGATCGTCGCGCCGTCGGGCACCGCGTCGCGCAGCAACGCCCTCGCGATACCGGTCTCGACCTCGTGGGCGATGTAGCGGCGCAGCGGCCGGGCCCCGTACACGGGGTCGTAGCCCGCACGGGCGATGTGGGCCAGCGCCGCCGGGCTCACCTCCAGCTCCAGGCCGCGGGCGCCAAGCCGGCGTCCCAGGTCGCCGACGAGCAGCTCCGCGATGCGCTCGATCTGCGCCGGGGTGAGCGGGGTGAACAGCACCGTGTCGTCGACCCGGTTGAGGAACTCGGGCCGGAAGTGCGCACGCAGCTCGGCCAGGACCAGGTCCCGCGCGTCGGGCTTGAGCTGCCCGTCGGCGGTGACACCGTCGAGCAGGTGCTGCGACCCGATGTTCGACGTCATGATGATCACGGTGTTGCGGAGGTCGACCGTCCGGCCCCGGGCGTCGGTGAGCCGGCCGTCGTCGAGTACCTGGAGCAACGTGTTGAACACGTCGGGGTGCGCCTTCTCGATCTCGTCGAACAGCACCACCGCGTACGGACGTCTGCGCACCGCCTCGGTGAGCTGGCCGCCCTCGTCGTGGCCGACGTAGCCGGGCGGGGCCCCGACCAGCCGCGAGACGGTGTGCCGCTCCTGGTACTCGCTCATGTCGAGCCGGACGATGTTGTCCTCGGAGTCGAACAGCGCCCGGGCGAGCGAGCGGGCCAGCTCCGTCTTGCCCACACCGGTCGGGCCGAGGAACAGGAACGAGCCGCTCGGCCGGCGCGGGTCCTTCACCCCCGAGCGGGCCCTGATCAGGGCGTCCGCCACGGCCTGGACCGCCTCGTCCTGGCCGACGACGCGTTCGTGCAGCACCTCGTCCAGGCGCAGCAGCTTCTCCCGCTCGCCCTCGGTGAGCCGGGCGGTCGGGATTCCGGTCCACAGCGAGACGATCTCGGCGATCTCGTCGGTCGTGACCACCTCGCGCAGCAACCGGCGCTCCCCCTGCTTGTCGATCAGCCGCGCCTCCTCCGACCGCAGGCGCCGCTCCAGGTCGGCGAGCTCGCCGTAGCGCAGCTCGGCGGCCCGGTTCAGGTCGTAGTCGCGCTCGGCCTCCTCGACCTCGCGGCGGACCCGCTCCAGGTCGGCCCGCAGCTCCTGGACCCGCCGGATGGCCTGCCGCTCGGCCTCCCACTGGGCCCGCATCGCGTCGGCCCGGGCCCGCAGGTCGCTCAGCTCGGCTCGGAGCTGGTCGAGCCGGGCCCTGCTCGCCGGGTCGTCCTCCTGGGCCAGCCCCGTCTCCTCGATCTCGAGCCGGAGCACCGCGCGGGTGATCCCGTCCAGCTCGGCGGGCATCGAGTCGATCTCGGTCCGCAGCCGGGCACACGCCTCGTCGACCAGGTCGATGGCCTTGTCGGGCAGGAACCGTTCGGTCAGGTAGCGGTGGGAGAGGGTGGCGGCGGCGATCAGGGCCGCGTCCTGGATGCGGACGCCGTGGAACACCTCGAACCGCTCGCGCAGACCGCGCAGGATCGACACGGCGTCCTCGACGGTCGGCTCGTCGACGTGGACGGGCTGGAAGCGGCGCGCCAGCGCGGCGTCCGCCTCGACGCGCGTGCGGTACTCGTCGAGGGTCGTCGCGCCGATCATGTGCAGCTCGCCCCGGGCGAGCATCGGCTTGAGCATGTTGCCGGCGTCCATGCTGCCCTCGGCGGCACCCGCGCCGATCACCGTGTGCAGCTCGTCGAGGAACAGCAGGACCCGTCCGTCGGCCGCCCGCACCTCGGCCAGCACCGCCTGCAGGCGCTCCTCGAACTCTCCGCGGTACTTGGCGCCGGCCACCAGCAGGCCCATGTCGAGCGCGACGACGATCCGGTCCCGCAGCCCCTCCGGGACGTCGCCGCGGGCGATCCGCTGGGCCAGTCCCTCGACGATCGCGGTCTTCCCGACGCCGGGGTCGCCGATGAGCACCGGGTTGTTCTTGGACTTGCGGGACAGGATCTGCACCACCCGGCGGATCTCGGCGTCGCGGCCGATCACCGGGTCCCGATCCCCGGAACGGGCGGCCGCGACGAGGTCCTGCCCGTAGCTGGCCAGCGCCTCGTAGGTCCCCTCCGGGGTGGCCGACCGGACGCGCTGGTTGCCGCGCACCTCGGCGAGCCGGCCGAGGAACGCGTCGCGGGTGATGCCGTGCCGGCCCAGCACCCGCCCGGCCGGGCTGCGGTCGGCCTCGGCGAGCATCGCCACGAGCAGGTGCTCGACGGAGACGTACTCGTCGGCGAGCCGCCGCGCCTCCGCCTCCGCCTCGTCGAGCAGCGTGGCCAGCCGCGCCGAGACCACGACCCGGCCCTGCGGGGCGCCGGCGCGGGTCGAGCGGGGGACGCGCCGCAGCTCGGCCTCGACGTCGGCGGTCAGCCGGTCCACGTCCACCGCCATCGCGTCGACCAGCCGCGGGACGAGACCGTCGGGCTGCTGGAGCAGCGCGAGGAGCAGGTGCAGCGAGTCGGTCTCGGCGTGTCCGGCCCGGGTCGCGGCGTCCTGCGCCGCGGCGAGTGCCTGCTGGGACTTCCGGGTCAGGCGGTCGGCGTCCATCAGGAGATCCACCCTCGGGTCGTGTCGTGCGCGGCGCGCTGCGTCCGCAGCGCCGTCTCGAGACGGCCGATCCGGTCGAGCAGCTCGACGATCAGGCCCAGTGCGGCGTAGTTGACCGGGAGCCCGGAGCGCAGCCGCTCGATGCGGCGGACCGCGGCGAGCTCGCCGGCGGGGACGGACAGCCGGCCGTCGGTGTCGGGTGTCGCCCGCAGCAGGCCGAGGGCGAACAGGCGGTGCAGGTGCTCGGGGTGAACGCCGCTGCGCCGGGCGAACTCGGCCTGGCTCAGGGGCCGGCCGGGCCGGACCAGCAGGGGATGGGTCGTCACGATGTCGCCGCCTTCCGCCGTCGGGCGCCGTGGGTTCCCGGGCGGGTGGGCTCCCGTCTCGGGTCGAACGTGGACACCTGTGCGAGCTCGGAGAACAGTTCCCGCTCCCGCTCGGTGAGCCGGGCCGGGACGTGCACGCCGAGCTCGGCGACGAGGTCGCCGCGGACCCCGCGGCGACCGGGCATGCCCTCGCCGCGCAGACGCAGCTTCCGCCCGGTGGAGGACCCCGGCGGCACGGTCACGGTGACCTCGCCCCCCGGGGTGGTCACCGGCACCGTCGCGCCCAGCGCCGCCTCCCACGGGCTCACCGGCAGCCCGACGACGATGTCCCGCCCGACCAGCCGGTAGCGCTCGTCCGGGAGGATGCGGACGACCAGGTAGAGGTCACCCGCCGCGCCGCCGCCCAGCCCGCGGCCGCCCTCGCCCGCCAGCCGGATGCGCTGCCCGTCGACGACGCCCGGCGGGATCGTCACGGTGTAGGTGCGCGGACCGGAGGTACCCGACAGCTGCATCTCCCGCCGGCCGCCGTGATAGGCCTCCTCGACGGTCAGCGGGAGCTCGGCCTCCTGGTCGGCGCCGCCCACCGTCGCGCCCCCGCGGCCCCGGCCGAACAACCCGCCCAGCAGGTCCTCGATGTCGACCCCCGCCCCGCCGACGTCGGTGAACCCGGCTCCGGCGACCCCCGCGTCCCCGAAGCCGGAGAACCCGCCGTCCCGGGTGGCTCCGGACCCGCCGCGGCTCCCCGCACGGGACACCCGCTCCTCCCAGTCCTCCGGAACCCGGCGGTGGTCGTCGCCGAAGCGGTCGTAGCGGCGCCGCGACGACGGGTCCGACAGCACGTGGTAGGCGTCGTTGATCTCCTTGAACCGGTCCTCGGCCGCCGGGTCGCGGTTGACGTCGGGGTGGTTGGCCCTGGCCAGCCGACGGTAGGCGGCCTGGATCTCCTCCGCGCCGGCGTCACGACCGACACCAAGGACCTCGTAGTGGTCGCGCGCCACGGCTACCGTCCCGACCCGCCGGTCACGGTGACCGTCGCAGGTCGCAGCTGCCGTTCCGGCTCGCCGTAGCCCGGTCGCTGCACGGCGGCGACGGCGCCGGCGGGCAGCCCGGCCTCCTCCGGGCTGACGACCGCGACCACCTCGTGGCGGAGCGGGTCGAACGGGACGCCGACGTCGTCCTGCCGCGGGTAGCCGAGCTCGGAGAGCACGGTCAGCGCCTGCTCCCGCACCGCCCGGACCCCCGCCACGATCGCGCCCGGGTCGGCGTCGGCGTGCGCGAGCGCCATGTCGATCGTGTCCAGCACGGGCAGGAAGGCACCCGCCACCCGCGCCCGCTCGGTGGCCCGTTCCCGGGCCAGGTCGCGGGCCGCGCGCTTGCGGACGTTGTCGAGGTCGGCGACCGCACGCCGCCACCGGTCCTCGACGTCGGTCCCCGCCGCAGCGGCGGTCCCGGTCCCGGTCCCGGTCCCGTCGCCGCGCTCGGTGTCCTGGTCCTCCGGTGACGGGACGCTCATCGGTGTCCTCTCGGTCGGCTCTCGGCGGTGGTGGCCGGTCGGGGTCGTCATCCGCTCCGGTCGAACTCGGCGTCGATCACGTCGTCGTCCACGGCGTCCCCGTCGGGGCCGGCGCCGCCGGTCTCCCGGGCACCACCGCTCCCGGCGGCCTGCAGCCCGCCGATCACGCTCTGCAGCTCCGTGGACAGCTCGCGGAGCCGCTCGCCCGGGGCCTGCTCCTCGACGGCCCGGCGTGCATCGCCGATCGTGAGCTCCGCGCGGGACCGCTCGTGGGCGGGGACGGCGTCGCCGCGCTCGTCCAGCAGGCGCTGCGCCCGGTACGCCAGGGAGTCGAGCTCGTTGCGGGCGTCGACCTCCTGGCGCAGCTGCTGGTCGGCCGACCGGTTCTCCTCGGCCTCGGCGACCATCCGCTCGATGTCGGCACCGTCCAGGTTGGAGCTCTCGGAGATCGTGATCCGCTGCTCCTTGCCGGTGTCCTGGTCGCGGGCGGTGACGTCGAGGATGCCGTTGGCATCGATGTCGAACGTGACCTCGACCTGCGGCTCGCCCCGTGGCGCCGGCCGGATGTCGGCGAGCTGGAACCGCCCGAGCACCCGGTTGTCCGCGGCACGCTCGCGCTCGCCCTGCAGCACCACCACGTCCACCGCGGGCTGGTCGTCCGCCGCGGTGGAGAAGGTCTCGCTGCGGCGCACCGGCACCGTCGTGTTGCGGTCCACGATCCGGGTCATCACCCCGCCCTGGGTCTCCACGCCCAGCGACAGCGGGGTCACGTCGAGGAGCAGCACGTCGGAGACGTCGCCCGTGAGCACACCGGCCTGGATGCCGGCGCCGACGGCCACCACCTCGTCCGGGTTGACCGTCATGTTGGGGTCCCGGCCGCCGGTGAGGCGCCGGACCAGGTTCTGCACGGCCGGGACCCGCGTGGAGCCGCCGACCAGGATGACCTCGTCGATGTCGTCCGGGCTCATCCCGGCGTCGCTCATCGCCTGCCGCAGCGGGGCCATGGTCCGCTCGAGCAGGTCGCCGACGAGCTCCTCGAAGGTCGAGCGCATGAGCGAGGTCGTGAGATGCTTGGGCCCGGTCGCGTCCGCGGTCACGAACGGCAGGCTGACCTGGGTCCGGGTGACCGAGCTGAGCTCGACCTTGGCCTTCTCGGCGGCCTCGAACAGCCGCTGCAGGGCCTGCGGGTCCTCCCGCAGGTCGATGCCGTTCTCCTTCCGGAACCCGTCGGCGAGATGGTCCACGATCCGCCGGTCGAAGTCGTCGCCGCCGAGGTGCGTGTCGCCCGCGGTGGCTCGTACCTCGACCACGCCGTCGCCGACGTCGAGCAGGCTGACGTCGAACGTGCCGCCGCCGAGGTCGTAGACGAGCACCGTCTCGTGCTCCTTCTTGTCCATCCCGTACGCCAGCGCCGCGGCCGTCGGCTCGTTGATGATCCGCAGCACCTCGAGGCCGGCGATCCGGCCGGCGTCCCTGGTCGCCGTGCGCTGGGCGTCGTTGAAGTACGCCGGGACGGTGATGACGACCTCGGTCACCTTCTCCCCGAGATGGCGGCTCGCGTCGTCGACCAGCTTGCGCAGGATCATCGCGCTGAGCTCCTCGGGCGCGTACAGCTTGCCCCGCACCCGGATCCGCGCGTTGCCGTCGTCGTCCGGCACGACGTCGTAGGGGACCTGGCCGGCCTCCTGCTCGACCTCGGCGAACGTCCGCCCGATGAACCGCTTGACCGAGGAGATCGTGCCCATCGGGTTGAGGATGGTCTGGCGGCGGGCGAGCTGGCCGACCAGCCGGTCACCGTTCTCGGCGAACGCCACGACCGACGGGGTGGTGCGGGTCCCCTCGGCGTTGGGGACGACGTCGGCCTGTCCGCCCTCCCAGACGGCGATGACCGAGTTGGTGGTGCCGAGGTCGATGCCGGCGGCCCTGGCCACGGGTCACACCTCCCGGTCGAGCAGCCGGGTCGCCTCGTCGGCGACCTCCTCGTCGACGACGAGGTCGAAGTGCCGGGGCTCCACGACCGTGATCGAGGTGAAGTCGCGCCGGCCGCGCTGGAACGCGTAGACGACCAGGCCCACGACCGCGCCGAGCACGGCGCCGAGGACCAGGCCGTACGCCGCGAGCAGCAGTCCCCCGATCAACGGGTTGATCCAGGCGAACAGGCCGAAGATCCAGCCGATCAGGGCTCCGGGTACCGCGCCGGACAGCGCTCCCCGCCAGACGGCGGTGACGACCGTCAGCCGCCCGACGATCTGCTCGACCGACCGCAGGTCGCGGCCGACGATCGCGGCCCGCTGCACGGGGAACCCGTGGGAGGTGAGCCGCTCGACGGCCCGCTCGGCCGCGGGGTAGTCGTCGAACGTCGCGATCCGCCGTCGGCCGGAGCGCGTCGTCGAGCCACCGTCCGGAGGAGCCGTCGACGTGTGCTCGGTGACGGGGGTGGAGGGTTCGGACATGGGTGTGCTCTCCGATCCGGAGGGGCCGGCCGCGACGATCCGTCCGCCGGCCCGGGCCGCGGCGGGCGGGCTACTGGGAGGACGAGGCGAGTGCGACCCGCCGGGGCTTGCTGGACTCGCTGACCGGGACGAGCAGGGTCAACACCCCGTCGGCGAGGTCGGCGGTGAGGCCGTTCGGGTCGAGGTTGTCGCCGAGGAACAGCTGCCGGCTGAACTCGCCGTAGGTCCGCTCGTCGGCGATCACCTCGTCCCCCTCCGCCCGCTGCGGCATGCGCCGGGCCCGGATGGTGACCACGTTGTTCTCGACGGTGACGTCCACGTCGTCGCGGTGCACCCCGGGCAGGTCGAGGTGCACCGCGAAGTCCTCGCCCCGGAGCAGGGCCTCCATCGGCATCGTGCGCGCGGCCGGCGGGAGGCTTCGCTCGGCGAGCCGGTCGAGCTCGCGGAACGGGTCGAAACGCATCAGCGTCATCGGGGCTCCAGATGGGTCGTGGGGCGCTGCCGGGGCCGGCCCGGCACCGCTCGGCGGTCGCGACGACAGTGGCGGAGGCGCGTCGGTTCCGACTCGCTCCCGGGGACCCAACCTCGGCGCGTGTCCTCGGCCTGCCGGGCCGGCGAGGCCCCGGGCCTCGGGGACCGCACGGTGCCCGTGACCGGCCCGACGGGGCGAACCGGAGCCCGTGGGTTGGCACCGGACGGTCCACGCCGTACGACCACGCCCCTGTCACCGTGGGCCCGGCCCGCTGCCCGCGGGCCGGCAGCGGGAGACGGGAGGCCGGCGGATGACGAGTGGGCGTTGCGGCGGACGGCCGCGCTGATGCCGCCCGACCGGGCGTCCCTGCGCGCCGTCGGAGGCCGCCTCGGCCGGACGGAGCGGAGTAGGGTCCCGCCGACGGCGGCCGGACGACCGCCACCGCCGGCGCCGCTCGGTCGAGGAGCCGTCATGGACGATCGACAGCAGATGGTCGAGCTCCGCATGCAGATGTCGAACGTCTGCAGCATGTTCGCGCTGGCGATGGTCATGTTCGACCGGATCGAGGAGCCGGACATCCTCCGGCTGGCGATCAGCTCGGTCTCCGCCCTGGGCCCCTACCGCCCGCTGGGCTCCTACCTGGTCGACGAGACGGGGATGCGCACAGCGGACGGCGACACGGGCCTCGTCGCGCCCCTGCTCGACCTGGACGGGAAGGAGGGCGGTCTCGACGTCCCCGGGGCCGCCTGGGTCTGGGCCTTCCCCATGCGGGCGGTCAGCGGGCACCTGGTCGTCTCGGCCGGTCGGGAACCCTCGGTCGACCAGCGGTTCCTGCTGACGACGCTCGCCCAGCTGACCGGGGCGGCCCTGGTCAGGGCGGACCTGCACTGCCGGGAGAAGGCCGGCACCACGGAGCTGGGAGAGCTCAGCACACGCCTCGCGTCGACCAACGTGCAGCTCCAGGACGCCGTGGCGAACCTCCAGCAGCGTCAGCGGATCCACGAGACCCTGACCCGGGCGGCCGCGTACGGAGGCGGCGCCGCCGGGATCGCCGACGCCGTCCACGCCCTCACCGGTCTGGTCGTCGCGGTCGAGGACCGCTTCGGCAACCTGCTCGCCTGGTCCGGCCCGGGGCGTCCGCGGACCTACCCGCGGCCCAAGCCCCGGGTCCGCGACGAGATGCTGGCCGAGGTCCGGCGGAACGGGCGGGCCATGCGCCACCGTGAACGGATCGTGGCGGTCGCCCAGCCCTACGACGAGGTGCTCGGTGTGCTCAGCATCGCCGACCCCCGCCAGGAGGCCGGCGAGCAGGACGTGTTCGCGCTGGAGCACGGCGCGGTGGTGCTGGCCGTGGAGCTGTCCCACCAGCGTGCGCTGGCCGAGGCCGACCTGCGGCTGCGCCGCGACCTCGTCGACGACCTGATCAACGGCGCCGACGGCGAGAGCGCCTCGACGCGCGCCGCGGTCATCGGGCACGACCTCCACCGGCCGCACCAGGTGGTGGTCGCCCGGTGGAGCCCGGCGAGCGACGAGGCGCTCGTCGAGGCCCTGCGCCGGGCCGGGTCCCGGGTCCTCGGCGTGGCCCCGCTGACCACCCGGCGCAGGGGCACGGCCGTGCTGGTGGTGCCGCAGCCGGACCCGGCCGACGGGCGCCCGCCACCCTGGGTCGAGCTGCACGACGTCGTGGCCTCGCTGCTGCGGTCGACGAACGGGTCGATCGGCGTGGGGCGGCCGTGCGAGGACCCGTCCGGGCTCCCGCAGTCCTACTCCGAGGCCATGCGTGCGCTCGAGGTCAGGACGGCCGCGGCGGGCGCCGGTGGCGCCACCACCTTCGACGAGCTGGGGATCTACCGGCTGCTCGCCGCCGGCGACGGCGACGGGGAGGTACGGGAGTTCGTCCGCGAATGGCTCGGCCCGCTCATCGACTACGACACCGCGAACCGGTCCGACCTCGTCACGACGCTGTGGCAGTACTACGAGTGCGGCGGCAACTACGACGCCACCGCGCGCGCCCTGACCATCCACCGGAGCACGCTGCGCTACCGGCTGCGGCGCATCCGCGACCTGTCCGGGCACGACCTGGGCGCGGTCGAGAGCAGGCTGAACCTGCACGTGGCGTCGCGCGCCTGGCGGGTCCTCGGCGGCGCGGGTGCGGCCCGGGAGCGCACCCGTCCTCCGGGCGCGGTCCCGGGCCGCTGATCCACCGCACCCGTTCCCGCCCGGGAGTGCCCCGGTCAGGGCAGCTTCGACGCCACGACGTCGAGCCGCACGATGTCGGGCGCCGTCGCGAACAGCTCGTCGGCCCGCTCACCCAGCGCCTGGCCGACCCGGCCCTGCAGGTGGGCGGTGCGGCCGTCGTCGTCGGGGAAGAAGTCGACGATCGCGTACGTCGTCGGACCGAGCCTGACGGCGAACCAGGCCACGGTGGCCGGCTCCTCACCGACCAGCGAGCGCCCCGCCTGCAGGAACTCCTCGACGTCGCTCTCCTTGCCCGGCCGCGCCTCCAGTGTCACGAGCAGTCCCACTCCGACCGACATGTGTTCTCCCCTCGACGGTGGTCCGATCCGGCTGCCCGGGTCCGGCCGAGATCAGGATGGGAGGCGCGGAGGGCCGCGGCCTCGGCCCGCCGGGTCCGACCTCGGCGGTGTGGCTGGACGTGCCGGGCCGGGTCGCGGCACCGCAGCGCGACCCCGCTCCCCCGCTGCCGCCGGGTCGTACCGGGCGGTGACCGCGCACCATGTCCGTTCGGGTGTAGTGCAGGTCCCGGCCAGATCCTGCCCGGCCTCGCCCGCCGGTGCGGTGACAGGGCCGCGCCGGTCACCCCCGACCGCGTCCTGAGCTTCGCCGAGCTCGAGGCCCGCAACCGGGCCCGGGTGATCTCCCGGGCACGGACCCACGGCCTGCTCCGACCGCCGGTGCCGGCCTGCCCCGGCCGGGGCGGCCACGGCCCGCCGGGCCGGACCTCGACGGTGCCGCTGGGCATGTCGGGCCCGATCGCGGTGCCCCGGGGCTCTCTAGCGTCGTGACCGCGCCACAGGGACCCGCCGGGCCCGGCGCACCAGCTCACCGCAGACACCGGAAGGGGAGCACACCCCTGATGTCGCCACAGCTCGCCACCGACCACCCGGGACGGGAACGGCCCCGCACGGCCACCGGACCCGACCAGGACCCGACCACCGTGCTCCAGCGGCGGGTGGACAACCTCGCCCGAGCCCTCCACACCCGGGACGCGATCGGTCAGGCCAAGGGCATCCTGGTCGCCCACTACGGCATCGAGGCCGACGAGGCGTTCGCCCTGCTGACCCGCATCTCCCAGCACACCAACACCAAGCTCGCCGACCTCGCCCTCACCCTGGTCACCCGGGTCCGCGAGCGCAGACCGGCACTCCCGCAGCACTGCCGCGTCGTCACCGAGGTCGTCCAGGGCCTGCTCGAGCGGCCCGGGCACCCCGGCGCCGGCCGGCCCGTCCGGGGCGGGGTCGACCGGTGACGGCCGGGGACCTGCACGGCCGGACGGTCGCGATCCTCGCCGCCGACGGCGTGGAACGCGTCGAGCTCGACCTCCCCCGCGGCGCGCTCTACGGCGCCGGGGCCCGGGTCGAGGTGCTGTCCATCCACACGGGATCGCTGTGGACCCGGGAGTGGGACAAGGACCCCGCGGGCACCGTCACCGTCGACCGGGAGGTCGCCGAGGCCTCGGTCGACGACTACGACGCCCTGCTGCTGCCCGGGGGCACGGTCAACCCCGACCAGCTGCGCACCCACCCGGTCGCTGTCGAGTTCGTTCGGAACTTCGTGGCCACCGGCAGGCCGGTCGCGGCGGTGTGCCACGGCCCGTGGACCCTCGTCGAGGCCGACGTGGTCCGGGGGCGCCGGCTCACCTCGTGGGCGAGCATACGCACCGACCTGCGCAACGCGGGCGCCGAGGTCGTCGACGAGGAGGTCTGCGTCGACGGCCAGTTCGTCACCAGCCGGTCCCCGTTCGACCTCCCCGCCTTCTGCGCCGCGATCGTCACCCGGTTCGCCGCCGTGCCCGCCCGGGCCTGACCGACGCACCGAGCACGGGGGCGGACAGCACACGGACCCGTCTGCGGGAGGAACCGCCACCCGATGCCCTCCGCCATCGCCACCGCCCGCGTGGACGGCCGGACCGAGGTCGTCCGCACCCCCTCCCGAACCGGCTGACCGAGCAGACCGGCCGGACCGCCGCACCCGGCGGCCGGCCCGAAAGGACACGACGATGCGACAGATCGAGACAGTGACCCTCGAGGACGCCCGCCGGGTGATCGCCGCGGGCGAGCGGAAAGCCCACGAGATCGGCTCTCCGAGCAACGTGGCAGTGGTCGACGCGGGCGGGAACCTGGTGGCCCACATCCGGATGGACGACGCCTGGATGGGCAGCATCGACATCTCGATCAACAAGGCCTTCACCGCACGGGCCTTCGACATCCCGACCGGCGACCTCGCGACGAGCTCCCAGCCCGGCGAGCAGTTCTTCGGCATCAACGGCTCCAACCACGGCCGAGTGATGATCTTCGCCGGTGGGGTGCCGCTGCACGGGAGCGGCGGGAACGTCGTCGGCGCGGTCGGGGTCTCGGGAGGCAGCGGGGAGCAGGACCGGGTCGTCGCCGAGGCCGCCGAGGCCGCGTTCCAGCCCGTCCCGTCCCCGGCCTGAGCACCGGCCCGGGTGACCGGAGCCCCCGTGGTGGCGCTCCCCGGGGCCCGCGCGTCCGTCCGCAGCGCGATGCACCGGTCACCGAGCCCGTGACCGCGCAGGCCGCGGACGTCGCGCAGGCCGGACAGGAGAAGCGGACCCCACCAGAGAGCTTCATCTTCTCTGGATTTTCTGAGCCCGCGGACGTCCTGTCCGGCGCGGACGGACGGACGGACGGACGGCCGCCTGCACGCCCGTCGGGTCCGTCCCGGTGGGGTCAGGCCGCTCCGGCGCGGATCGCGGAACGGCGTCGCTCCTCGTCCGCGGTCACCTCCTGGGCGCGGACCGCGGTCGCGGCGGCGCGGGCCGCGGGGACCACGATGACGCCGTCGTCGTCGGCGGCGACGACATCGCCGGGCTGCACCACCACCCCACCGACGGCGACCGGCTCGTCGATCCGTCCGGGCCCGTGCTTGAACGGCCCGGCCGGCGTGGTCGCCCGTGCCCACACCGGGAAGCCGATCTTCTCCAGCTCGACGACGTCGCGAGCCGCCCCGTCGATCACCATGCCGGTCACGCCGCGGGCCAGTGCCCGCTCCGCGATGAGCTCCCCGATCAGGGCCCGCGTGGTGTCGCCGTGCCCGTTGACCACGATCAGGTCACCGCGCCGGACGTTCTGCAGCGCCCGGTGGATCGCCGCGTTGTCCCCGCTGCGGACCCACACGGTGCGGGCCCGGCCGACCGCGCGGGCACCCTTGTAGAGGGCGTGGATGCCGCCGTCCATCATGCCCATGCGGTCCTGGGCGTCGCCGATCGTCGCCACCGCGAGCCCGCGGTAGGTGTCCAGGAGGGCTTCCTGGTCGACGAGCTGCTCGTCGGCGAGGGTGTGGTGCAGCTGCGCCGTCGCGCGGGTCATGCCCGGTGCCACCCCCAGCTGGTCGAGCAGGTGGACGGCCGCATCGGACTCGCCGGCGCGGCGCGCCGCATGCTTGGCCGTGCCGATGTGGAGGCGCTCCCGGGTCGCCGTGCCGTCGGCCAGCTCCCCGTCGATCTGCCGGGCGACCCACTCCTCGGCACCCGCGGCCCGCCCGGCCCGCAGCGCCTCGGTGATGAGCGCTCCGAGCCCCTTCATCCACGTCGTGCGCAGCAGCTTGCGCGCCGATGCGTCGCCGGGGGCTCCCCCGATGTCGTCGACGTCGGCACCGAAGGAGCGGAACCGTCCGGCCGCGGCCGTGGCCCCGGCCCCGCTGATCACCACGCTCGTCGCGATGCCGTGGCGCGGCACCGGCCCGATCACCGAGACGTCGGCGAAGCGGCCCGCCCCGACGGCGTCGGCGATCAGGATCTTGGTCGCCGGGTCCCCGGCGTTCATGTCGGCGTAGACGGCCGACTCGTCGAGGTGTGGTGCGACGGCCTCGGCCGCCGACTGCGCGTGCCGCCCACCGACGAGGCTGAGCACCAGGTCGGCGCCGCGGACGGCGTCGGCGGGACCGGCCTCCCGCCGCACCCCCACGGGCGTGGGGACCGACGCCGGGTCGTAGCCGGTGACGGTCCATCCGTGAGCCGCGAGACCGGAGGCGTAGACGGCGCCGGCCTCGCCGAGTCCCAGAACGGTGGCGTGCATGAGAGAGCCTTTCTCGAGATGGAGCGGGTGTTCGGGCGGCGGGATCGCCCGGTGTCAGTCCCCGGTCGACGCGTCCTCGGCGGGCTCGCGGTCCTCCAGGTAGCCACCGGCGAAGGCGATGAGCCCGAAGACGACCGCGGCGCCGATGGCCGGGACGAGCAGCGCGTCCGAGGCCCCCGAGACGAGTGCGGGTCGCATCAGGACGACACCGAGGGCCTGGATCACGACGAGGGCGGCGCCGATGAGGACGAACACCGCCATCGCCGTGAGGAACAGGATCCTGGCGACGGATCGGGCGCGGTCGCGTACGCCGACGGGACTGGTGTGTGTGGTGGTGGACATCGGCTCGTCTCCTCGGGGCCGGGCGGGATGCGGACGGGGTGCGTCATCGTTCACAGCGACACCGGCAGGACGCCCCATGCGATCAGGCATCCGATCAGCAGGACGGGGAGCATGAAGTAGACGATCAGCGGGACGAAGGTCTTCTCCGGCTTCGCACCGGTGAGTCCGGCTGCGACGAAGATGGATCCGGAGGCCGGAGGCGACGAACCCTCGGTCGAGGCGAACACGAGGATGGCCGTCACGGCGAGCACGGGGTCCACGCCGACGGCGACGAGCGCGAGCAGGGACACCTGACCGACCGCCGTCAGGGTCGCGGTCGAGGACAGCGGCCCGGCCACCACGGCCACCAGCACCGCGACGAGCAGGACCATCACGTACTGGTTGATGGCCAGACCGCCGAGGATGCGGTCGACGTCGTCGGCGAGCCCGAGGCCGTTGAGGCCCTCGCTCGCCGCGACGGCGAAGAACAGCAGCGAGCCGATGACCGCGAGGCGGGGCATGGCGCCGGTGGTGAAGTCGAACCAGCCCGCGCGGGTGCTCGGCAGCTGCTTGCGTCCGACGACCAGTGCGATCGCCGTGATCAGCACCGGGATCCAGATCAGGATCGAGATGTCGCCGAGCGAGTCGCCGAGACGGTCGTCGGTCCCGAGGAGCTCGGACAGCGGGCCGACGGTCAGCAGGATCGGCACGAACGCGCCGACCATGATCAGCGGGGCGGCTCCCGCCGCACGGACGCTGGCGCGCAGCGGGGTGATCGCCTCGTCGTCGACCCGGGTGATGCCGTCGCGGCGGACGAACCAGAAGATCAGCAGGAACCGCCACACGATCTGGTAGATCCCGGCCATGAGCAGGGCGAGATAGATCTGACCGGTGGTCACCATGGAGCCGGCGAAGCCGATCATGATGACCATGGAGGCACTCGGCGGGAGCGCCGCGCCCATGCCGCCGTTCCCGGCGAGCATCGTGGCACTGCGTGTCGGGCTCCAGCCGCTGCGGACCATCCACGGCCCCGTGAAGGAGCCCTTGGCGGCGGTGTTGCCGGAGTTGGACCCCGACAACGCCCCCATGACCGCCGACCCCGCGGTGTCCACGAGTGCGGGGCCGCCGCGCAGTCGCCCGAACACCGAGTTGAGGATGGCCAGCAGCCGCTGGATGAGCCCGAGGCGGTCGATCACGTACGCCATCAGCACGAACGCCATCGCGGCGAAGAGGACCTCGTGCTCCAGTGCGCCGACCATGCCGTCGAGCAGGGCCCGGGGCGCTCCGGTACCGGCGAACAGCGCCGTGACCAGCAGGCCGATCAGCATGGCCTCGCCCATGTTCCGGCGCAGGACCACGTTCCAGGTCACGATGACGGCGATGAACGCACAGAGCGCTAGGAGCGCGATCGGCATGTGGACCAGTCCCGACGTCGATGTTGGACTCTGGTGAGAAGATGTCTCACAGAATGGAAGTCTTGCTCGCTGAGTGAGTGTGGGTGGTGGTTCCGGATCTGTCAAGGGCGTCGTCGCGCCCGCTTGGCGAGGCCATCTACCACTGTGTGAGAAGGTGGGCGCGCGTGGTCGGCGACGGAAGTGGGACGGCATGGACAAGGGCTCGACGATGCGGTCCCTGGAACGGGCCATCGACGTCCTCGAGGTGCTCGACGAGGCGCGTCAACCGCTGCGGCTCACCGAGATCGCGCGGCGCGCAGGACTGCCGGTGCCCACCGCGCAGCGCATCCTGGCGGTGCTCGAATCGCGGGACCGGGTCGAGCGCAGCGGTGCCGGATACCGTCCCGGAGTCGCCCTCACCTTCGGTGCGCACGCCTACCTGACGACCAACCCGCTGCTGCTCGTCGCGAGTCCGGTCCTCATCGACCTGGCGGTCGAGACGGGGCTGACCGCGTCGCTGTTCCGGGAGTACCACGACACCCGCGTCGTCCTGACCCGGGCGCACGCGCAGCGCAGGCTCCGGTACGAACTGCCGGTCGGGGCCCGGCTGCCGTTGCACCTCGGCGCCGGCAAGGCGCTGCTGGCCCAGCGGAGCGCGGAGGACGCCCGCGCGCTGCTGGAGAGCCTCGGCGAGACCGCCGAGTACCCGGCACCCGACGTCGAGGCGGTGCTGGCCGACCTCGCCCGCACCCGCGAACTCGGCTACTCGGTGGCCTACAACGAGCGGGCCCCCGGGGTCGCCAGCGTCGCCGCGGCGATCCCGCTGCACGGCGACGTCCGGGCCGCCGTCCAGGTGGCGGGCTACACCGAGGACGTCCCCGAGGCCCGCACGGCCGCGCTCGGCCTCGAGGTGCAGCGCGCCGCGCTGGCCATCGGCCGTGCGGTCCCCGCCGGCTGAGACTCCGCCCGGGCGGCGGTGCCGCCGGTCACGAGGTGGTGGTGCCCCCGTCCGCCGAGCGGGAGGCGTCGAGCAGGAAGGGGACCCGGGCCCGCTCGCAGACGGCCTCGAGCTTCCGGAGCAGGCTGCCGGGCAGGGGAACGCCGTGTTCGGCCCGTTCCTCGCGGTGCCGACGTTCGGGATCGCCGGCGACCACGACGGGCGCCTCGGCGTCCACGGGCGGCGTCTCGCGCAGGGTGTCGAGCAGCTCGTCGACGTCGTCGAGGTATCCCCCGTCGGGGCGCAGGACGGACGGGTCGAGAGCGAGGAGGAAGTGCCCGATGTCCTCCGGGGCCCCGGGCGGCCGACGCGCGGCGAGATCGGCGCCCGACAGCGTGGCGCTCAGGATCTGGACCATGACCGCCAGGCCGTACCCCTTGTGGCCGCCGGTCGCACCGTCGCTCCCCAACGGGGTGAGCCCGCCGTACAGGTGCTCGTGGAGGTAGGCCATCGCGGCCGCCGGATCGGTGACCGGGCCCCCCGCCTCGTCGGTCACCCAGCCCTGCGGCACCGGCCGGCCGAGCAGGTCGAAGACCTTGATCTTGTTCGCGGCGACCGTGCTGGTCGACATGTCCAGTACGAACGGCGGATTGCGCCGCGCGGGCGCGGCGAACGCGATCGGGTTGGTGGTCAGGCGCGGGAGCGCACCACCGGTCGGTACGACGCTCACCACCTTCGCCGACGTCGTGACCAGGCCGATCAGCCCGGCCTCGGCCGCCATCGCGGCGTAGTAGCCGGCCGCGCCGAAGTGGTGGGAGTTGCGCACCGACACCACCCCGACACCGGCCGCGCGGGCCATCCCGATCGCCAGCTCCATCGCGGCGACGGCGGCCGGATGACCGAGTCCCCCCTGCGCGTCGACCAACGCCATCGCGGCGGTCCGGCGGACGACCTCCGGCTGCGCGTCGAGCCGCAGCCGTCCCGAGCGCCACAGCTCCTCGTAGGACATCAGCATCGATATCCCGTGCGAGTCGATCCCGGACAGGTCGGTGTGGGTCATCACCGCGGCCGTGGTCACGACCTGCTCCGGTACCATCCCCCACGCCGTCAGCACGCCGGCGATCTGGGCCCTGATGGTGTCCGCAGGGAAACGGAGCATGTCCACGGGAGTCCTCACCTCGGTCGAGCGCGCCGGTCGTCGCGACACGAACCCGGCTACCTCCCGCTGGACGGTAGCAGTTACCACGAAGTGAGAGAGACCGTCAGCCCTTCAGCTCCGGGAAGTCCTCGTAGCGCCACTCCCCGCCCGCGGCCGCCCCGGCCTCGTCGCGTTCCCGGGCCCGCAGCTCCACCCGCCGGATCTTGTTCGAGATCGTCTTCGGCAGCCCGGAGAACTCGATGCGCCGCACCCGCAGGTAGGGCGCCAGGTGGTCCCGGGCGTGGCGAAGATCGCGGCCGCGGTCTCCCGGGTCGGCTCGTGGCCGGGAGCGAGCGCGACGTAGGCCTTCGGCACGGCGAGCCGGACCGGGTCGGGCTGGGGCACCACGGCCGCCTCCAGCACCGCCGGGTGCTCGACGAGGACGCTCTCCAGCTCGAACGGCGAGATCTTGTAGGCGCTGGTCTTGAACACGTCGTCGGTGCGGCCGACGTAGAACAGGTAGCCGTCCTCGTCGCGGGTCGCGGTGTCACCCGTGTGGTAGAAGCCGCCCGCCATGGCGTCGGCGGTCTTCTCCGGCATGTCCAGGTACCCGGCCATCAGGCTGGTGGGCCGCCGGGACAGGTCGATGCAGATCTCGCCCTCGGTCCCGGAGACCTCGCCGGTGAGCTCGTCGACCAGCACCACCGGGACACCGGGCAACGGACGCCCCATCGACCCGGACTTCACCGCGGAGCCGGGGGAGCCTGACCCGCTTCCTCGGACACCTGTTCTGAGCGATCATCGCTCGGGAAGGGAGCCCGTCGAATGCCTGCACCACGCCCTCCGGAGTTCCGCCGCCGTGCTGTCGAGCTCGCTCGTGCCGGCGAGCAGCCGGTCGCCCAGATCGCGAAGGACCTCGGGATCAGCGAGCCCTGTCTGCGCCGGTGGATGGCCGTTGACGACGTCGACACCGGCCGCGTCGAGGGGGGCTCGAGCACCGGGGAGAAGGCCGAGCTGGCCGAGCTGCGTCGCCACAACCGAGTGCTGGAAGCGGAGGTGGAGATCCTCAAGCGGGCATCGGCGTACTTCGCGCGGGAGAACATCCTCCCAAAATGATCTTCCCGCTGGTCCGGGAACTGGCCACTGACGGGTTCGCTGTCGCGGTGCCCTGCCGGGTTCTGGGCGTATCCCGCTCGGGCTACTACGACTGGACGACCCGCTCACCTTCGGCGCGATCGATCGCAGACGCCGAGGGTGAGCGCCATGATCGTCGAGATCCACATCATGTCCCGGCGCAGCTACGGCGCGCCGCGGGTGCACAACGAGCTGCGGATGGCCCGTGAGATCCGCTGCGGAAACAAGCGGATCGCCCGGCTGATGCGCACGGCGGGGATCGCGGGGATCTCTCACCGGCGCAAACGCTCCGGCCGGCGACCTGCACCCGCTCCACACGACGACCTGGTGCAACGCCGATTCGTTGCCGACGCCCCGGACCGGCTGTGGGCCACCGACATCACCGAACACCCCACCGCCACCGGCCGGAAGGTGTACTGCTGCGCGGTCGTCGACGCCTACTCGCGGATGGTCGTGGGTGGTCGATCGCCGAGCACATGCGCGCTGAGCTGGTCGTCGATGCCCTGCAGATGGCGACCTGGCGGCGCCGGCCCGCACCCGGCGTGATCGTGCACGCCGACCGCGGAGCCCAGTACACCTCCTGGATCCTCGGTCACCGCCTGCGCGAGGCCGGGCTGCTCGGCTCGATGGGCCGGGTCGCGTCCAGCGTGGACAACACGATGATCGAATCGTTCTGGTCGACCATGCAGCGCGAGCTGCTCGACACCCGCGACTGGGACACCCCGCAGCAGCTGTCCGCGGCGATCTCCGAGTGGATCGAGGCCTGGTACAACCCGCGCCGACGCCACACCAGCATCGGCCACCTCGCCCCCGCCGACTACGAACGACTTCACACCACCGCCACTACCGCGGCATGATCACCACACCGTTCGTGTCCTGGAAACCGGGGCAGGCTCCGACGATCTCGACGCCGGTTGCGTCCTCGTCATCGGCGAGGACACCATGCGGGTCCGCCGGTTACCGATGTGAGCCCACACCCGGCTCGTCAGTCGTGGCACGGAACAGCACTCACCGAAGCCCACCCGAGGGACGGGTTGAGACCGCTCTCGCTACACCACGTCGCAGCCGACGCTAGCCGGCCCCGCCCGACGTCCGCCGCGCACGATGGTTGGCGACGTTGACTCGGTTGCCGCACAGATCGGGCATGCAGTAGCGGCGACGCCCCGCCCGGGTCGAGTCGATGAACGCCCCGACGCAGGTGGGCGCGCCGCACTGCCGGAACCGCTGCTCGCCGAGGGCCTGCACGACGCCGAGGATCCCGACTCCGCAGACGAGCGCGAGGGCGTCGTCGATCCCGCCTCCCGGGGCGAGCTCCACCGCCCATCGATCGGCACGAGCGCCGGGGACCAGCGTCAGCGCCCCGGCGGAGGCGGTCAGCGCGGTCGCCCCCGCGACGAGGCGCTCCCGCTCCGGGACGTCGATCAACCCCCGCACGACGTAGCGCAGCGACTGGACCGCCACCAGCCGGCGGTCGGCGGCCGCGCGCGCGAGATCGCCGAGCCCGAACGGCCGCCCCGGATCGGCCGGGTCGGCCGCTGTGCGGTCGAACTCGTCGGCGAAGCCGACCAGCGCGTCGAGGTCACCGAGGTGATCCGGCCCCTGCCACACCTCGGGCGTCGTGTTGGCCAGCTCGGTCGCCACGGTGGCGGCGAAGACGTAACCGTCAAGAAGCACTTGCATGCCTTACGCTCCCCGACCTAGGCTCCGTTCAATCCGACTTTACCCCTTACATCATGGAGTCGAGCATGGCACCGATCGACATCGACGTGATCGTGTTCGACGTGCTGGGGACGCTGGTGGACGAGGCGACGGGCCTGCGCAGCGCCATCGAACGGTGCGCCCCGGGCGCCGATCCCACGACGGCGGCCGGGCTCGTCGTCGTCTGGCAGCAGTACGTGGCGACCGAGCAGGAGCGCATCGTCGCCGGCGACCGCGGGTTCGCGCCGAGCAGCGTCCTGGACGCCGAGGCCGCGGCCGTCGTCGCCCGGCAGGCCGGGATCGACGATCCCGGGCAGCTGCAGCTCCTGGCCGCGGCCTCGACACGGCTCCCGCCGTGGCCCGATTCGGCGCAGGGACTGGCTCGTCTGGCCGAGCGACGTCCCGTGATCGGCCTGTCCAACGCCGACCGTTCGACGCTGCTGCGACTCGACGCCCACGCCGGACTGCGCTGGCACCTGGCCCTGTCGGCCGAGAACGCCGCGACCTACAAGCCGGCCCCCGCGGTCTACCGGCTCGCACTCGACGTCGCGGCGGTCGCCCCCGACCGTGTGCTCATGGTCGCCGCACACGCCTGGGACCTGCGCGGCGCGGCGGCGCTCAGCATGCGGACCGCCTACGTCGAACGCCCCGGCGGTGATCCGCCGGCCGGCACGGACCGCTTCGATCTGCACACCACCGGTCTCGCCGACCTGGCCGACCGGCTCTGACGAACCAGGAGCACCGCCCGTGATCGTCACCTTCGCCTTCACCCGACTCTCCGTGGACGTCCGGCGGTGGTTCGAGATCGCCCCCGACGCGACGATGGAGCGCGGGGCCCGGGTCGAGCTGCGGCTCCTCGAACCCCAGCCGCACCGCGGCACCGAGTCCGCCTCCCAGCGGTCCGTCGCCGACACGACGTTCTGGCGAGCCGATCTCTTCGACCGCCTCGACCAGCCGGGACAGTGGGCCGCGGCCCATTACCACCCGTCGTTCGACGGCGTCGAGCCCAGTGACCGGGTCTGGTCACCGGAGCTGACCGCGGACCCCTGGGGCTGGCTGTCCGACCAGCTGCTGCACGTCGAGGACCGGTTCCGCGAAGCCGGGCTCGATCCGGCGCTCGCCCGGCACGATCTCAACGACCTGCGGGCCGTCGTGCCCCGGATCGTGGCCTGCGCCCGCGAGTACGGACCCGAGCAGGCCATGACCCGCGACGACGACTTCCGGCTGACCCGGGACACCGCCGAACGCGTCCGCAGGATGATCGACCTCGTGCCGCCGGGCGTCCCGGTGGATCGCGAGTACCTGCGGCCGTGGATCGAACAGCCCGGCTGAGACACCGCTCGACGTCGGCCGTCGCGCGCCGGGGCGCGGTCGACCAGCACGGCGGACCGGAAGAATCGCGTCGGCGGAAAGCATTCCCGGCATCGGGACCGCGGGTCCGTCCGGAGACCCGGCGGAATCGACCGGGCCGACGGTCCCGTCCGTATCGACACGGTCCGTCCCGGGCCGGGACCGGGCCGGGACCGGGCAGCGTTCACCGACCGGAACGGTCCGGGCCACCGCCGGACGCCCGGCCGCCCGCCGCCCCGCCGGCTGCGGCACGCCGCGCCCGATCATGCCCCCCACCAGCACATCCGTCGAACCGGGCCCGGGCCGGCCCGGCCCCCGTGGCACCGGCGCACGGGCTGCCGGGCCGGAACGCCCGTCCTCCCGGGACACGACCGGCCATCGTGGACCGCAGCGCATTCCGCGCGTTCCGCGACACGATTCCGGAAAAGGGGGACCCGCAAGGTCGCCGAACAATACCCGACGAACCGCCATTCGCTTCCCGGTCGAGTTCGCCCGTGCTAGGTTGACGCCTCCGCCCGGCGCGTGTGCGGGACTCCGGACAGACCCCCCAACGGTTTGAGGAGGAGATCGGTGTCCCTGCGAACGGCGCAGACCATGCCTATCCGTCACCCGCCTCCCGCCCCCGGCGGCGCGACGTCGAGCCGACCGCCCCGCACGTGATCGTGCTGTTCGGGGCCACCGGCGATCTGGCCAAGCGCAAGCTCCTCCCGGGTCTCGCCTACCTCGCCGAGTCGACGCTGGCTCCCGACGTGCGCATCGTCGGCACCGCGATGGAGGACATGCCCGTCGAGGAGTTCCGCGATCTCGCCAGGAGCGCCATGCACGACTTCGGCGTCCACAAGCTGACCGACGAGGCCTGGGTCCGGTTCGCCCAGCGGCTCAGCTACGTCGGCACCGGCGCGGGCCCGGAGGGCCTCGCCGCGGCGGTCGCCACCGCCGAGGCGGAGCTCGGGGAGGGTGCGCGCCGGCTGCACTACCTGTCCGTCCCCCCGAAGGCCGCGCAGAACGTGATCACGATGCTGCACGACGCGGACCTGGTGGACCGCTCCCGGGTCGTCATGGAGAAGCCGTTCGGCCACGACCTGCACAGCGCCATCGAGCTCAACGACCACGTCCACGAGGTGTTCGACGAGTCGCAGGTCTTCCGCATCGACCACTTCCTCGGCAAGGAGGCCGCGCAGAACATCCTCGCGTTCCGCTTCGCCAACGGCCTGTTCGAGCCGATCTGGAACCGCAACTTCATCGACCACGTCCAGATCGACATCCCCGAGAAGCTCGGCCTCGACCAGCGCGCGGACTTCTACGAGTCCACCGGCGCGTACAAGGACATGGTCGTCACCCACCTCATGCAGGTGATGGCGTTCGTCGCGATGGAACCGCCGACGGCCCTGGAGCCGCGCGCCATCAGCGAGGAGAAGAACAAGGTCTTCCGATCGATGCTGCCCATCCACCCGCACGAGGTCGTCCGCGGGCAGTACGGTGGCTACCGTGAGGAGCGCGGCGTGTCGCCCGACTCCGACACGGAGACCTTCATCGCGCTGCGCGTGGGCCTGGACAACTGGCGCTGGGCCGGGGTGCCGTTCTACCTCCGCACCGGCAAGCGCATGGCGGAGGGCCAGCGGATCATCTCGATCGCCTTCAAGGAGGCCCCGCGGACGATGTTCCCGCAGGGCTCGGGCGTCGGGGAGGCCGGGCCGGACCACCTCACGTTCGACCTCGCCGACTCGTCGCGGGTGTCGCTGTCGTTCTACGGGAAGCGGCCCGGGCCGGGCATGCGGCTGGAGAAGCTGTCGATGCAGTTCTCCACCCAGGAGACCGAGACCGCGGGCGACGTCCTGGAGGCCTACGAGCGGCTCATCCTCGACGCGATGCGCGGCGACCACACCCTGTTCACCACCGCCGAGGGCATCGAGTCCCTGTGGGAGCGGTCGCAGCCGTTGCTGGACGACCCGCCCGTAGTCAAGCGTTACCCGCCTGGCACCTGGGGGCCCAACTCGATCCACCAGCTCATCGCGCCGAACATGTGGCGGCTGCCGTTCGAGCGGGCCTGGCGCGAGACGAAGTAGCGGGTCCCGGGCCCGTCCCGGTGCCGGCTCCGTGACGTCGGGATCACCGTCCTCGATGTGGCCGTCGTGAGAGCGTCGCCCTACCCGAGGATCGCCACCGCAGCCCGGACGAGATCGACGTTCCCCCCGGGCGGCGGCCTGCCGCAGCACGGGCCAGGACGCCGTCCCCATCCCGTGGTGCAGCTGTTCGATCCCGATCCCGGCGGTACGCAGGACCTCCTCCATCGCGATCGCGTGCGCGCACGCCTGCGCCGGATCGGGTTCCATGGGTTCGACGACGACCCGCCGGAACCGGTGCACGCCGCCCCGGCGCACCAGCAGCTCCGCGTCGGCGACGGTGAACACGCAGGCCTCGACGCCCACCCCGCGCGCCGCGACGCCCCGATCAGCTCGACGATGCCCGCCTCGCCCTGGCTGGCGGGGATCAGGTCGGGCAGCTCCGTCCAGGCCCCGACGGTCGCGAGCCGGCGCCGCGCGTCGGGCTCGTTGCCTCACCCGGACCGCGCGACACCATGCCCCCCGCGGCAGGGTCGAGCCCGATCAGACCGGCGGCCAGTTCCGCAGCGCGGTGTCGGCGACCTCCTGCAGCTCCCCCCGCGACGCCCCGCCCGCCGCCTGTACGGCGATCCCGTTCGCCACGGTCATGACGTAGCGGGCGAGCCGCCGCGGGTCCGCGCCAGCGGGCAGGTCGCCCTCGTCGACCGCCCGCCGGAAGCGCTCCGCGAGCCGCACCTCGGCGGCGGTGCGCCACTCGACCAGCGCGTCGTGGATCGGGCGGCCCGCCTCGCCGGAGACCAGCGAGCCCTGGACCCCCAGGCAGCCGGCCGGTGCGTCGGGACGAGTGGTGGTCCGGACCGAGCCGTTCAGGAACGCCGTCGCGACCGCCTGCGCGGTGGGCTCGGTCAGTGCCAGCTCCCCGTACGAGGCGGGGCCCTCGGTGTAGCGGTCCAGGGCCCTGCGGAACAGCTGCTCCTTGTTGCCGAAGGCCGCGTACATGCTGGTCCGGGTGATGCCCATGGCGGCGGTCAGGTCGGCGAGGCCGGCGCCCTCGTACCCCTTCTCCCAGAACACGAACAGCGCGCGTTCGAGCGCCTCCTCGGCGTCGAACCCGCGGGGCCGGCCGACGGAGGCCTTCTTCGCACCGGTCACGGGACCCAGGCTACTCGTTCTGTATCGAGCGGTACCGAAGTGCTACGGTCAGTTCAGTACCGATCGGTACTGAATCGGCGGGAGAGGGCGGCTTGGGACAGCTCGAGGGCCGGACGGCCGTGGTGACCGGCGGCAGCAGCGGATCGGCCTGGCGGCCGCCCGGCGGTTGGCCGCCGAGGGCGCGCACGTGTTCGTGACCGGCAGGAACGAGGCCGAGCCGGACGCGGCCGTCGAGACGATCGGCCCGGCCACCGGGGTGCCGGGCGACGTCGCCGACCTGGACCATCTCGACCGGCTCTACGCCGCGGTCCGGGAGCGGGGCGACGGCCTGGACGTCGTGTTCGCGAACGCCGGGACGGCGGAGTTCCTCCCGCTCGGCGAGATCACCGCGGAGCGCGCCGAGCAGGCGCGGGCCGGCTTCGCGGCGAAGGTGCCGCTCGGCCGCGCGGGCACCGCCGACGCCGTCGCCTTCCTCGCGTCCGCGCAGAGCAGCTTCGTGCTCGGCGCGAACCTCTACGTCGACGGCGGCGAGAGGCAGCTCTGACACGGACGACGAGAACAGGAGACCCGATGGAACTCGGACTGCACATCGCCGACTTCACCTGGAACGGCGGCGCCGCGGCGCTCGGCCCCGCGCTCGCCCGGCACGCCCGGGACGCGGAGGCCGCGGGCGTCAGCCGGATCACCGTGATGGACCACTTCTGGCAGCTCGGCGGCGACGTCGGTCTCGGCCCGTTCGAGAACGACATGCTGGAGGCGTACACCACGCTCGGCTTCCTCGCGGCGGCCACCGAGCGGGTGCGGCTGCACACGCTCGTCACCGGCGTCACCTACCGCGAGCCGGCCCTGGTCGCGAAGCAGGTCTCCGCCCTGGACGTGCTGTCCGGCGGCCGCGCCGGCCTGGGCATCGGTGCCGCCTGGGCGGCCGAGGAGTCCGCGGGACTGGGCTTCGGCTTCCCGCCGACCCGGGAGCGGTTCGAGCGGCTGGAGGAGGCGATCCGGATCTGCCTGCAGATGTGGTCGGACTCGGACGACCCGTTCACCGGCGAGCACTACCGGCTCGGCCGCACCCTGAACGTGCCGCAGGCCCTGCAGCGGCCGCACCCGTACCTGCTGATCGGCGGATCCGGCGAGAGGCGCACGCTGCGGCTGGTCGCGCAGTACGCCGACGCCTGCAACATCGCCGCGACGCCGGAGTCGGCCCGCAAGCTCGACGTGCTGCGGGCGCACTGCGACGCGGTCGAGCGCGACTACGACGACATCGAGAAGACCGCGATGATCGGGATCGACCCGGACACCACCGCCGGCGACGTCGTCCGGGCCGCGTCGGCGCAGCGCGACCTGGGGTTCAGCACGGTCTACGTCTTCGCCCGGCGGATCCCGGAGCCGGGGCGGATCGTCGACGTCGTCGGGGCGGCGGCGGGCGAGCTGGGCTGAGCCCCGGGCAGACACCGGGCCCCCGCGGTAGACCGGCTGGAGGCGCTGGCGGCGGCCGTCGACGAGATCACCCTCGATCTCGTGCCCGGCTCGGTGCGCCTGCGGCTGAGCGGGTCCGATCCCGAGTTGGTCGTCAGCACCACTCCCCGAGGGGCCGGTCGCCCGGATCAACTTCCGGCCGCCGGAGAGCCTCAAGGCCCGGATCGAGGAGGCCGCCGCCCGCGACGGCCTCAGCGTGAACACCTCGCTGACCCGGGTGGCGTCCGCCGCACTCGATCCACCGTCCGCACCGGCCGGCGAACAGCGCCGGACCGGCTGGTTCGGCTGAGCCGCACCGACCTTCCCACTCACGGTGCCCGCGTGGCGCCGAGGAGGCGACGAACCTGCCCACCTTCCCTGCTGCAGAAGCTCACGCCGCCCCACCCCCGGTAGGTCGATCGCGGTGCAGATCGGCCTCCCGGCCGGTTCCGCGCTGAAGGCCCGGACGTCCTACGGCGAGATCCGCACCGAGGGCCGGCTCGGTCCGTGCACGATCCGCAGCGGTTACGGTGACGTCCGCCTGCAGAAAGCCGCGTCGGCCGAGCTCACCGCGGCCCACGGCCAGGTCCGGGTGACCGGCCGGATCGACGGCGACGCGACGCTGACCGCCGACCACGCCGGGATCAGGATCACCGAGATCGGCGGTGCCGCGGTGCTGCGCAGCAAGCACGGCTCCGTCCGGGCCGACGTCCTGGCCGGTACCGCCGATCTGACCGGCACCCACGGTGACATCGAGATCGACGCCGTCGAGGCCGACACCCAGGTGCGCACCGCCTATGGCAGCGTCCGGCTCGGCCGGATCACCCGCGGCGAGGTGGACCTGACCAGCACGCACGGCCGGCTGGAGATCGGGGTCTCGCACCCGGTACCGCGCTCTGGCTCGACGCCGAGACCGCCGCCGTGCATGCCCGGTCCCGCGAGGGCGACATCGTGATCCGCCGCGCCTGAGCGCGCGCGAGCACCGAATCACCGCAACCGCCGGGCCGCGACGGCCCGCCGGTCGACCCGTCCTGCCCGGAAGCGAAGGAGTGTCCGCCATGCCCACCGAACCGGCCGTCAGCGTCACCGGCCTGCGCAGGGCCTACGGACCACAGACCGTTCTCGACGGCGTCGACCTCGAGATCCGCCCCGACACCGTGCTCACCCTGCTCGGCCCGAACGGCGCCGGGAGGACGACGATGGTCCGGATCCTGGCCACAATCGTCGAACCGGACGCCGGGCGGATCCGGATCGCCGGCCACGACCCGGCCACCGAGCCGGAAGCGGTGCGCGCCGCGATCGGCGTCACCGCCCAGTTCTCCGCGGTCGACGGGCTGCTCACCGGCGCGGAGAACCTGCGGCTGATGGCGGACCTGCACCATCTCCCCCGCGACCGCGGCCGGGACCGGGCCCGCGAACTGCTCGACCGGTTCGACCTGACCGACGCGGCCGGCCGCCGGGCCGCCGCCTACTCCGGCGGGATGCGCCGCCGCCTCGATCTCGCGATGACCCTGGTCGGCTCGCCCCGGGTGCTGTTCCTCGACGAGCCGACCATCGGGCTCGACCCGCGCAGCCGCCGCGAGCTGTGGTCCGCCGTCCGCGAGCTGGTCGCCGACGGCGTCACGGTGCTGCTCACCACCCAGTACCTGGAGGAGGCCGATCAGCTCGCCGACGACGTCGCCGTGCTCGACGGCGGGCGGATCGTCGCCCAGAGCAGTCCCGCCCACCTGAAGACGCCGGTCCCCGGCGGTCACGTCCGGCTGCGGTTCGCCGATCCCGGCGCCCTGGACACGGCACGTGCCGCGCTGCCCGGTGCGGTCCCCGATCCGGAGGCGCTGACCCTGCAGCTGCCCGCCGACGGTCCCGCCGCGCTGCGCGCGCTGCTCGACCGGCTGGACACGGCCGGGGTGGCGCCGGAGGACCTGAGCACCCAGGGACCGGATCTCGACGACGTCCTCCGCACCCTCACCGGCGGCCCCGCCACCCGAGAGGTACCGCTGTCATGACCACCCTGACCGACCGGCCGCACCCCCTCGGGGACTCGCTGACGATGGCGCGCCGCCGGTTGCTGCACATGCGCCGCCACCCGTCGCTGACACTGACGCTGATCGCGCAGCCGATCGTGCTGCTGCTGTTCGTGCACGTCTTCGGCGCGACGATGGGCGCCGGTCTCGCCGGACCGGGGGCCGGCCGCACCGAGTACCTCGTCTACATCACCCCGGCGACCCTGCTGATGACGATCTCCAGCGTCGCGCTGGCGACCGCGCTCGGGGTGGCCACCGACATGACCGAGGGGATCGTCGCCCGGTTCCGGACGATGGCGATCGCCCGGATCAGCGTGCTCACCGGGCACGTCGTCGCCGCGTTCGCGCAGACCGCCGTCGCGCTCGCCGTCGTCGGGCTGGTGGCGGTCGCGATGGGCTTCCGCACCACCGCCGGGCCGCTCGGCTGGCTCGGCGCGATCGGCCTGCTGGCGCTGGTCACGGTCGCGCTGACCTGATTCACCGTGGCACTGGGGCTGGCCGCCGACACCGTCGAGTCGGCCAGCAACACCCGCTGTTCCTGGTGCTGCCCTTCCTCAGCAGCGGCTTCGTGCCCACCGACTCGATGCCGGCCGGGTTGCGCTGGTTCGCCGAGTACCAGCCGTTCAGCCCGATGATCGACGCGCTGCGCGGGCTGCTCGGGATCGGCCCGGCCGACGGGCTCGGCACCAGCGCCGCGCTCGCCGTCGGCTGGTGCGTGCTGATCACCGTGGCGAGCCACCTGTGGGCCCGGCGGCTCTACCGCACCCGGGCCGGGCGCTGAGCCGCCGACCGGACCGCGCGTGCAGTCCCCCGGCGGCAGACAGCCGTCAGCGCCGGCGTCGAGCCGGTGCCGGCGCACCGGGGTCACGCCCGGGCCACACCCAGCGCCCGCTCCAGGACGGCGCGCAGCCGCTGCGGATCGGGCGGCTCGTCGTCGAGCAGGATCGAGGCGCACAGCCCGTCGGCGGTCGCGATCAGCGCGGTGGCGGCGTGCGGGTCGTCGGTGCGGGTGCGGGCGATCTCGGCGACGAGCGCCCGCCAGCCGTGCGCGACCCCGCGCAGCGCCGGGCGCCGGGCGGCCAGTGTGGACAGCTCGCGCTCGGCCAGCGCGCGGCCGCGGCCCGCCTCGGTGCCGGAGTCGGCGAGCAGCCGGGCGAGTCCGGTCAGCGGGTCCGCGCCGGAGTCCAGCGCCGCCCGCAGGATCCGCTCGTAGTCCCGGCCGACCTCGGTCAGCGCGGCGATCAGCAGGTCGTCGAGGGTGGCGAAGTAGTAGGTGGCGAGGCTGGTCGGGGTGCCCGCCTCGCGGGCGACGCTGCGGTGCGTGACGCCGGCGGCGCCGTCCCGCGCGACCACCCGCAGGGTCGCCGCGATCAGCTCGGCGCGGCGGCGTTCCCCACGCGCGCGGCGCCCGTCGGACGGCATCTCGGTGCCCGGCACGCAACCCCCTCTCCTCTGCGCGCCCCACGCTATCGGCCGGCCGCCGCCGCCCCGGCGAGATGCGCACCAGTGCGAATAGTCGATCTTTCCGGAACGCTCAGCTGCATCTCGACGGTTCGGGACGGCCGACCGGGGCGACCCGGCGCAGCGTCAGGAGGGCGAGGAGGGCGAGCGCGGCGACGGCGACCCCGGTCGCGGCGCCGACCACGCCCAGCCCGGCGGCCTGGGCGTGGCGGGCGGCGTCCAGGGCGGCCGGCGGCAGGTCGGCGGCGACCGCGCCGGCCAGGCTCGCCGCAGCGTCGCCGTCCAGTCCACCGGCGGCGTCCAGTCCGCCGGCGGTGGGCAGTCCGGCGGCGGCGGGCAGCGTCGCGCGGTAGACGGCGTTCGCGACGCTGCCGAGCACCGCCACCCCGACCGCGATGCCGAGCTCCTGCACGGTCTCCGACATCGCGGCCGCCGATCCGGCCCGGTGCGCCGGGGCGCTGCCGACGACCAGATCGGTGCCGAGCGCGGCCACCGCGCCGAGCCCGAGATAGACCAGCGCGAACGCGGACACCACCAGGCCGGTGTTCCCCGGGCCGTCGACGGCGGCGAACAGCAGGTGGCCCACCGCGGAGGCGGCCAGCGTCGCGGCGACGACGACGCCCGGCCGGATCCGCCGGGCCAGCAGCGGGGCGCCGATCGCCGCGACGAACATGGCGAGCGCCGGCGGCGCCATCCACAGGCCCGCGGTGAGCGGGGAGTACCCCTCCACGAACTGCAGGTGCTGGGTGACCAGGTACATCGCGCCGCCCACGCCGACCAGCGCGACGAGCAGCACCAGCAGTGCGGCACCGAACGCGGGCACCCGGAACAGCCGCAGGTCGAGCAGCGGATCGTCCAGCCTGCCCTGTCGCCGGACGAACAGCACCGCGAACAGCGTCCCCGCCGTCGCCGCGGCCACCGTGCGGGCGTCGACGCCGGCCGCCGCCCCGTGCTTGACCGCGTAGACCAGCGGCAGGATCGCGAGCAGCGACAACGCGACGCTGGTGGGATCGAGGCGTCCGGCGGCGGGATCGCGGTACTCCGGCAGCAGCAGCGGGGCCGCCACCAGCACGACCACCACGACCGGGATCGCGAGCAGGAACACCGACCCCCACCAGAAGCGCTCCAGCAGCAGGCCACCGGCCAGCGGCCCGAGAGCCATCCCGAGCGCGAACATGGTCGCCCAGACGCCGATCGCCAGGCCGCGCTGCCGGACGTCGGTGAACATGTTCCCGATCAGTGCGAGCGTCGAGGGCATCAGCGTGGCACCGGCGACGCCGAGCGCGGCGCGGGCGGCGATCAGCATCTCCGCGGAGGTCGCGAACGCCGCGGCGACCGAGGCGGCGCCGAACGCGACGAGCCCGATCATCAGCAGCCGGCGCCGCCCGGTGCGGTCCCCGAGGGTGCCCATCGTGATCAGCAGTCCGGCGATCATGAACCCGTACACGTCCATGATCCACAGCGCCTGGACGCTGCTGGGCCGCAGATCCAGCGACAGCTCCGGGAGTGCCAGGTACAGCACGGTGACGTCCAGCCCGAGCAACGCGGTGGGCAGCGCGAGCACGGCCAATCCGATCCACTGACGGGGACCGGCCCGGACGACGGCGGGTGGTGGTGGCACGCGGGACTCCAGCCATAAGCTTGAACGATCGTACTAGTTGTACCATCGTTCTACTTGCTGGAGCCACCGCCGCGGGTCACCTCCCGGCGGTGCCGAACGCGGCGAGCGCCACGTCCTGCCAGCGCTCCCACTCCGCGAGCTGGGCCAGGTACTGGTCGCGGACCGGCTCGAAGGACCGGCCGAAGAAGACCCGCAGCGGCGGATCGTCGGCGTCGACCACCGCGAACAGCGCGGGCACCGTCGCCGCCGGGTCGCCGATCTCGAACGCCACCGGATCGGACCGCAGGTGCTCGTAGGCCGGCAGCGGGGCGCTGCGCCGGGCGCCGATCTCCAGCCAGCCGGTCTCGTACGGGCCGGGCTCGATGTTGGTCACCCGGATCCCGGATCCCTCGATCTCCTGGACCAGCGACTGGACCAGACCCTCCACCGCCCACTTCGACGCGTGGTACGCCCCGATCCCCGGGAACGCCCGGACGCCGCCCTCGCTGGTCACGGTCAGCAGGTGCCCGGAGCCCTGCGCGCGCAGCACCGGCAGGGTGGCCTGCAGCACCCACAGCGCGCCGAAGAAGTTCGTCTCCAGCTGGGCCCGGATGTCCGATTCGGTCAGCTCCTCGACGGCGCCGAAGTGCCCGTAGCCGGCGTTGTTGACCACGACGTCGATCCGGCCGAAGTGCTCGGCCGCCCGCCGGACGGCGTCGAACACCGCGTCCCGGTCGGTGACGTCGAGCGGGAGCGGGAGGAAGGCGTCGCCGTACGCGGCGGCCAGGTCGTCGAGGGTGCCGACGTCGCGGGCGGTGGCGACCACCCGATCGCCGCGGCGCAGCGCCGCCTCGGCCCACAGCCGTCCGAAGCCGCGGGACGCGCCGGTGAGGAACCAGGTCGTGTGCGTGTCGGTGTTCATGGGATCCAGCCTGCAAGCGCCCGAGCCATGCGACAAGCGACTGTTCTGCACGACAGCCATGCGCAAAACGCATATGATCGACGCATGGCGGAGCTGACGCTGGTCGGGTTGCGGGTGCTGCGCGAGGTCGCCCGGCAGGGCTCGTTCAGCGGGGCGGCGACGGCGCTGGGCTACACCCAGTCCGCGGTGTCCCGGCAGGTCGCGTCGACGGAGGCGGCCGCGGGCGGGGCACTGTTCGAGCGGTTGCCGCGCGGGGTGCGGCCGACCGCGGCGGGCGAGGTGCTGGTCCGCCGGGCCGATCGGGTGCTGGGCGAGCTGGACGGCGCGCTGGCCGAGCTCGCCGGCGTCCGGGACCGGCTGGCCGGGCGGCTGGTGGCCGCGGCGTTCCCGACCGCGGCCGCGGTGCTGCTGCCCCGGGCGATCGCCCGGCTCGCGGCCCGCAACCCGCAGCTGCGGGTCGACCTGCAGGAGGCCGCCACCCCGGTGCAGCTGCGCAGGCTGCGGGCCGGCCGGATCGAGGTCGCGCTGATCGCGCGCGGCGAGGGCCTGCCGGAGGTGGACCTCGACGGCCTGCACCACGAACCGGTGCAGGTGCCGCGCGGGCCGGGCATCGCGGTCGCCGCCGACCACCGGCTGGCCGGGCACGACGTGGTCGACGTCGCGGAGCTCGCCGGTGAGACCTGGGTGGTCGGCACCGGGCCCGCCGGGGAGCCGCAGTTCGGGCCGTGGCCGGGACTGGAGCGGCCGCGCACCGGGCCCGAGGTGCGGCACTGGGCGACCCGGTTCGGGCTGGTCGCGGCCGGGTTGGGGATCACCCTGGTCCCCGGCCTGGCCGCCGACTCGGTCCCGCACGACGTGCGCTGGCTGCCGGTGCACGACCCGGCCGGGGTACCGGACCGGTCGCTGCGGGTGGTGACCGCACCGTCGCCGTCCGGGGCGGCCGCCGCGCTGGTCAGGACGGTGCACGCGGAGGCCGCCCGGCTGCTGCCCCGGTGACCGCGCCGACCGGACGTTCCCGACATACCGTGACCGGGTGACCCGACGACACACGCCCGACCGGGCCTACTGGCTGGTCGAACCCGGCCGCGGCGAGATCCGCGACGTCGAGCTGCCCGACCCCGGACCGGACGACGTCGTCGTCCGCACCCTGCACACCGGGATCAGCCGCGGCACCGAGGGACTGGTGCACCGCGGCGGGGTCCCGCCCGCCGAGTACGACCGGATGCGCGCCCCGTTCCAGGAGGGCACGTTCCCCGGTCCGGTGAAGTACGGGTACCTCAACGTCGGCGTCGTCGAGCACGGCCCGGCCGGGCTGCTCGGCCGCACCGTGTTCTGCCTCTACCCGCACCAGACCCGCTACGTCGTCCCGGCCACGGCGGTGCTGCCCGTCCCGGACGACGTGCCCGCCGGCCGCGCGGTGCTGGCCGGCACCGTGGAGACCGCGGTCAACGCGCTGTGGGACGCGGCGCCGCTGATCGGCGACCGGGTCAGCGTGGTCGGGGCCGGCCCGGTCGGCTGCGCCGTCGCCGCGCTGCTGGCCCGCTTCCCCGGCGTCGACGTCGAGATCGTGGATGTCCAGCCGTCCCGCTCACAGATCGCCGAGCGGCTCGGCGCCGGGTTCGCGCTGCCCGCCGACGCCCGCACCGGCCGCGATCTGGTCGTGCACACCAGCGGCACCGGCGACGGCCTGAGCCGCTCGCTGGAACTGCTCGCCGACGAGGCCACGGTGCTGGAACTGAGCTGGTACGGCGACCGCCCGGTCACCGTCGCGCTCGGCTCGGACTTCCACTCGCGCCGCCTGGCGATCCGCTCCAGCCAGGTCGGCGCCGTCGCGCCCGCCCGTCGCGGGCGGCGCAGCCACGCCGACCGCCTGGCCGTCGCCCTCGGGCTGCTCGCCGATCCGGCCTTCGACGCTCTCGTCACCGGCGGTGTCCGGTTCGACAATCTTCCCGCCGCACTGGACCGGATCGCGGCGGGCGGTGAACAGGACACGCTCGCCATCCGTGTGGACTACGGGGAGCCCCCGACATCCCCGTGAGGAGAACGCATGTTCAGCATCACCGTCCGTGACCACTTCATGATCGCGCACAGCTTCCGTGGAGAGGTGTTCGGACCCGCACAGCGGCTGCACGGCGCCACCTACGTGGTGGACGCCACGTTCCGCCGCCGCGACCTCGACGACGACGGCATCGTCGTCGACATCGGCCGGGCCACCGAGGAGCTGAAGGCCATCCTGGCCGAGCTCGACTACCGCAACCTCGACGAGGAGCCCGCGTTCGAGGGCATCAACACCTCCACCGAGTTCCTCGCGAAGCTGGTCGCCGACCGGCTCGCCGAGCGGGTGCACGCCGGTGCACTCGGGGAGGGCGCGCGCGGACTCGCCGGACTGGCCGTCTCGCTGGGCGAGTCGCACGTGGCATCGGCCGCCTACGAGCGGGACCTGTGACGGCCGGCCCCGGGAGGGTGGGCAGCGCGGACCCGGTGCACCTGGTGGTCCCCGGCGACGTCGAGGACCCGCTGCGGCCGAGCGGGGGCAACGCCTACGACCGGCGGATCCGGGACGGGCTCCGGCGCGCCGGGCGCACGGTGCACCAGCTGACGGTGCCCGGTGACTGGCCGGAACCCGGGCCGGCGAGCTCGGCCCGGCTGGCCCGGGAACTGATCGCGCTGCCCGACGGGGCCACCGTGCTGCTCGACGGGCTCGTCGGCAGCGCGGTGCCCGCCGTGGTGGTGCCGCAGGCCGCGCGGCTCGACGTGGTCGTGCTCGTCCACCTGCCGCTCGGCGACGAGCCCGGTGCTCCCCCCGGGCTCCCGGAGCGGGAGGCCCAGGTGCTGCGGGCGGCCCGGGCGGTGATCGCGACCAGCCGGTGGACCGCGGACCGGCTCGTCGAGCGGCACGGGCTCGACCCGGCCGCGGTGCACGTCGCCGTGCCCGGGACCGACCCGGCGCAGATCGCGCCCGGCACCGACGGTGCGGGCAGCCTGCTCAGCGTCGGGTCGCTGGGCCCCACCAAGGGCCACGACCTGCTGGTCGACGCGCTCACCGAGGTGAGCGGGCACGACTGGCGGTGCCGGATCGTCGGCCCCGAACGCCACCGGCCCGGGTTCGGCACCGCGCTGCGCCGCACACTCGGCGAGCGCGGTCTCGAGCACCGGATCACCCTGGCCGGCGCCCGCTCCGGGGCCGCGCTCGAGACCGAGTACGCGGTCGCCGACCTGCTCGTCGCACCCTCGCGGGTGGAGTCCTACGGAATGGTCGTGACCGAGGCGCTCGCCCGCGGCATCCCGGTGCTCGCCACCCGGACCGGCGGGCTCCCGGACGCGCTCGGCGCGGCCGCCGTGCCGGAGCTGCTGGTACCGCCCGGCGACGCGGCCGGGCTCGCCGCGGCGCTGCGCCGCTGGCTCACCGATCCCGGGCTGCGGGAGCGGGCCCGCGAGCTCGCGCTGGCCCGCCGGGACACCCTGCCGGGCTGGGACGCCGCCGTCGCCGAGGTGGACGCGGTGCTCACCGCCACCCGTCCGGCGGCGCTGCGATGAGCGCCGCCGCCGGCGTGCTGCTGCGGATCGCGGTCACCCTCGCCCTGCTCGCCCTGCTCGCCACCCAGCTCGGCACCACCGAGCTGCTGCACGGGCTGCGCTCGCTCACCCCCGCGGTGCTCGCGGTGGCGCTGCTGCTCGGCCTCGCCGCGACCGTCTGCACCGCGCTGCGCTGGTACGTGGTGGCCCGCGGGATCGGCGCACCGGTGCCGCTGGGCACCGCCGTCGCCGACACCTACCGGGCGCAGCTGCTCAACTCGGTGCTGCCCGCCGGGATGCTCGGCGACGCGCACCGGGCCGTCGCGCACGGCCTGCCCACCGCGGGCGGCCGGGCCGGTTTCCGCGCCGTCGTGCTGGAGCGGGCCGGCGGCCAGGTCGTGGTGCTGCTGGGCTGCCTGGCCCTGCTCGCCGTCGTCACCGGCCATCCGAGTGCGCTGCTGGTGCCGGTGCTGCTCGCCGCGGTCGTCGCCGTGCTGTACCGGACCCGGACCGGGCCGGGCGCGCAGCCGGGCCTGCGCGGCTGGCTGGACGACGTCCGCGTCGTCCTGCTGTCCCGCGACCGCGGCCCGGCCGTGGTGATCCTGTCGCTGACCGGGCTCGGCTGCCACCTGGCGCTGTTCGTCGTCGCCGCCCGCACCGCCGGGGTGGACGCCCCGCTCCCGGTGCTGCTGCCGCTGCTGGTGTTCGGCCTGCTCGCGATGGCGATCCCGCTCAACGTCGGCGGCTGGGGCCCCCGCGAGGGCGTCACCGCCGGGATGTTCGGCGCGGCCGCGCTGGACCCGGCGGCCGGATTCGCCACCGCGGTGCTGTTCGGCCTGCTGACCCTGGTCGGCTCCCTGCCCGGCGCGCTCACGCTCACCCGATCGTGGCGGGGTCATGCTGTGCTGCGCACCGACACCGTCCCCGACCGGAGGGCACCATGACCGGTACCGCCACCACCGCCGAGTCCGTGGCCGCCGAGCTGGTCGGGGCGTTCCGCACGCACCCGGACCGCCCGCACGTCGTCCTCAAGTACGCGCAGACCCTGGACGGCCGGATCGCCGCCGTCGGCGGCGACTCCAAGTGGATCAGCTGCGAGCCCGAGCGGGCCGTCTCGCACGCCGTGCGGGCCCGCTGCGACGCCGTCGTGATCGGCTCCGGGACGGCGGTGCGCGACGATCCGCGGCTCGACGTGCGGCTGGTGCCGGGCGCGTCCCCGCTGCGGGTGGTCATCGACAGCACGCTGCGCACCCCGTCCGGGGCGCAGCTGCTCACCGGGCCGCCGGACACCGTGCTGATCACCACGAACCGCGCGTCGGACGCCGACCGGGACCGGATCGGCCGGGCCGGCGCCGGGATCCGGGAGGTCCCGGCCGCACCCGGCGGCGTCGACCTGCCGGCCGCGCTGGCCGTGCTGCACGCCGACGGGATCCGCTCGGTGATGGTCGAGGGCGGCGCCCGGCTGCTGACCGCGCTGCTCGCCGCCGGCCTGGTCGACCGGGTCGTCGTCGGGATCGCGCCGCGGATCATCGGCACCGGGGTGGAGGCCGTCGGGGACCTCGGGGTGAACCGGGTCGCCGACGGGATCGCGCTGCGCCGCGCCTGCCTGCACTCGGTCGAGGACGACGTGCTCGTCGCCTACGACGTGCTCGGGTGACCGGCCGCATGACCACGGCTCCGGCGGGTACGCGCCCGGCGTGGATCGGATGACCGAACGTGTCGACGCCGTCGTGATCGGGGCGGGCCACAACGGCCTGGTCGCGGCGAACCTGCTGGCCGACGCCGGATGGGAGGTGCTGGTCTGCGAGGCGGCGGACACCCCCGGCGGCGCGGTGCGCTCCGCCGAGATCACCGCGCCCGGCTTCGTGAACGACCTGGCCAGCGCCTTCCACCCGATGGGCGCGGCCTCCCCGGTGCTGCGCGACCTGGACCTGCCGGCGCACGGACTGCGCTGGCGGCACGCCCCGGCCGTGGTCGCCCATCCCACCCTGGACGGCCGCTGCGCGGTGCTGCACCGCTCGGTCGACGACACCGCCGCCGCGCTGGACGCCGACCATCCCGGCGACGGCGACGCCTGGCGGGCGCTGGCCGCCGACTGGGACCGGATCGGCGGCGACGTGCTGGAGGCGGCGCTGCGCCCGTTCCCGCCGGTGCGCGCGGCCGGGCGGCTGCTGCGCACCCTCGGCGCCGGGGACGCGCTGCGGCTGGCCCGGATGCTGGTGCAGCCGGTGGACCGGATGGCCCGCGAGCGGTTCGGCGGCTCGGCGGCGGCGCTGCTGCTGGCCGGCAACGCGCTGCACACCGATCTCGGCCCGGACTCGGCGGCCAGCGCCGCCTACGGGTGGCTGCTCACGATGCTCGGCCAGCAGATCGGGTTCCCGGTGCCGGTCGGCGGCTCGGGTGCGCTGACCGACGCGCTCGTCGCCCGGCTGGCGACCCGCGGCGGGCGCGTCGAGTGCGGCCGGCCGATCAGCTCGGTGCTGGTGCACCGGGGCCGCGCCACCGGGGTGGCGGACGCCGCCGGGAACCGGATCGCCGCCCGGCGCGCCGTGCTGGCCGACATCGACGCGCCCCGGCTGTACCGGGACCTGGTCGGCGAGGAGCACCTGCCCGCCCGGTTCGTCGCCGATCTCGACCGGTTCCACTGGGACTTCTCCACCGTCAAGCTGGACTGGGCGCTGGACGGGCCGGTCCCGTGGGCGGCGCCCGGCGCCCGCTCGGCGGGCACCGTGCACCTCGGCGCGGACGTCGACGGCCTGCGCCGCTACGCCGCCGATCTCACCTCCGGGCGGCTGCCCGAGGACCCGTTCCTGCTGTTCGGCCAGATGACGACGGCCGATCCGGACCGCTCGCCGCCCGGCACCGAGTCGGCGTGGACCTACACCCACGTGCCGCGCGGCCTGGGCTGGGGGACCGACGACGTGCTGCGCTGGGCGGACCGGATGGAGCAGGTCGTGGAGGCGCACGCGCCCGGGTTCCGGTCGCTGATCCGGGCCCGCGCCGTCGCCGGGCCCGCGGACCTGGAGGCCCAGGACGCCAACCTGGTCGACGGCGCGATCACCGGCGGCACCTGCGCCCCGCACCAGCAGCTGGTGTTCCGGCCGGTCCCCGGGCTCGGCCGGGCCGACACCCCGATCGACCGGCTGTTCCTGTCCGGCGCGTCGGCGCATCCCGGCGGCGCCGTGCACGGCGGGCCGGGCGGGAACGCCGCCCGGGCCGCGCTCGCCGCGACCGGCCGGACCGGCCTGCTCTACCGCGGGGCGGTCCGGTTCGCGCACCGGCGGCTCTACGCCTGATCCGGCTGCTCGGGCCGGCCCCGGGCGATCGCGGCGAGCCGGGCCAGGCTCTCCCCGTTGCGCAACCGCAGCAGCGGCGCGCGCACCGGCGGCGGCACCAGCCGGCCCGGCCCGGCGATCGCGTCCTCGGACATCCGCACCGTGCTGCCGTCGCCGTCGGGCTCCCACTCCAGCCGGACCCGGGCGGTCCCGGCCGGGCCGGCGTGCGCGCGCAGCTGCAGCAGCCGCCCCGGCTCGTACTCCTCGACGTAGGTCCGGTCCTCGATCATCAGCGGCCAGGCGCCGATGCTGTGCCGGATCCGGGCACCGGGCTTCGGCCAGTCCTCCGACACCCCCCGGATGTGCACGGCGCCCACCACCCACAGCCCGTAGGTCCAGCCGTCCGCCAGCACGGCGTCGACCTGCCCCGGCGTAGCCCCCAGCCTGCGTCGTACCTCGATCACGTCCCGGCTCCTCTCGTCGTGCGGACCCGCACCGCCTACCCGCCGGGACGCGATGCACTCCGCCGGGCATGCACCGGCCCGGAGCGGGTAGCAGCACCGGTATGCGGCTCGACGGTGCGGTGGTGGTGGTGACCGGGGCGTCCAGCGGGATCGGCCGGGCGACGGCGCGCGAGCTCGGCCGGGCCGGCGCACTGCTCGGCCTGCTGGGGCGGGACGAGGCGGCGCTCGGCGCGGTCGCCGCCGAGCTCCCGGCCGGCCGGGCGGTGGCGGTACCGGCCGACGTCGCCGACGCCGGATCGGTCGCCCGGGCGGCGACCGTGGTCACCGAACGGCTCGGCCCGGTCGAGGGCTGGGTGAACTGCGCCGGGGTCGCACTGTTCGGCACGGTGCTGGACACCCCGCCGGAGCAGACCGCCCGGGTGCTGGAGGTCAACGTCGGTGGCTGCGTGCACGGCGCCCGGGCGGCGCTGCCCGCGATGGTCGAGCGCGGCGGCGGGGTGCTGGTGAACGTGTCGTCGGTGCTCGGGATCGTGCCGGCGCCGCACCTCACCGCCTACAGCATGTCCAAGGCGGCGGTCCGCACCCTGTCCGCGGGGCTGCGGTCCGAGCTGCGCCGGGCCGGGGTGCGCGGGGTGCACGTGTGCACGGTGCTGCCCGGCGCCGTCGACACCCCGATCTGGTCGGTGTCGGCCAACCACACCGGCCGCCGGGTCGCCCCGCCGCCGCCGGTGGCGGCACCGGAGCGGGTGGCCCGCACCATCGTCGCCCGGCTGCGCAGGCCCCGCGCCGAGACCGTCGCCGGCGGGCTCCCGGTCCGGCTGCTGGTGGCCGCGCACCATCTCGCGCCGGGCCCGGTGCAGCGGCTGCTCGGGCTGGTCGTGGGCCGCTGGTCGCTGCGCGGCGAGGGGCCGGCGCCGACGCCGGGCGCGCTGTGGGAGCCGGTGCACCACCAGTGACGCCGCCGGGGCGCGGTCAGCCCGGATCGGCGCCGGGGAGCCGGTGGTCGTCGATCCCGAGCTGGCGCAGCTTGCGGTAGAGGGTGGACCGGGCGACGCCGAGCCGTTCAGCGGCGGCCACCTTGTTCCCGCCGGTCTCGGCGAGCGCCTCGAGCACGGTGTCCCGCTCGGCGCGCAGCAGCGACGACGGGCCGGACCGACCGCCCGGGGAGCGGTACTCCGGCGGGAGGTGCCGGTGCCCGATGTCGGACCCGAGCGAGCAGACCGCCGCGGTGCACAGCACGGCGCCGAGCTCGCGCACGTTGCCCGGCCAGTCCAGCGCGGCCAGCGTGCGCAGCGTCCCGGGCTGCAGCCGCGGGACCGGCCGGCGGCTGCTGCCGGCGCCCAGCAGCAGCGGGGCGAGATCGGCGATGTCCTCGCCGCGGAAGCGCAGCGGCGGGACGGTCACCGACACCGGGAAGTGGTCGAGCACCCGGCTCGCCGCGCCCGCGCCGCCGCGGTGCCGGGCGGTCGCGACCAGCCGGGCCGTCGTCACCTGCTCGACGACGGCGGCCACCCGGGCGGCGACGGCGGGCGCGAGCCGGTCGAGATGGCGCAGCACGACGCCGCCCGGGCCGTCCAGCGCGTCCGTCAGCCGGCCCAGCCAGCCGGTCGGATCGTCCGCCGACAGCACCGCGTCGAGCACGGTGACCGGCTCGCCGGGAGCGCGCCTGCCGTGCACGTGCGTGGCGACGAACAGCTTGCCGGCCCCCGGCTCGCCGCAGACCAGCAGCGGCCGGCCGGCGGCCAGCGCGGCGTCGACGGCGTCGCGCAACCGGCTGCTCGCGACGCTCCGGCCGACCAGCCGCCCCTCGCCCGTGCCGGCCCGGGCGCGCTGCCGCGTGCGCCCGGACGGCGCCGCGCGGTCCGGCTGCGGCCGCATCTCGATCACCACGCCGGCCGTCGCGCCGCGCTCCCCCACCCGGGTCGCCCTGGCCTGCACGACGACGTCGTTGGACAGCCGGATGTCGCCGGTGAACTCGTCGCGGGTGCCGAGGATCCGGCACGCCCAGTCCCAGAGCACCGCCTGGTCGGACAGCTCGACCAGGCCGGCGGCGGCGGTGTTCGCGATCACCACGTCCTCGTTCAGCGAGACGACGGCCGCCGTGCTGCGCCGCCCGGCGCGCACGAACCGGTCGAGCAGCATCTGTTCGCGGCGCGAGGCGTCGGCGACCATCCGGGCCTCGATCTCCCGGACCGCGGCGAGCACCAGCGGCGCCAGCAGCTCGTGCCGGTCCTCCACCCGGCAGGTCACGTCGAGCACGCCCTCGACCCGGCCGGTGACCGGATGCCGGATCGGCGAGCCCATGCAGGTGAACTGCTGCAGGTTGTCCCGGAAGTGCTCGGCGCCGGACACCACGAACGGCCGGCACTCCTCCAGCGCGCTGCCGATGCCGTTGGTGCCGGTGAACTCCTCGGCGTAGGTGAAGCCGGGGGCCACCAGCAGCCGGTCGAGCGCGTTCGCCAGCTCGCGGCGACCGGCCCGCCGGTCGATGATCTGGGCGTCGGAGTCGGCGAGCAGGATGGTGGCCGGGCCGTCGTCGATCTGGTCGGCGAGCCTGCCGATCACCGGATCGGCGGCGCGCAGCAGCCGGTTGGGACGCTCGAACTCCGCCCGGTAGGGCACGTCCTCGCCGCTGGTGGTGACGCCGACCAGCCGGCAGCGCCGCCACGAGGAGACGATCTCGTCGCGGACCGTGCCGCGGGCCGCCGGATCGCCGGTGTCCTGCCCGTCGTCCCCGCCGAGCACCAGCTCGCGGTGGGTGCGCATGACGTCGCGCCGGTGCATCCGCACAGCCGCCCCCTCACCGTTGATGAAGGCCGGTTCCAGTGTAGGGGCCGATCACAGCAGGTCGTGCGTCCCGTAACTGTCCCAAAACAGGACACGTCGTCGCCCCGGCGGTGGATGTAGCGAAGTCGGACAGTGACCGGGGACACCGGCGCCCGACACTCCCTTCCGCCCTGCACCCGGCGAAAGGACGTCGACTATGACCTCCCGCGAACTCACCCCGCTGATCGAGGGGTACACCTTCCTCGAGGGCCCACGCTGGCACGACGGCAGGCTGTGGACCTCCGACTTCTACACCCACCAGGTACTGGCCGTCGCCCCCGACGGCAGCACCGAGGTGGTGACGACGGTGCCGCAGCAGCCGTCCGGCCTGGGCTGGCTGCCGGACGGCACGCTGCTCGTGGTCTCCATGCGGGACCGCAAGCTGCTGCGGCTGACCGACGGCGGGCTGGTCGAGCACGGCGACCTGTCGGCGGTCGCCGGCGGGCACACCAACGACATGGTGGTCGACGCGCACGGCCGCGCCTACGTCGGCAACTTCGGCTACGACCTGATGGGCGGCGCCCCGTTCGCCACGACCGACGTGTCCCGGGTCGACCCGGACGGGACCGTCACCGTCGTCGCGAAGGACCTGATGTTCCCGAACGGCTCGGTGATCACCCCGGACGGCCGGACCCTGCTGGTCAGCGAGACGTTCGGCAACCGGATCTCGGCCTTCGACATCCACGACGACGGCGGGCTGGGGCCGCGCCGGGACTGGGCCGTGTTCGGCGACCCGCCGGACACCTCGACCCTGGACGCGATGCTGGCCTCGGTCGTCGTCGCCCCGGACGGCACCTGCCTGGACGCCGAGGGCGCCGTCTGGACCGCCGACGCGGTGCACCACCGGTGCGTGCGGGTCGCCGAGGGCGGCACGATCCTGGAGGAGATCAGCACCGGCGACGACGGCGTGTACGCCTGCATGCTCGGCGGTGACGACGGCCGGACCCTGCACCTGTGCGTCGCGCCGTCGTTCGACGAGGCCGAACGCCGCAGCACCCGGCTGGGCCGGATCCTGCGCACCCGGGTCGACGTGCCGCACGCCGGCACCCCGTGATCCCCACCGCCGCACCCATCCCCGCCGGCGGACCTGCGCCGGCCCCGACGAAAGGAGTCGACCGCACATGACCGACACGACCACCGAGGAACTCGACGTCCTCGTCATCGGAGCCGGGTTCGCCGGCATCTACCAGCTCGACCGGCTGCGCGATCTCGGCTACTCGGTGAAGATCTACGAGGCCGGTTCGCGGCTCGGCGGCATCTGGTACTGGAACTGCTACCCGGGCGCCCGGGTGGACACCGAGGGCCCGATCTACCAGTTCGCCTACAAGGACATCTGGAAGAGCTGGGAGTACAGCGAGCTGTACCCGGGCTGGAGCGAGGTGCGGGACTACTTCGACCATCTGGACCGGACGCTCGATCTCGCCAGGGACATCCGGTTCGACACCCGGGTCACCGGGGCCGACTTCGACACCGACCGCGACCAGTGGGTGGTGCGCACCGCCGAAGGCCGCACCACCCGCTGCCGCTACCTGGTGCCCTGCCTCGGGTTCGCGTCCCGCCCGTACGTCCCGGACCTGCCCGGGCTCGACTCGTTCGGCGGCGCCGCGCACCACACCGCGCTGTGGCCGCAGGAGGGCGTCGACCTCACCGGCAAGCGGGTGGCGGTGATCGGGACCGGCGCCAGCGGGGTGCAGGTCACCCAGGAGGCCGCGCCGGACGCGGCCGCGGTGACCGTCTTCCAGCGCACGCCGAACCTGGCGCTGCCGATGCGCCAGCGCACGCTGACCCCGGCCGACCAGGACGAGATCCGGCGCGAGCTGCCGAACCGGTTCGCCGCCCGCGGCGAGACGTTCGCCGGGTTCGACTACGACTTCATCCCGCAGAACGCGCTGGACCTCACCGACGAGGAACGGACCGCGGGCTACCAGCAGCTGTGGGACCGCGGCGGGTTCCGGTTCTGGCTCGCGATCTACCAGGACACCCTGTTCGTGCAGGAGTCCAACGACCACGCCTACCGGTTCTGGCGGGACAAGGTCCGGGCCCGGATCGACGACCCGGCGCTGGCCGAGAAGCTGGCGCCGACCGAGCCGCCGCACCCGTTCGGGGTGAAGCGCCCGTCGCTGGAGCAGAACTACTACGACGTGTTCAACCAGGACACCGTGAGCCTGGTCGATCTCGTCGAGAACCCGATCGAGGCGGTGACGCCGACCGGCATCACCACCCGGGACGGGGCCGATCACCCGTTCGACGTGATCGTGCTCGCCACCGGCTTCGACTCGGTCTCCGGCGGGCTCACCCGGCTCGACATCCGGGGCACCGACGGCCGGCTGCTGCGCGAGCAGTGGGCGGACGGGGTCGCGGCGCACCTGGGCATCGCCACCGCGCACTTCCCGAACCTGCTGTTCGTCTACGGCCCGCAGAGCCCTTCCGGCTTCTGCAACGGCCCGACCTGCGCCGAGATCCAGGGCGAGATGGTGGTGGAGACGCTCGACCACCTGCTGCGGTCCGGCGCCCGGCGGATCGAGTCGACGCCGGAGGCCGACCGGGAGTGGGCCGAGCACGTCGCCGGGCTGGTGGCGCCGACGCTGTTCCCGAAGGCCAGGTCCTGGTACATGGGCGCCAACATCCCCGGCAAGCCGATCCAGAGCCTGAACTACCCGGGCGGCCTGCCGCTCTACCGGCAGCGGTTCGACGAGGCGAAGCAGGCCGGGTTCGCCGGGTTCGCGATCAGCTGACCGGCCCCGCCGCGGCGTCCCCGGGACCGTCCGGTCCCGGGGCGTCCGGGCCGGTCAGCAGCAGCACCCAGTCCTTGTCCGACGGCGGCTCGAACCGCTCCCCCGGCGTCGCGTCCCGGAACGCGCCGGTGCGCGGATCGAACCAGCGGGCCGTCGTCAGCCCGGAGGTCGCGGCCGGGTCGAGCGCGAAGCCCCCGCCGGACGGCGTGTACACCAGCAGGTAGGAGCCGTCCGAGGCGCGGTTGGCGACGATCCGGTCCTTCCCGGACCCGGTCTCCGAGGTGATCACCGACTGGTCCGGCACACCCAGCTGGAACGGCAGCGACTCCATCAGCTCCCGCAGGTGGACCATCTGCCCGCCGGCCGGCAGCCGCAGCGCGTCGGTCCAGCTGCCGCGGGCGCCCAGCGCGCCGCGGCCGCCGTCGTTGAACTGCCACACCGAGTGCGCGCCGTAGGTGTGCCCGGCGGCGCCGCCGAGCACCGCCCACCAGGCGTCGCGGCGGACGTCCTGCGCGGTGGAGAACCCACGATCGGACTCCCAGCAGTACGGGTGCTCCTCGTAGATCGGCTCGCCGTCGATGAACGGCTTCGCCGGGCGGGCGTCGTAGGTGGTCTCGATGAGCCGCTGCCGGACGCCGTAGCGCAGGCAGTGCCCGCCCTGGATCATGTGGAAGTCCAGCCAGTCGGCCCCGGCGAACCACTGCGCGGAGGTCTGGTCGCCCTGCGGGTGGTAGGTCGTCAGCTGGGTCGCGCCGCCCTCGCGCAGGCCCTCGGCGAGGTTGCCCCAGAGGCGTTCCTCGCCGCCCGCCGGATGGTCCCCGCCGAGCGTCCAGGTGACGTTGTCCCGGTCGCCGTACCGCTCGCCGAGGAACCGGCCGTACCCGCGGGCGTTGCCCTCGTCGACCACCGACCCGTTGACTGCACTTCTAGACGCTGCGGAGACCGACCGGCCGCTGGCCGGGCCGAGGCACTACGCGCCGCGGACCCCGGCCCGGGCCTGACCGGTCGCCCGGCCCTCGTCCGTTCGCGCCCCGGAGCGGCTCGACGACGGGGAGCACGGTCGACACGCACGGCACCCACTGCCGCCGGCAGCGCCACGCTCCGGTTGCCGGACCGAGGCCACGAAACGTTCATGTGGCGCGGACGGTCGCAAACCAGGGGAGTGGCAAGCTTCTGCCGGGCGGCAGTGGCTGCGATCCTCATCGGGCGACCTCTACCAGATCGACCGCATTGCACGTGCACCGCGACGGGCAGAGCGAGACCTGGACGGACCGACCCGCGCTCACCCGTCCTGCGCCGCTGGATGAAAGCCGGGCCGCCGGGGGCAGAGTTGAGCCGACCGTGAGGAAGACGGCTGTCGTGCTCGGCACAGGCGGCGGCCCACTGCACTCGACGTACCCCCTAGCTGTTCATCCCGGACTGGGACGCCGACCTGGCTTGCGCACGCATTCGGCAGGACCTCTCCCTGCAGGGGACGTCGTACAACAGCGCCGCCCTCCGTGGTGGAGAGCGGCGCTGTGTGACGTGCAGTTCCTACAGGGCGCCTCGACCCGCATCTCAGATGGCGTGTCCTCGGAATCGGCGTAGCCGCGGGCTGTTGCCGACGACGAAGACGGAGCTGAATGCCATGGCCGCGCCGGCGATCATGGGGTTGAGCAGGCCTGCCGCGGCCAGCGGTATCGCGGCGGTGTTGTAGGCGAAGGCCCAGAACAGGTTGCCCTTGATGGTGGTCAGGGTGCGGCGGGAGAGCCGGACCGCGTCGGCGGCGGCGCGCAGGTCGCCGCGGACCAGGGTGATGTCGGAGGCTTCGATGGCGACGTCGGTGCCGGTGCCCATGGCCAGGCCGAGGTCGGCCTGGGCGAGGGCGGCGGCGTCGTTGACGCCGTCGCCGACCATCGCGACCACCTTGCCCTCACCCTGCAGCCGCTCGATCACGGCCAGCTTGTCGGCGGGCATGACCTCGGCGATGACGGTGTCCGGGCCGGGTTCGATGCCGACCTCGGCGGCGACGGTGTCGGCCACCGCCTGGTTGTCGCCGGTCAGCAGGACCGGGGTGAGCCCGAGGCGGCGGAACTCGGCGATCGCCTCGGCGGAGGTGGCCTTGATCGTGTCGGCGACGACGAGCACGGCGCGGGCCTGGCCGTCCCAGGCGACGGCCACGGTGGTGCGGCCCTTCGCGGCCTCGCCCGCGGCGGCGTCGGCGAGCTCTCCGTCCAGCGGGACCGACCACTGCTCGAGCAGCCGCGGCCGGCCGACGAGTACGGCGTGGCCCTCGACGATCCCCTGGACGCCGAGGCCTTCGTGGTTGGTGAACTCCTCGACGCCGGGTAGGTCACCGGTGCGCTCGATGGCGGCGGTGGCGATGGCGGCGGCGATGGGGTGTTCGGAGGCCTTCTCCAGCGCGCCCGCCAGGCGCAGCACGGTCGTCTCGTCGATGCCGTCGGCGGTGTGGATCCCGGCCAGTGCCATCGTCCCGGTGGTGACGGTGCCGGTCTTGTCCAGCACCACGGTGTCGACCCGGCGGGTGGATTCGAGCACCTCGGGGCCCTTGATCAGGATGCCCATCTGGGCGCCGCGGCCGGTGCCGACCAGCAGCGCGGTCGGGGTGGCCAGGCCCAGCGCGCACGGGCAGGCGATGATCAGGACGGCGACGGCGGCGGTGAACGCAGCGGTGGCGCCGACGCCGGCGCCGAGCCAGAACCCGAGGGTCACCGCGGCGATCACGATGACGATCGGGACGAACACCCCGGAGATGCGGTCGGCGAGGCGCTGGACGGCGGCCTTGCCGTTCTGGGCGTTCTCGACCAGTTTCGCCATCTGGGCGAGCTGGGTGTCGGAACCGACCCGGGTGGCCTCGACGACCAGCCGTCCGCCGGCGTTCACCGTGGCGCCGACGACGGTGTCGCCGACGGTGACCTCGACCGGCACGGACTCGCCGGTGAGCATGGAGGCGTCGACCGCGGACCGTCCCTCGACGACTGTGCCGTCGGTGGCGATCTTCTCGCCGGGCTTGACGATGAACCGGTCGCCGACGACGAGTTCGGAGACGGGGATCAGGGTCTCGGTGCCGCCGCGCTGCACCACGACGTCCTTCGCGCCGAGTTCGAGCAGGGCGCGCAGGGCGGCGCCGGCGCGTCGCTTGGAGCGCTGTTCGAAGTAGCGGCCGGCGAGGATGAAGGTGATGACCCCGGCGACGACCTCGAGGTAGATGTTTCCGGCGGCGTCGGTGGGCGAGACGGTCAGCTCGAACGGGTGCACCATGCCGGGGATCCCGGCGGTGCCGAAGAACAGTGCATAGACCGACCAGGCCATGGCCGCGGTCGTGCCCATCGAGATGAGGGTGTCCATGGTGGCTGCGCCGTGGCGCAGGTTGGTCCAGGTGGCCCGGTGGAACGGGGCGCCCGCCCAGGCCCACACCGGCGCGGTGAGCACCAGCGAGAGCCACTGCCAGTTGGTGAACTGCAGCGGCGGGGCCATCGCCATGGCGACCACCGGCAGGGCCAGTACGGCGGAGACGATCAGCCGGTCGCGCAGGGCGCGCAGCTCGTCGTCGGCACCGCTGTCGTCGTCCTCGGTCCGGTCGCCGGCCTGGTCGGCGTGCGGCAGGGTCGCCGAGTAGCCGGCGGATTCGACGGTGTGCGGCGACACCGTCGCCGGGCACCGCCGCGAAACCGAGTTCGTGGTGCTCGCCGGACCGACCCGGACTTAGGTCACCGTGTCCCAGGTCGGCTACCTGCTGATGGCCGTCGCCGTCGCCGGCCGCGCACCGCTGGCCCAGCCGGCGCTGCTGTTCTACCTCGCCGGCTACGCCGTCACCAACATCGCCGCCTTCGCCGTGGTCGCCGCCACCGCCCAGCGCAGCATCGACGGGCACCGCGGGCTGCTGCGCCGCGACCCGTTGCTCGCGATCGCCCTCGTCGTCGCGCTGCTCGGACTGGTCGGCACCCCGCCGACCGCGGTGCTGTTCGGCAAGCTCGTCGTGTTCACCGCGGCCGTCGACGGTGGCCTGGCCTGGCTGGTCGTGCTCGCCGTGCTCAACACCGTCGCCTCGCTGTTCTACTACCTGCGCGTCATCGCACCCGCCTTCACCGCCCCCGACAAACGACCACGACGACACCACCGGCCCCGTCGACCACGAGAGATCGGGGACCCGGTCGCGCCCGTGGGCGCGGTGGACCGCGCTCGGCGCCGCTGCGGTGTCGTTGCTGCTCGGCGTGGGCGCAGGTGCAGTCCTGACCGTGGTCGGGACACCGACATGAACGGCACGCACGACCTGCACGGGCCGCGCAGCCACGCCGGTACCGTGGCCGATACGAGCAACAGGCGACACAGACTGCGACTGGTCCTGCTCGCCTCATCGGGATGCACGCGCTCGTGGCCGCAGCTGCCGCCTCCGCAACGGAGACCGGCAATCGAGTTGGGTCGCAGCCTCCGTGGCCGGACGCGCGAACTCGTCGCCGGGTCGGCCCCGCTGCGTCGGGCCCGGGCGTGGAGCCGGTTGTAACCGAGCGCGGCGGTGTCCGGCCCGCCCAGCCCGCCCCGGAGCGGCGGTGAGTTCCACCCGAGTCGCCCGCTACGGCTGGCCGCTACGACTGGGTCCTGCAACGGTTCCCGGCGGGAACCGTAGCCGGCCCGTCCCGGCACCGGAGAATCCGCCGAGCCATCCGGTGGCACCGGCCGCAACGGCGGCGGCGAGCCCGGCCAGCCCAGCGCGCGGCGCCGGCTGATCGGGGCGGGTTCATCCCAGCATGTCGCGGCGGTGGTGGTACTCGTCCTCGTCGATCTCGCCGCGGGCATAACGCTCGTCGAGGATCTGTCGCGCCGACGGGCGAGCCTCCGGCGATCCCTCCGACCGGGTTCCCCCGCCCGGTGCCGCGCCGGCACGTGCGCGGCTCTGGGCGAGCCGGACCACGACATAGCCCAGCAGGACCAGCCCGATCAGCACCAGGACCGGCCATACCCAGGCCCAGCCCATCATCGATCCACCCATCATGGTCATGACCTCCTCGCCCGGCGCCCTGCTCGGTGCAGGGGGCGTCGGGTGTCGCTCTCGTGCAGTGCTGTGATGCGGCTCGCTACCCGGTGGGGTGGCGCGCTATCCGGTGGTGGTGGGGTGTCCGGAGTCGATCCAGCCCGTGGTGCCGCCGGTGACCGATACCGCGTCGAGTCCGGCCGCGGTGAGCAGTTCGGCGCCTTGGGTGCTGCGTCCGCCGGACTGGCACACGAGGTGCACCGGACGGTCGGTGGGGACCTCGGTGAGGCGGTCACCGAGTTCGGGCAACGGAATCAGGCGGGCCCCGGGGATGTGGCCCTCGGCGTACTCGTCGGGGTTGCGGACGTCGATCACGGTCGCCTCGCCGGTGTCGCGGGCGGCGGCGAGGTCGTCGACGGAGATCTCACGGACGGTCATACGGTGTGCTCCTTCGTGTCGTTTCGCTGCAAGTCAGGTGGTGGCGAGGGCGACGACGGTCTGGGCGGTCACGCCGGCGGCGACGAGCAGGACCAGCGTGGCGAACCCGCGGCTCAGCGTCCTCGCGGGCAACCGGCGGGCGAGGCGGCCGGCCGGGAGCGAGGCGAGGATCGCGGCGGCGGCGAACGGGGCGATGATGGGCCAGTCCAGCCCGCCTGCGGTGCCGGCAGCGCTGCCGGCGGTGAGGTAGGGCAGCAGGGCGGCGATCGAGTTGATGACGATGACGACCAGCGAGGTGGCCACCGCGTTCGGGGTCCGTAGCCCGAGGGCGACGACGAGGGCGGGCACGAGCAGGAACCCGCCACCGACGCCGAGCAGCCCGGTCAGGAACCCGACCAGCAGCCCGGTCGCGACGGCGCGGGGCAGGCAGCGGCGCCAGGCGACGCCGCCGCCGGGAAGCTCGCATACCCCGCCGGCCTCGTCGGTGTCGCGCAGCATCCGCAGTCCGGCGGTGACCATGAGTGCGGCGAACACGAGCATCAGCCATCGGCCGTCGAGTTGCTGGTTGACGATCCCACCGATAACAGCAGTGGGGATGCCCGCGGCGCCGATGATCGCGGCGAGGCGCCAGTTGACCTCGTGGCGGACGCGGGGGGCGACCGCGACCGTTGAGGCCAGACCGATCACCACCAGCGATGCCGGGACCGCCTCGGCCAGCGGCAGCCCGAGCCCGTAGACGAGGGCGGGCACGGCAAGGATGCCGCCACCGCCGCCCACGAGGCCGAGCAGGGCGCCGATGAGCAGCCCGAACCCTGCCGCGAGAACGATCACCGCTGCGTGTCCCGGGGGCGTTCGTTCCGCCGGGCCCGCAACGCGGCGAGGATCTGGCTGACCTCGGGCTCGGCGACGTCGCGGTTGAGCGGGAGCCGGGCCAGGGCGGCGCCCATGGCGCAAGTGTTGCTCAGCGCGGAGAAGGTGAGCCCGGCGCCGATTCCGCCGGCCAGCAGCCGGCCCCTCGGCGAGAGGTACCGTCCGGCGGTCAGCCCGGCGAGCACGAGAGCTCCGGCGACGAGCCGGACCTGCCTCTCCAGCGCCCAGACCTGAGGGCCGCGCACGATGTCACCGCCGGCGGCGGTGTAGGCGGGCAGGCCGCCGTCGAGGACGTGGGCGTGTTCCAGCCCCGCCGCGGCGAGGTGGCGCCGAGCCTGCTCAGCGCGCACCCCGGACTGGCACACCAGCACCACCGGGCCCTCAATGTGGGCGGCGAGGTCACGGGTGTGCTCGGCCAGCGTGGCCAGCGGCACGTGGTAGGAGCCGCGGATGTGAGAGGTCCCGTATTCGGCCGCGCTGCGGACGTCGACGACCACCGGTGTACCGGTCCCGTCGCGCGCGGCGGCCTGGTGCCGGGCGATGACGGCGTTGGCGTCGACGGTATGCCCGGTCGGGGAGGTTTCGGGCGTGGAGGTCGTGGTCATGGGAGAAGGAGTCCTCTCGTGCTACGTCGAGGCGACTCGCCCCGTGGAGCTGCGCCGGCTGGTGGGCGGGCTCCTGGGAGGCGCCCGTGCGTGGCGCCTGGGCAGGGGTCAGCTGCCGGTGGTGGACTGGTCGGTGATGGTCAGCCCGGCGTCGGCGGCCCGGGGCCAGTCGTCGTTGATCAGGACCAGGTCGCGGCCGGGCCGGTCGAGCATCGAGGCGGCGATCGAGGCGCGATACCCCGAGCCGCAGTAGACCCACACCTGGCCGCCGGGAACCTCGTCGCGGCGGCCTGCCAGCTCGTGCAGCGGGATGTGCACCGAGCCTTGCACCCCACCGGCGGCGCGTTCCTCGTCGCGGCGGGCGTCAACGATGAACAGCGCATCCTGGCCGCGCTCGGCGCGGGCCGCGGCCAGGCCGGCGAAGTCCGAGACCGGGTAGGAACGCAGACCCTGCCCGGCATCGAGGGACTCGATCGGGCCGGTCGCGGCGCCGGCGAAGCGGTCGATGCCGATCCGGACCAGTTCGCGTTGGGCGTCGGCGACCTGCTGCGGGTCGTCGCCGATCAGGGTCAGCTCGGCGTCGAAGTCGAACGTCCAGCCGAAGTAGGTGACGAATGGTGTCGAGAGTTCGTAGCCTAGCGAGCCGGGCAGGTGACCGGCGGCGAACGCGGTGCGCTCACGCAGGTCGACCACCCACTGGCCGGCCTCGAGGCGGCGTCGCAGCTCCGCGGGGTCGACCGGTTCCGGGGCCGACAGGTCGACCGGGGCGGGACCGGCTGTGTTCGCCGGGCTCATGCGGGCGTAGTAGGTCGGGAACGCCCCCAGTCCGGCGATCAGCGTGTCGACGTAGTCCTGCTCGTCCTGGGTCAGTGCCGGGTTGCTGGTGGCCTCCTGCCCGACGGTGGAGCCGTCGGCGCCGCTGGCCGGGGTGCTGGCGCAGAAGCTGCCGAATCCGTGGGTGGGGTAGACCGCGGCCGCGGCGGGCAGCTCGGCGACCAGCCGGCGCACCGAGTGGAACTGGGCGTGGGTCAGCTCGACGGTGTCGGCGGGCGAGACGAGGTCGGTGCGCCCGGTGGTGCCGTAGAGCATCGACCCGCCGGTGAACACCGCCACCACCTCGCCACCTGTGTCGGCGGTGGTGTCGAGCAGGGCGTAGGACAGGTGATGGTGGGTATGTCCCGGGGTGGCAATCGCCCGCAGACCCATCGTCCCGGTCGTGACCTGCTCGCCGTCGGCGATCGGGGTGCGGTCGAAGCCGACCTCGTCCGCGGCGTTGACCAGATACGCCGCGCCGGTGCGCTGCGCGAGGTCGAGCCCGCCGGTGACGTAGTCGTTGTGGATGTGGGTCTCGGCAACGTGGGTCACCGTCACGCCGAGGTCGGTGGCCAGGTCCAGGACCCGGTCGATGTCGCGCTGCGGATCGATCACCACGGCCACCTCGCCGTCGGTGACCAGGTAGCTGCGATCACCGAGGCCGGACGTCGCAATCGTTCGAATGTTAATCATCAGATTCCCTACCCGGTAGGGTATGCCCTACCGTGTGATTGATCGTCGTTCTGGCCGAAGGTCCGTCAGGAGCAGCGTTCTCGCCACTCCTGACGTCGGTCCGGCCGGAGCGCGGGGGCCTGCGCGCTCAGGCCAGGGAGAGGAAGAGTCGCTCCATCTCGGCCACGTCGACGGCGCGCTCTCCCTCGTCGTTCTCGGTCATGCAGTGCCGCAAGCCGGTCGCGATGATCTTGAAGCCGGCCTTATCCAGCGCCCGGGCCGCGGCGGCGAGCTGGGTGACCACGTCCTTGCACTCACGCCCCTCCTCGATCATGCGGATGATCCCGCTGATCTGACCCTCCACGCGGCGAAGCCGGCTCACCACATCACTGAGTTCCTTGGCCTGAACCTGCATGGCGGTCTCCGTTCCCGGGCATCCCACGGTGGGTCCGTGGGCTCGCCGTCCGCACAACGACCGTACCCCCCGGGGTATTCCGGAAGTGTCGTGAGCCCGTCCACCCGGGCTCGCACCCGCACATGACAGGGAGCCAGTAGCGATGCAGATCGCCCACACCGTCGAGGTCGATCTCGACCACCAACAGGCCATCGACGCCGTCACGACGGCCCTCGCCGAGCAGGGCTTCGGCGTGCTGACCACTATCGACATCAAGGCCACCCTCGCCGCAAAGCTAGGCGAGCAAGTCGACGACTACACCATCCTCGGCGCCTGCAATCCGAGCCTCGCCCACGCCGCGCTCTCTGCCAGCCCAGAGGTCGGCTTACTGTTGCCCTGCAATGTCACCATCCGACGCGCCGAGGGACGCACCATCGTCCAAGCCGTCGATCCCGGCGCCCTGCTCGGCATCGCCGCCGGCGGCCAAGCCGAACTCGCCGACACCGCGGCCGACGCCGGCAAACGGCTACGTACCGCCCTCGACTCACTGACCTGACCTTCCTCGACGCTCAACAGGTCCGCAGACCACTCCGCCGGCCGGTAACGACTATCCATGGCGGGTCGGGGTGATGCACCCGCGCGCCAGCCCGGGAAGCGCTGCCATTTCCGTGGCGCCCAGGCACCGTCGTCCTACTGACCGCACAGTGCGCGCAGTCACGCCGGTACCGTGGCCGACATGGGCAACAGGCAACACGGACTGCAGCTGGTGCTGCTGGTCCTGCCTGTCCTGCTCGGGCTCGTCGGGATGCACGCGCTCGTCGCCCCGGCTGCCGCCCCCGCAACGGACACCGGGCATCAGGGTGCGGTCGCTACGTCCGTAGTCGAACACACCGACCTGCGAGCCGACGCGGCCTCCACGCCGCCGTCTGCACCGGTCTCGGCCGCGGCCGCCCACGGCCCGATGCCGGCCGACCACGGCGAGTACGACGCCCACCTGCTGCACCTGTGCCTGGCGGTGCTGGCCGCCGCCGGGCTCGCGCTGCTCGCGGCGTGGCTGTTCCTCGGACGCCTGACGCTCCCGGTCTCGGTCACCCCGGCCCGCCAGCTGGCCCACGGCATACCGGCCCAGCGGCCACCGCCCGTCCCCCGAAGACTCGCCCAGCTCTGCGTGATGCGGACCTGATCGGCCCCCGGCGCGACAGAGCGCCGGATCCGGTCTGATCACACGTTCCGACACGGAGAGCCAGAACCACACATGAAGATCACCAACGTGGCCGCCGCGGCCACGACACTGACTGCTGCCCTCGTCCTGACCGCCTGCGGCGGTCCGGATCCCGCCGGCAGCGCCACACCCGCGAACCCGGCACCCACCCCCACCAGCGCCGCCGCCCCCAGCGCGGCGATCTCGGCCGAGCACAACCAGGCCGACATCGCCTTCGCCCAGGGCATGATCCCGCACCACCAGCAGGCCCTGAAGATGTCGAAGCTGGCCACCGACCGCGCCGGCAGCGACGACGTCCGCCGCCTCGCCACCAAGATCGAGCAGGCCCAAGGCCCGGAGATCGCGCAGATGCAGACCTTCCTCACCGCCTGGGACGCGCCCGCACCCGGCGCCATGCCCGAGATGGACCACGAGTCGATGGGCCACGGCCCCGACCAGAACGGCATGGGCCAAGACGGCATGGGACAGAGCGGCATGGACCACGGCGGCATGGCCGGGATGATGACCCCCGAGCAGATGGGCCAGCTCAAGCAGGCCAACGGCGCCGACTTCGACCGCATGTTCCTCGAGATGATGATCGCCCACCACGAAGGTGCGGTGCAGATGGCCCAGACCGAACTCGCCAACGGGACCAACCCCGAGGCGAAGGCACTGGCCCAGCAGATCGTCGACGCCCAGGAAACCGAGATCACCGAGATGCGCGAGCTCCTCGGCTGACGGGCCCCCGGTCAGGGTGAGCCGGCACCGAAAGGTCGCTCTCACCCCTGACCGATACGGGCGGGGGGTATGTACGGTAGTCCGTAACATACCCCCCGCCCGTATCGACGAAGGAGGCTGTCCGATGGCGAAGAGCGCGAGTCGGCCTACTGCTCGAGGTCCGCTGTCCGCCGTGATCACGGCCGCCACATCCGAGCCCGGCCGTGCGGTTCTGCGCTGCCTGCTCGGGTGCGCGGTTCGGGCGCTGTCTGCCCGCACACCCCCCGCCGACCGCCGCGCGGCATGTGGCGACGGTCGATGACCGCGCAGCCACGACGGTCTCCACATCCTGCTCAAGGCTCGGCCCGCCGAGCCCACCGCGCTGCCGGAGCACGACCCGACTGAAGAGAAACCACCACTGCTGATGATCGATAGACGTTCCGCACGCCGCACGAAACCCAACCCCCGCAGAACTCGATCCCGCCCCGCCTACGCCCTGCTCACCGCAGGCATCGCCGTACTGCTGGCGGGCTGTGGCGGACCGGCTCAGCCAGGCACCTCCCCCACCGCTGCCGACACCACCGCCGACCTGTTCGACCGGGTTGGTCACGTCCACGGGGTCGGGGTCGACCCTGCCGACGGCGGCATCGTGATCGCAGGCCACCACGGTCTGTTCGGCCTCACCCCCGAGGGGACACTGGCCCCGCGCCAAACCTCACCGCAGACCGGCGGACCGGATCTGATGGGCTTCACCGTCGCCGGACCGGCGGCGTATCTGGCCAGCGGCCACCCCGCCCCCCAGGACACCAGCACACCGAACCCGCTCGGCCTGGTCCGCAGCACCGACGGCGGTGCGACGTGGGAGCCGATCAGCCTGCACGGCCAGGTCGACTTCCACGCGCTCGACGTCGACGGCACGGCCGTCGTTGGCTTCGACGCCACCCGCGGACTGCTGATGACCAGCAGCGACAGCGGACGAACCTGGCAGGAACGCACTCCGCTGGCCGCCCTCGACGTCGCCCT